>NC_004369.1:2517672-2832381 GCF_000011305.1 Corynebacterium efficiens YS-314 | reverse complement strand
GGCGCCGGCCTCGGCTTCGGCGGAGGCTGCCTGCCCAAGGACATCCGTGCCTTCATGGCGCGTGCCGGTGAACTGGGCACCGACCAGGCACTGACCTTCCTCCGGGAGGTGGATTCCATCAACATGCGCCGTCGTGACCGGATGGTCCAGCTGGCCCGTGAGGTCTGTGGCGGATCCCTGCTGGGCAAGCGGGTCACCGTCCTGGGTGCCGCCTTCAAACCGAACTCCGATGATGTCCGTGACTCCCCGGCGCTGTCGGTGGCCGGTTCCCTGTCCCTGCAGGGTGCGGCCGTGTCGGTCTATGACCCGCAGGCCATGGACAATGCACGCAAGGTGTTCCCGACCCTCGGGTACGTCGACAGTGTCCAGGAGGCCCTCGAGGATGCCGATGTGGTGGTGCTGGCCACCGAATGGCAGGAATTCCGCGACCTGGATCCCGTGGCATCCGCTGCGCTTGTTGCGCAACCGGTGATTCTCGACGGCCGTAACGTTCTGGATGTCCAGGCGTGGAAGGACGCCGGCTGGACGATCCACGCGCTGGGCCGCAACGTCTAGATCCCGCAGCACAAAGGCCCCGCCGGTTTCGGCGGGGCCTTGTCACTATGTGGGGTGTTCTACTGTTTGTAGCTGACCAGGAAGTTGCCCAGTCGCTCGATGGCGTTTTCCAACTGGGATGCCCACGGCAGGGTGACCACGCGGAAGTGGTCATGGTGGGGCCAGTTGAAGCCGGTGCCCTGCACCAGGAGGATCTTCTCTGAACGCAGGATATCGAGCATCAGCTGGGTGTCGTCGTGGATCTCATAGACATTCGGATCCAGGCGCGGGAAGGCGTAGAGCGCACCCATCGGCTTGTAGCAGCTGACACCGGGGATCTCGTTGAGTTTCTGCCAGGCGACATTACGCTGGTTGAGCAGGCGTCCGCCTTCACCGGTGAGCCCGTAGATGGACTGCCGGCCACCGAGGGCCACCTGGATGCCGTGCTGCGCCGGGACATTCGGGCACAGGCGGGTGCCGGCGAGCAGCTCCAGGCCGTCGATGAAGCCCTTGGCATAACGCTTGGGGCCAGTGATGATCATCCAGCCGGCGCGGTAGCCTGCGACACGGTAGGCCTTGGACAGGCCGTTGTAGGTGATGCACATCAGGTCCGGGCACAGGGTGGCCATGTTGATGTGCTGGGCATCGTCGTAGAGAATGCGGTCGTAGATCTCATCGGCGAGCACCAGCAGATCGTATTCGCGGGCGATGTCCGCGATCTCCTGCAGAACCTTGCGGGAGTAGACAGCCCCGGTCGGGTTGTTGGGGTTGATCACCACGATGGCCTTGGTCTTCTCGGTGATCTTGGAGCGGATGTCCTCGATGGAGGGGTTCCACTCATTGTCCTCATCACAGAGGTAGTGCACCGGTTTGCCACCGGACAGGGAGGTCGCGGCGGTCCACAGCGGGTAGTCCGGTGCCGGGATGAGAACCTCATCGCCGTCGTTGAGCAGTGCCTGCATGGTCATGGTGATCAACTCGGAGACACCATTGCCCAGGAAGACATCATCGACGTCGAAGTTGGGGAAGTCCGGGATGACCTCATAGCGGGTCACCACGGCACGACGTGCGGGGATGATGCCCTTGGAGGTCGAATACCCCTGGGAGGTGGGCAGGGCGGCGATCATGTCACGCATGATCACATCGGGGGCATCGAACCCGAAGACGGCCGGGTTGCCGGTGTTGAGCTTGAGGATATTGTGCCCATCAAGCTCCATGCGTTCCGCCTCCGCGGCCACCGGGCCACGGATCTCGTACAGCACGTCCTTCATCTTCTCCGACTGATCGAAGATGCGGCGGGTGGTCCGCCGAACCGGACGCGCTGCCTGATCCGCGCCCACTGCCTTCGGGGCGGTGTCGGTGGTCTCTGAGGTGTTGCGCTTTTTGGTAGTCACCCGGTATATGTTGCCACTTTGTTGCAGCAGTTGAAAGTAAACCGCTGATCACCCACCCCGTTGGTGTCGGGGAGGGCGTCGACAAGCATCTTTAACGTCGGCTCATGGCGAGCTCACGGAGGTCGGCGGCGGTGAGCCACACCCCGAACGCCTCCTGGCCGGGTTCGAGGATGCGACCATTGGCCAGGGGGCCGATGTTGACCGGGTCGAAACCGATGCGGTCGATGAACTCCGCGACCACCCCACCGGCCTCCTCATCATCGGTGGCGTACCCCAGTGCCCGACGCTCACCCTCGTGGGCGGCGTCCTGCTCAAGCTCGTGATAACCGATGTGGTTGAGGGATTTCACCAGACGTGCACCCTGGAAATGCTCCGCGATGACCTCGGAGGTGGAACGTTCATCACTGTCGAGCTCCTCCATCGGGCCATTGACCGGGACCCAGTGGTTCATGGTGTCAATGACCACCTTCCCGCGCAGCGAGCCCGCATCAACCGACGGGTACTTGTGCAGGGGCACCGCCAGAATGACAAGATCCGCGCCCTCCACCGCATCCGCGGCGGTCATCGGGGTGGCGCCGGGCATGAGGATCTCCGCGGTGAGGGCGATCTTGTCCACGGGTCCGGAACCTGCCACCCGCACCATGTAACCTGCGGCAACAGCTGCCCGGGCCACGGAGGAACCAACGCGACCTGCGCCGAGGACAGCGACCGTCTGGGTTTTGATCTGGGGCTGCGTCATCGAGAAGAACACCTTTTCGTCTTTGTTGGGGAATTGTGCGTGGCCCCCGGGGTCCGCTGGGACCCCCGGGCCAGTTTGTTTATAGATCAACAAAGAGGGTGGTGGTTTTATTTCCGCCTGTTGTTCAGCGCATCCTCCGCGGCCTTGAGCGCGCGGTTGGTGATCTTGCCGGTCAGCTCCTTGCGCTGGGCACGCAGTTCAGCGGCGCGGATCTTCTCCTCCTTGCGCAGCTCCGCCAGGCGTTCGCGTTCCAGCTGGCGGGCGCTCGGTGCATACCACTCGGCCGGGCCGACCTTCATCACGTAGAGGAGGATGAACACGATGGGGATGAGGGCGAGGAGCACCGCGGCGAACGGGGTGGTGCTGGCCAGTGCGGCGGTGCCGGTGATGGCCCCGACGGTTGTGAGTCCGAGGATGCCGGCGCGGGGGCGGGCACCCTTCCGGTGCAGCTCATTGACCTCACTGGCGGTGTAGGTCATCTCCTGTCCGGCAGCCACCGCGATCTCCCGCTGGGGGAGATCGATGAAGAGTTTGTTCAGGTCCTCGCGGGTTGTGGCCGCTGCGACCGCGGAGCAGCGTTCATCCGTCTCCTCCATGGACAGGCGCCCCTCTGCATAGAACTGACCCAGGGCTGCAAGAGCCGCCGAACGCTCACTGTCGCTGACACGGACATGCGGATCTCCCGGAAACTGTCTACCCATGTCCCCAACACTAGTGCGATGGGTGGACATTCGGAATCGGGAACTTCCCCGAGATTGTCTGCGATGACCTGTGGTGCCCGTGCGGATCGGGGTCGGGGCCGTGTTGGTTTTCGGGATTGGGGAGGTGTGTTGGTGCCGATTGGGGTGTGGGGAGCGGGGGTGGTGATGGGCATCCGTGGTTATTCATGCCATCAGGCGTATTTGACCCGGATATTTCGGGTTTTAAAAAATAGATTAAATCGGCCTGGCGGGAAAGCCTGTAGTCATCCGAAAGTTGTAGTTGTTCCCCGGGGGCGGGGTTAATTAGTTAGAGTTTGGCCGTAGTTAATTGATCGGGGTTTCCCGCCCCACTCCCCAGAATTCCTACCCCGGAGGTTCCACCGTGATCGTCTCGACCAAGCCCTTGACCGACCGCAGCAGGCTGTCCGAAGCCCACGCCGAGATGATCAAGGCGACCCTGCCCCTGGTCGGCAGCAAGATCAACGACATCACCCCCGTCTTCTACAACCGGATGTTCACCGCGCACCCGGAACTGCTCCGCAGCACCTTCAACCGCGCCAACCAGAAGCAGGGTGATCAGCAGAAGGCACTGGCCGCCTCCATCGCAACCTTCGCCACCATGCTTGTTGATCCAGAGGCACCGGACCCCGTGGACATGCTCGCCCGCATCGGCCACAAGCACGTCTCCCTCGGCATCACCGCCGACCAGTACAACATCGTCCATGAGCACCTGTTCGGCGCCATCGTCGAGGTGCTCGGCGCAGACGTGGTCACCCCACCGGTCGCCGAGGCCTGGGATGCCGTCTACTGGCTCATGGCCAACGTCCTCATCGACCTGGAGAGCGACCTCTATGCCTCCAACGACCTCGCCCCGGGTGATGTGTTCCGCCACGTCACCGTCACTGGTAAGAAGCAGCTCAGCGACAAGGTCTGGGAGTACACCTTCGAAGGCGACCTCGTCACCCCGGCGCCGGGCCAGTACACCTCCATCGGCGTAAAGCTTCCCGACGGCGCACGCCAACTCCGCCAGTACTCACTGCTCAGCGGCACCGACAGCCAGTACCGCATCGCCGTGGAGGACAACGGTGAGGTCTCCACCTTCCTGCGGGACAACGTGGAGGTCGGCGACACCATCGAGGCCAGCGTCGCCGCCGGTGACCTGGTCATGAACGATGATGTCAACCCGGTGGTCCTCATCTCCCAGGGCATCGGCTCCACCCCGATGGTGGGCATGCTCAACCAGGTCGCCGCCGACCGCCACGTCACCGTCCTGCACGCCGACCAGTCCGAGAAGGATCACGCCCAGCGTGAGGAGATGGTCGCGCTGGTCGGGGGCCTGGCCAACGGTGCCCTCTACACCTTCTACCGCGATGCCGACCAGTGGCTCAACGTTGCCGGCCACATCCCCTCCGATGCCTCCGTCTACCTCTGCGGTGGCAACGAATTCCTGCAGAATGTCCGCGGCCAGCTGGAAAACCTGGAGGAGCAGCCCCGAGAGATCCGCTTCGAGCTCTTCTCCCCGAATGACTGGCTGATCTCGTAGATCTGATAGCTGGACGGGGGAATCTGTTGGCCTGTGAGCACGATGGCGCTCACAGGCCAACAGCTGTGTGGGTTCGGGCGGGGTGGGGGCTGTTTTCTGGTGCAGTTGTTGGTCTCAGTGCAACCTCGTGCGCACAGGCCAACAGCTGAGGGGTTTTACCTGGGCTGAGTGCGGTTTTTGGGTGCAGTTGTTGGTCACAGTGCAACCTCGTGCGTACAGGCCAACAACTACACCACTCACCCCGGCCAGGCCCCGGAACTGCCCCGGCGGTGGCTGGACAGCAGGTGGGTGTCCACCATCCCGATGGCCTCCATGAGTGCGAACATGGTGGTGGGTCCCACGAAAGTGAACCCCTCCCGCTTCAGGGCCGCCGCCAGTGCCCGGGATTCGGCGGATTGGGTGGGTACCTCCTCCATGCTCCGGGGCCGTGGGGTCTCGGATGGTTGGAAAGCCCAGACGAAATCGACCAGGCCACCCTTGTCGCGCAGGCGGAGGGTGGCCTGCGCATTGGTGATGGTGGCGCGGATCTTGCGCTCGTTGCGGATGATGCTCGGGTCGTCGAGAAGCTTCTCGACGCGAGCCTCACCGAACCCGGCCACCTCCTCCGGGTCGAAATCGCAGAAGGCGGCGCGGAAGGCGGGGCGCTTGCGCAGGATTGTCGCCCAGGACAGGCCGGACTGGAAGGCCTCCAGGGAGAGCCGTTCGAAGAGTCCCTGTTCATCACGGACGGGCATGCCCCATTCGGTGTCGTAATAGTCCCGGAGCAGGGGATCGGTGGCCGCCCAGGGTGGGCGTGCCAGCCCGTCCGCGCCGGTGACGGTGCTCATGGCTGCTCCTTCGGCCGACCCGGTTTCGGGATCTCGCCGATGTTCTTCGGGAGCCGACCTGCGCGGCGCAGCTGATCCCGGAGCATCATTTCAATCTGGGCATTGGTGCTGCGGGCCTCGTCGCCGGCCCAGCGTGCGATCGCCTCATAGACCGCGGGGTCGAGGCGCAGCGGCACCTGTTTGCGGGCCATGGCCTTAGTGGTACAGGCTGCCGGCGTTGACGATCGGCTGCGCATTGGTGTCGGAGCACAGCACCACCAGCAGGTTGGAGACCATGGCCGCGCGGCGCTCGGGATCCAGGTCCACGATGTCGCGCTGCTGCAGCTGGTCGAGGGCGGACTCGACCATGGTGACGGCGCCTTCGACGATGGTTTCGCGGGCGTCGACAATCGCTGATGCCTGCTGGCGCTGCAGCATGGCCTGGGCGATTTCCGGGGCGTAGCTGAGGGAGGAGATGCGGGCCTCGATGATCTCGATGCCGGCGACTGCGGCGCGTTCGGCGACCGCGTCGGCAAGCTCGCGGGAGACCTCCTCGGTGGAGCCGCGCAGGGAGATACGGCCGTCGACAGGCGCGTCGTAGGGGTGCTGCGTTGCGACGTGGCGCAGCGCCGACTCCGCCTGCTGGGTGAGGAACTGCTCGTAGTCCTCGACGGCGAAGCTGGCCTGGGAGGTGTCGGCGACCTGCCACACGATGGTGGCGGCGATGTTGATGGGGTTGCCGTTGTAGTCGTTGACCTTGGCCTCATCGGTTTCGAAGTTGCGCACGCGGATGGACACGCGCTTCGCCACGGTCAGCGGCGGGATGAAGGACAGGCCCGTGCGACGCAGCGTGCCGATGTAACGGCCGAAGAACTGCGTGGTCAGGGTGTGTCCGGGGCTGACCACCTTGATGGATGTGGCCAGGACGATGGTGGCGATGAGGAAGATGACGACCGAGACGATCAGGCCGGGCAGGCCCTCTGTGCTGGCGGTGGCATCCAGGGTGTTGATGGCGTTGATGCCGGTGATGACCGTAACGATCACCACGGCGATCAGGAGGATGAGTGCGACCGCGGCCGGGCCTGCACCCAGCGACCATACGGGCCGTTCCTTGATGCGGACGCGGGTCCCCTCGTTGCCCACCGGTTCGGTGGCAACGGCGACGGGGGTTGTCTCTTCGGGGTTGTCGGGGAGATTCTGTTCCTGCTTCATGGTGTCGATCCCTTCGGGTGGTAATCGGGAAGCGCGCTGGGGTGGAAGATTAATCTGATATCAGAATACAGGAAAGTGATATCACATTTCAAGGATTCGCCACGGTTCAGGCCGTGATGTCGAACAACGCACCCACGCCGTAGGTCAGCGCCAACCCCAGGGCGCCTCCGATCACCAACCGGGCACAGGCACGCGGCACCGAGGTGCCGGCCAGGCGCGCGGAGAGCGCCCCCGTCAGCGCCAGGGTGATGAGCGTGACGACGAAAACCACCACCGCCGTCCACCCTTCAGGAGCGATGAATACCGACAGCAGGGGCAGCAGTGCGCCCAGGAGGAATGCAATGGCTGACGATGCCGCCGCCGCCATGGGTTTGGTGGGCTCACTGTCATCAATGCCCAATTCCAGCTGGAGATGCGCAGCCAACGGATTCGTGCTGGAGATCTCGGTGGCTGCCCGGTGGGCTGTCTCATCCGAGATCCCGTAGGACTGCAGGATCCCGGCGAGTTCCGCATGCTCCGCCTTCGGATCCTCCGCCAGCTCGCGCCGTTCCTTCTCGATGAGGACCTTCTCGGTGTCCTTCTGGGACGAGACCGACACGTATTCACCCAACGCCATCGACACCGCACCCGCAATGGTGGAGGCGATGCCGGCGCCGAAGATCACAACGTCACTGGCACCCGTGGCGATCACGCCGAGTAACAACGCCGCCACGGACACAATGCCGTCATTGGCGCCCAGGACCCCGGCACGCAGCGTATTCATCCGATTGTGGTGACTGGAATCATGGGGTTCGGGCAGGGGGTGGGCAACAGCGGCAGACATGGTCATCAGCTCCGGAAAGAGGTGGAAAGGCGGGGACGCGCTATAACACCAAGCCTATGCCTGAGCAGGAAATACCGACAGCAAGGACAGGCAATGCATGCTGCTTCCCGCCGGTGGGTTTTACGGCTGAGAAAGATCAAAAGCCGTGGCCGGAACCTCGAGGGGTCCAGCCACGGCCAGTGATTGAGTTGAGGTCAGCGTGCGGTGACGGTGCCGAAACGCTTTGCGATCGGCGCGACGATCGACGGCCGCGCCGCCACCAGACCCGCCGCGATGACCACCAGGGATGCGACGAAGAGCCAGAACCCCGTCCAGTTGGTGGCATCCTGCCCGGCATACATGTGGTTCAGATTCCGCAACGCGCCCGTGGCGAACACCAGGAACACATGGATGACGGTGAACACGATGTAGAAGATCATCACCGGCATGTGGATGGCGCGGGCCACCCCGATCGGCAGAATCCTATTGAGCACCTTGTTGTCCTTCGGCCAGTAGGCGGACATCCGCACACCGGAGACGATCGACAGCGGTGCGGCCACAAACACGACGGCGAAATACGCCAGCTCCTGGAGACTGTTGTAATTGACCCACCCGGTTTCCGTCGGCCAGTCCAGGGAGAGGTACTGCAATCCCGCGCTGACGGCATTGGGGATGAACTCCCAGCTGGTCGGCACAATGCGCATCCACTGACCCGTGCTGAACAGCAATACATAGAACACCACTCCGTTGAGCACCCACAACAGATCGAGCGACAGGTGCAGCCACAGGGTCAGTGATATCTTCTTGCCACCGCGCTTCGGTGTCCAATAACCCTTCGGTCGTCTCGTCTGATTGATCTGGATACCGGTCCGGATGATCAGCACCAGGAAGAACATGTTCAGGAAATGCTGCCATGCCAACCAACCAGGAATGCCCACCGGGGCACCCTCCGGATTGTCGTACTTACCCGGGTACCGTGCGATGAAGTCCTGGGCCACCTCGGTGGAGAGGAACCACTTCGCCGCGACCACCGCTATCGCGGCAACCACCACTGCGGCGAGGAGGAACATGCCGACCGTTCCGGACCACTGCTTCCTGGTCAGGGGTTTGAGCAGGTTATAGCGGAGTGAGAACTGCTTCTTCAGTTCCTCGACCCTCAGCGCCGTCGAACCCTTGGGCCGGGTGTCAGTGTCGGCAGCGACGGGTGCGGCAGACCTGGGTACTGAGGTCGGCGCGGGGGCTGCTGCTGAACCCGGAGCGCCGGGGGCAGCCGGAATACCGGGGGCTCCTGGCGCGCCGGGGGGGCCGGGAGCAGGGAGGCCTGGGGGTGGGGCGGCCCCCGGGGCGCTGATCGCACCGGGCGTGGGCACTGCTGAACCTGGGGCAACTGCACCTGGGATGGCGGCACCCGGCGCAGGAGTTCTCGGAGCTGCCGCGCCGGGAGCTGCTGGAGCCCCCGGCGCTGCCGGAGCTCCACCGGGTGCGGGCACTGCTGAACCCGGAATGGTGGCACCCGGAGCAGCTGCGCCAGGGGCGGGGGTTGCTGTGCCCGGAGTGGGCATGGCGGCACCCGGAGTCGGGATCGACGCGCCGGGCGCGGAGGGGGTCGCCACACCCGGTGCAGGTACAGCGGCACCGGGCGTGGGAATCGCAGAACCCGGCGTCGGCACGGCCGTCGGGGTAGCTGCGCCTGGAGCGGGGATTGCGCTACCTGGGGCGGCTGGAGGGGTGGGAGTTGCTGGTGCCGGGACTGCTGCGCCTGGTGTCGGCACGGCGGTCGGGGTGACCGCACCCGGGGCGGGGATTGCGCTACCTGGGGCCGCTGGAGGGATGGGAGTTGCTGGTGCCGGGACTGCTGCGCCCGGGGCCGGAGGGGCCTGAGGTGTAGGTCCGTTTGTCACGGTAGGTGGCACCGCTCCGCCCGGTGCGGGAACGGCACTTCCGGGCGGAGGCGGGGAAGTGGTGGGGTTCGGAGGTTGGTTACCATCCATATGGGGTGTCATCTCTTGGTGCGGATCCGTCGAAGTTCGGGTTGTCGTGGTCATGTCTAAGCCAAGCTATCGTCTCGTGTTCAGGGTAGTGCCCGGGAATGGAAATTCCATATCAGCGGGCCATTCGACGGGCTGGGGATGCCCGAAGCGGGCTGGTGCCGGTCGGAATGGGTAGGACATCAACTATGAAAATTGCAGACAGAATTGTCTATTAGAAACGAACTTACATGTCTATATCAAGGGCGTGGAAGTTTAGAATCACAAAAATTCATATCCGGCACGGGATACGGGGTGTTCCGGGGGCCTGGCTATCGACGAAACAATCTGGCCGGCCCGCAGATTTGATCGAGCCCTCCGTCACTATGCAGAACTAGGAAGAGCCACCTCAATGAGGTGGCTCAATGTCAGCGTTCGCAGTTGATGCCGTCGCCGTCACCGTCGCGGTACCAGTTGTATTCGGGATTAACACCCTGGATGTAGTTGCCATAACCGGCGGCGATGGCCTCTTTACAGTTGGGGAACCGGGGGTCGGTGCCTATGGCTTCAACCGGGGCCACTGGTGCTGGCGGCACAACAGCAGGCTGTACTGGGGCTGGGGCGGGGGCCTCCGGAGCAGGCGCAGGAGCTTCCGGTGCCGGCGCTACCGCCGCCGGGGCCACCGCGGGCTGTTCCACCGTGGTCGTGCTGGTGACGTTGATGGTATAGACCGTGTCATCGGTGGGCACCTCCTGGCCGGGGCAGGTGTCGAGAACGCGTGCCATGGCGTCCTTTTCCGCGGCAGTCACCCATAGATCATAGCGGTGTTTCACCGCGATCTGGCGGGAGACATAGTCGCAGCGGAATGACCTGTTGGCGGGTAGCCAGGAGGCTGCGTCGCTGTCACCTTTCTGCTGGTTGGCAGGTCCGTCCACCGCGAGCAGGTTCAACGGATCATTGGAAAACACCCTGCGCTGGTCGGCGGTGAGCTGCTGCGCACCCTTCTGCCAGGCATCCGACAGGGCTACGACGTGATCGATCTGCACTGCGGTGGAGGTGTCCTGCCCCCGCTGGAAGTTGATCTGCGTTGCGGTGTACGGATCATTGAGCACACCGGTGAGCACCACGCAGTCCTGGGTGTTGTCCCGGTAGGTCACCTGCTCCAGGTCACGGTTGAGGATGTCATTGCGGGTGTCGCAACCATTGTGGTCCACATCCGCCCAGGCGGGACCGAACTCATCGCGGCTGTATCCGGTCTTCGGGGCACGGCCCTTGACCTCCAGGACGTTGAGGACATCGACTGCCAGAGTGCTGTCAGGGTCCGTAGCAACCGTGGTGGAGGTCGTGGCGGTGGTTGATGATGCGGAGCTCCCAGTCTGCTCCGATGCGGTGACCGACGTGGTCGTCGAGGTGCTCACCGGGGTGCTGGTGGTCTGCTCCGACTCCGGGGCCTGACAGCCGGTGAGGGCGATCAGAAGGGTCAGGGCAGATCCGGCAATAGCCAGGCGGGTAGTCCGCATGGGGGCACCTCTTCTTCAAAGCAGTGAAACAGCTGTTGTTTCCTAACGCTACAGGTGTTGTTCACGATTCTGTTATCTAACTGTGTGTCACGGACACCACACACCGGTCGCAGGGGGCTCTTCGCTCAATACGGTCCGTTCCGGGCCTCACATGTCAATTCTTATGTCAGGACTATGATCATCAAAGATACATATAGCTAAATTTGATAAGGATCGGTTGCCCGCGCATATGAGTTCCAGGAATGTTGTTCACACCATCAGGCGGGCTGTGTTGTTCACCCTCGGCATGTTCATCATGGCGTTCGGTATCGCCATCTCCATCCGGGCGAATCTGGGTACCGGGCCGGTGATCTCCCTTCCCACGGTGTTGTCCTTCGCCCTGCCGTTGTCGGTGGGCACCCTGTCGATCATCTTCAACCTGGTGATGATGGCGTTGTCTCTCCTCATCAGTCTCATCGCACGGAAACGCTTCCCACTTTTTCAGCTGATGCAGATCCCGGCGGCAGTCCTCTTCGGCTTCTTCATTGATTTCTCCATGTCGTTGACCACCTGGGTGGCTCCGGGGAACTACCTGATGCAGTGGGTGTATGTGGTGATCAGCGTGGTCATCATCGCGCTCGGTGTGCACATCGAGATGAAGCCGAGGTTCACCTACATCCCCGCTGATGGTGTGGTGGCTCTGCTGGCGATGGTGACCCCCGTGAGGGTGAGCACCCTCAAGATGATCTTCGACTGGAGCCTGGTGATCATCTCAACGGTGCTGTCCCTGGTCCTGCTCGGGGGATTGGAGGGAGTCCGCGAGGGCACTGTATTTGCTGCTTTCGGTGTGGGATTCACCATGAAGATCATCGCCAACATCGAACAGCAGTTCCGCGTGGATCGACGCTATGACTAGCTCCGATTGACGCGACGGGGACGCACCAGAAACGACTGCACCAACACCACGATCAGCACCAGCCCGGCGAGATACGGCATGCCCGCCGCGCCGACGATAATGCCTCCCAGCAGGCCACCGGCCGCGCCGGCGAGGTTCATGGTCAGGTCGGAACGTCCCTGGGCACGGGCACGGTGGTGGGCGGGGGTTGCGTCGTTAAGCATGGCGGAGGAACCGACCAGCGCCGAGTTCCAGCCCAGGCCGAGCAGCACCAGGGAGGCGATCACCGACCACTGCGGTTCCGGCCAGATCACCAGCAGCAGCGCGGAGGCGGCGAGCATGCCGAAACCCAGCCCGATGGTGACACCACGCCCGGCACGGTCGGTGAGGATGCCGAACAACGGCGACAGGGCGTACATGCCCGCCACGTGGAGGCTGATGGTGAAACCGATGATGGTCAGTCCCGCGCCGTGTCCCTGCATGTGCACGGCGGTCATGGACATGATGCCCACCATGGAGAAATGCGCCACGGCCACCGACGCGATTGCGCGCCGGGCCATCGGGGTGAGCGTGGCGGGACTGTCATCCGGTGCGGTGCTCACACCCGGTTTCAGGCCCTTGGGCAGGGTGAACAACCAGACGGCGATGGCGATGAGCTGGCCGATGAGGCTGAGCACATACGCACCGGCGTGCACCTCCAGGCCGACCATCTCGCTGAACCGGGCGCTGGGGGTGAACAGGTTCGGGCCGACAATCGCACCGATCGTGGTGGACCACACCACCAGCGACAGATCGCGCCCACGTGTCGATTCCGCAGAGACATCGGTGGCCACGAACCGCGCCTGCAGATTCACCGCGCTCATCGCGCCGAGGAACACGAACGCGATCAGCACGACGGGGAACAGCCCGAACTGGGCGCCGATCACCGCGAGCACGGCACCCACCGCCCCCAGCAGCATCCCGGTGCTTAGCGACGTCCGCCTGTCATACCTGCTCACCATCCTCGCGAGCGGAACCGCCCAGATGGCGGCACCGATCGTGGTCAGGGTTGCAGCCGACCCACCCCAGGCCACACCCGCCATGGAGGCGGCCAGCAGACTGCCCATAGACAGGGTGATGCCGTTGGACAGGCCGATCATGATCTGGGCGAACATCAACCCGGCGAGCACCTTCCTACGTGCCGGGTGCGCTGCGGCCTGGGTGGTTTCTG
This sequence comes from Corynebacterium efficiens YS-314, assembly GCF_000011305.1. Classification (NCBI taxonomy): domain Bacteria; kingdom Bacillati; phylum Actinomycetota; class Actinomycetes; order Mycobacteriales; family Corynebacteriaceae; genus Corynebacterium; species Corynebacterium efficiens. The sequence goes on along the minus strand of NC_004369.1, from coordinate 2,819,079 downwards.
TGGTCCCTGCGGTCATGGACGTAACCATAAACCAGCGGGTGGACACCATTACCCCCACGGGGGAGGATCGGGGTTATGTTCCTCACCGCAGCACGCCTTGATGATGACCCGGACTCCCTGGACCCGTACCTGCGGGACCTCGGTGTGGTGCAGGCCCTGAGGTCCTCACCACTGCGTTTCCAGGCCCCGGTCACCGTCATCACCGGGGAGAACGGGGTGGGGAAATCCACGCTCATCGAGGCCCTGGCGGTGGGGATGCGCGCGAACCCCGAGGGCGGGTCGAGGCACGCCCGGTTCCAGACCGTGGGGGAATCCGTCTCGCCGCTGGGCTCCGTCCTGACACTGTCCCGCCAGGAGAACCCGCGCGATGTGTTCTTCCTGCGTGGGGAGTCCTATCTCAACGTCGCCAGGTACTACGAAAACCTGGATCCTGCGCCCCCGGGCAGCTCCCGGATGGATGACCTGCTGGAGATGAGCCACGGGCAGGGACTCATGGCGCTGATTGAACGGCGATTCCACGACAATGGTCTGTTCCTCCTCGATGAGCCGGAGGCGGGATTGTCGGTGCTGCGTCAACTGGAGCTGCTGGGCAGGTTGTACCACCTGGCCAGACGCGGTTCGCAGATCATCATGGCCACCCACTCGCCGGTGCTGCTGGCCATCCCGGAGGCCCGGATCTGGGAGGTCACCGCAGGTGGTGTGGAGACCGTGGCCTTCGACGCCACCGAATCCGTCCGAGCTGCGCGCGAGTTCGTCGCCGATCCCCGCGGCACCGCCCGGTTCATGATCGGGGAGGGTGCATGACCGGCTTCCTCCGCCGTTATTATGCCTTTGACCAGCCCGTCGGTGATGTGGACGGGTGGGTGTATGCGGTTCCGGCGTTCCGGGCACTCCGCGCTGCCGGATCCCTTGATTTCCGTGCGCCCATCACCATCATCACCGGTGAGAACGGGGTGGGTAAATCCACACTGCTGGAAGGTATCGCCGTCAGTTGTGGCTTCAATGACCAGGGCGGTCCCTTCGGCGCACCGCCGACGGGACGCAACAACCCCCTGCGCGCTGTCGCCGGGGTGACCAGGGGCCCACGTGCCATGGAAGGGTATTTCCTGCGCGCCGAATCCCACTTCAATGTGGCCAGCGAATACGGCAACAACGCGCCGGGGGTGACCAACCTGCACCGGATGTCCCACGGGGAATCCGTCATGCACATCGTCCGGGAGGCGTTCGCCGGCAATGGGCTCTACCTGCTCGACGAGCCCGAAAGCGGCTTGTCGACGATCCACCAACTCACCCTGCTCGCCGAACTCCACCTGTGTGCACAGGCCGGGGCACAGGTTGTCGTCGCAACGCACTCGCCGATCCTGGTGGCGATCCCCGGCGCGGAGATCTGGGAATTCACCGCCGACGGCGGCTTCCACCGCGGACTGGACGTGGAGGACACCACGGCGTTCCGGGCGCTGCGGGACTTCCTGGAGGATCCGGAGGAGATCGCGCGGTTCATGGTGGAGGTGACCGGTTGATCCACGGGGTGGGCAACTCCCATCGGTAGCCTGGATGGGCAGACCAACAACCGGAAAGGACCATCCGCCATGACCGGCAGAGACAACCCGCGGGAACTTCTCAACGCGAGGTATGGAACCGAGATCGACTGGGAACCGGGGGAGCGGAATGACACCCTCGACGTGATCCTCAGCCACCGGTCGGTGCGCAGATGGCTCGATGAAACTGTCAGCGAGGAGCAGATCCGGACCATCGTGGCGGCCGCGCAGTCCGCGCCGAGTTCCTCCAACAAGCAGACCGTTTCCGTGGTGGCGGTGCAGGATGCGGGGATCAAGAAGGAACTGCAGGTCGTCGGACGGCAGATGTTCAACCACATCGAGACCGCACCGGTGGTGCTGATCTGGTGCATCGATCATTCCATCGCGCGGCTGCTTGCGGAGCGCGACGGCAAGGAACTCGGTGCCCTGGAGTATTTCGACGAGGCTGGCCTGGGTTTCCTGGATGCCGGCATCATGGCGCAGAACGCGGCGATCGCGGCGGAGTCGATGGGCCTGGGCACGGTCTATCTGGGGTCGATGCGCAATGACATGGAGCGCGTCCAGGAACTTCTCCACCTGCCCACACACGTCGTGCCGGTGGTCGGCCTGGCCATCGGCCACCCCGATCCCACCGAGCGCGCCGGTATCCAACCCCGCCTGCCGCAGGAGGCGGTCCTGCACTGGGACGTTTACGGGGCGCCGCGCCCGGAGCTTGTCGACGCCTATGACACCGCCCTGAACACGTACTATTCCCGGTATGGCCAGCACCAGCTGTGGTCACACCAGTTTGTCTCCCGCCTCGGCGCGGAGATCATCATTAAAACCAGTCGTCGGCTCGTTCGTCGCGTGCTAGAAAAAGCTGGCTTTGGCCTGCGATAGCCTCCACCAGCAGAGCCAACCTGCGGAGATCCTCCCGGACCAACTGGCAGTCCCTCTCAAACTCGGCATCGGTGGAGTCAAGCCGCAGGACGGTGAACGTCACCTCCGCCCCATAGGGATGCGGGGTGACACGCAGGGGATTGTAGGCGCAGATGCCATCAGAGAGGGTGACGGTGTGATCGAGGATGCCCAGCTCATTGCGGGGCACGAACTCGGTGCGTGCCGGGCCCATCGGGGCATGCAATACAACGAGATCATCGTTCATGACATCTACTTTGCCGGTGGCCAGGCCGGCCGCCCACTGGGACAGACGCTTCACATCACGGGCGATCTCATACACATCATGGGGTCTGGCATTCACGAGGACTGAGATATGGGCCGAATCCGAAGTCAGCATGAATCTCAGGATACGCCTTTCACCCCAGGTGGGGTACAGATCTGCTGTCGAGTTATTCACAGGCTACGCCGTGTTTCCGCGTTTCCGACCTCATCTGTGGATAACTTTTTGCGACCTTTCCGCAGGACTGGTTGATTCAGAGGCATGGGGGTACTCATCAGGGCATCAGAGATGCCGACAACGAAAAGACGAAACATCTACCGCCGTCACCGGGACGGGCAGGTATCCAAGCTGGCCCCGGGGATCTTCGTCCCCCGCGCGACCTTCGACTCACTCGAACCCTGGGATCGCTTCCAGCTCCGGTGTGCCGCCACAGGGTATGGCTATCCCAAATACACCCTGGTAGGCAAGGCAGCAGCCGCAATATGGGGTATCCCCTACGGTGATATTCCGGGGCGGGTGGAACTGGCCCGGTTGAACGGGCACGGTGGGCTGCGTACCGACTTGGTCAGCATGCGTCGTCTGGCCTCCATCCCGGGTCAACCACCCCAGCTCCACCGTGGCGTATCCGTGACGACACCCCTCCAGACCGTCCTTGACCTGGGGAGATGGCATCCACTTGCTGATGCGGTGACCGCCGCTGACCACTGCCTGCATCACGGTTTGTTCACCCTGACCCAGTTGAGCGAACACGCAACCCACCTCACCGGCTGCAAGGGGGTGGGCAACCTGAAGGATCTACTCTTACTGGTTCACGGCGCCTCGGAAAGCCCACGTGAATCTGCCCTGCGGGTTGCGATGTGGGAGAACGGTTTCCCCGCACCGCACCTGCAGGCATCGATCATCGATGAGTCAGGGCGATTTCTCGGACGCGCGGATGCGTTGTTCGCTGATTCATCGGTCCTGGTCGAATACGACGGCCGCGGTAAGTACCGGTGCTCCCCCGATCAGACGACCGAGCAGGCACTGATGGAGGAGCGACGCCGCGAAAAAGACCTGCTGAATCTGGGCACCCGCATGATCCGGGTGACAGCCGAGACCTTCACCAGTGGCCGGTGGATCCATGATCTCCGCCGCGAACTCGACCTTGGCAAGGGGCGCCCCCTGGACCAGCGATTATGGACTTCACAGGGCCTCGGCTGGGGACGTGCGCAGGACAAACAACCCTCAGGATCTCTTTACCCACGTTATCCAGTCTAGACATGGGGCTCCGGAACAAACGGTGACCTGTGAGCACCCCTGCGCTCACAGGTCACCGTCTGTGTAGGTTTCAGGTTGGTGGGGCGGGATTTAGTCCGCAAACGGTGACCTGTGAGCACCCCTGCGCTCACAGGTCACCGTCTATGCCCCTGCGGACGCCCGGAACCGTGAAACAACAGCAGCCCTAGACAACCACCGGCACTTCGCGGGCGTGCTTGACCATTTCCTCCCAGTCGACGATCTTCTTGCGCTCGCGGCCTTCAGCCTCACCGAGGGCGCGCTCGGCGGCGTCGAGGCGGTACCAGCCTTCCCAGGTGGTGTAGGGGATGTTGCGCTCATCGAGAAGCTCGACGATGGCATCGCGGTCGGTGTACTTCGGTGCATCCAGTTTGCCGGCGGCGGCGTCGGCGACGAGCATGTCGGTGGTTTCCTTCGCGTCGGACTTGGTGTTGCCGATCAGACCGATCGGTCCGCGCTTGATCCAGCCGGTGGCGTAGAGGCCCGGGACGGGATCGGTGCCGGGTGCCTGGAGGACATGGCCGCCGTCATTGGGGATGACGTGCTTCTGGTCGTCGAAAGGCACGCCCTCGATGGCGTCGGACTTGTAACCGACGGTGCGGTAGACCGCCTGGACTGGCCATTCGGTGAATTTGCCGGTGCCGTTGACCCCACCGTTGCCATCGAGTTCGGTGCGTTCGGTGCGCAGGCCCACGACGCGGCCGTCCTTCTCCAGGATCTCCACGGGGTTTTCGAAGAGGTGGATCTGCAGGGTGTGGGGGGCGTCCTTCGGTTCGCGGATGGCGTACTGCTCGAGGATCTGGCAGACGAGGTCCTGGGACTTGGAGGAGCGGCGGGCCTCCTCGGAGGCGGCGTCGTAGTCGATGTCCTCGGGGTCGACAACCACGTTGATGGTGTCGGAGTGGTCGAGTTCCTTGAGCTCCTGCGGGGTGAACTTCACCTGGGCAGGTCCACGGCGACCGAAGATGTGGACCTCCTTCGCCTGGTTGCGCTTCAGGTTCTCGTAGACATTGTCGGGGATCTCGGTGACCTTGAGCTCATCACCGGTCTTGGCCAGGATGCGGGCGACGTCCAGGCCGACATTGCCCACGCCGATCACGGCGACGGATCGTGCGGACAGGTCCCAGTCGCGGGGGAAGCGGGGGTTGCCGTCGTAGAAACCGACGAAGTCGGCGCCACCGAAGGAGCCCTCGGCATCCACGCCCGGGATGTTCAGGTCGCGGTCGCGGACGGCACCGGTGGAGAACACCACGGCGTCGTAGTAGTCGCGCAGCTCGTCGACGGTGATGTCGCGGCCGATGGTGATGTTGCCCAGCAGGCGCAGGCGTGGCTTGTCCAGCACGTTGTGCAGGGACTTCACGATGCCCTTGATGCGTGGGTGGTCCGGTGCGACACCGTAGCGGATCAGGCCGAAGGGGGCGGGCATCTGCTCGAAGAGGTCGACGTGGATCTCGTGCTCCTCATTACGGATGAGGAGATCGGATGCGTAGATACCGGCAGGGCCAGCGCCGATGACGGCGACGCGCAGTGGGGTGGTCATCTGCTTGAAACCTTTCGTGCCCGAGGGTGCGGGGGCGTGTTCTGGGGGATTGTCATGCGGTGGTGGGGCCGGCGGGATCCGACCACTCTGTCTATTCAATTAGACAGCTCCATAGACCGCTTGGTCTGTAAAGCTAACAGTAGTGGCGTGATCTGCAAAGCATTTTCCCGATTAAATTCATCATTTCTGCAAGATATAGACCGTCCAGTCTATTCAATTCATACTATAGCTACCCTTAAAGCCCCAGCTAAAACAATTTAAATCTGCTTTTTCAAGTGAAATCCACGACACATCCTGAATTTAAGGGTTGTTGTAGACAGATCGGTACGTATAGCTTCAGTCACTGACAGATAGAGAAGTTGAACCAGCCTCCACAGGATCGGTGGGGCACCACGTTGTCAGGAGCAAGGAACACCATGTCGCCAACAACCGCGCCGGCACAAGCAGCAAAGCCAGCCCGCCCGGCTCGCAAGCCCAAGCCCGAGGGGCAGTGGAAGATCGACGGCACCGCGCCGCTCAACCACGTCGAGGAGGTCAAGCAGGATGAGGCTGCCTTCGAGGTGAAGCAGCGGGTCATCGACATCTACTCCAAGCAGGGTTTCTCCTCCATCCACCCGGATGACATCGCGCCACGTTTCAAGTGGCTCGGCATCTACACCCAGCGCAAACAGGACCTCGGCGGTGAGCTGACCGGTCAGGTCCCGGACGCTGAGCTGCAGGATGAGTTCTTCATGATGCGCGTGCGCTTCGACGGCGGCCAGGCCTCCCCGGAGCGACTCCGCGTCGTCGGTGAGATCTCCCGTGATTACGCCCGGTCCACCGCCGATTTCACCGATCGTCAGAACATTCAGCTGCACTGGATCCGCATCGAGGATGTGCCTACCATCTGGGAGAAACTCGAGTCGGTCGGCCTGACCACCATGCTGGGCTGCGGTGACGTTCCCCGCGTCATCCTCGGCTCACCCGTTGCGGGTGTCGCCGCCGAGGAGCTTATCGACGCCACCCCCGCCATCGATGCCATCCGCGAGCGCTACCTCGACCGGGATGAGTTCCACAACCTGCCGCGTAAGTTCAAGTCCGCGATCACCGGTAACGCCCGCCAGGATGTCACCCACGAGATCCAGGATGTCTCCTTCGTGCCGTCGGTCCACCCGGAGCACGGTGTCGGTTTCGAGTGCTTCGTCGGTGGTGGCCTGTCCACCAACCCGATGCTCGCGCAGCCACTGGGTGCCTGGATCCCTCTCGATGAAGTGCCCGAGGTCTGGGCCGGTGTCGCCGGTATCTTCCGTGACTATGGTTTCCGTCGTCTGCGCAACCGCGCGCGTCTGAAGTTCCTGGTCGCGCAGTGGGGGATCGAGAAGTTCCGTGAGGTGCTTGAGACCGAGTACCTCGAGCGCACGCTCATCGACGGGCCTGAGATCACCACCAATCCAGGTTACCGCGACCACATCGGCATCCACCCGCAGAAGGATGGGAAGTTCTACCTCGGTGTGAAGCCGACCGTGGGGCACACCACCGGTGAGCAGCTCATCGCCATCGCCGATGTCGCCGAGAAGCACGGCATCAGCCGCATCCGCACCACCGCGGACAAGGAGCTGCTCTTCCTCGACATCGAGCGCGAGAAGCTCACCGAGGTCGCCCGCGACCTGGATGAGGTCGGCCTGTACTCCTCCCCGTCGGAGTTCCGCCGCGGCATCATCTCCTGCACCGGCCTGGAGTTCTGCAAGCTGGCGCACGCCACCACCAAGTCACGTGCCATCGAGCTTGTCGACGAGCTGGAGGAACGCATCGGCGACCTCGACGTCCCCATCAAGATCGCCCTCAACGGCTGCCCGAACTCCTGCGCCCGCACCCAGGTCGCCGACATCGGCTTCAAGGGCCAGACCGTCACCGATGCCGACGGCAACCGCGTGGAGGGTTTCCAGGTCCACCTCGGTGGTTCCATGAACCTGGACCCCAACTTCGGACGCAAGCTCAAGGGCCACAAGGTCATCGCCGATGAGGTCGGGGAGTACGTCACCCGCGTGGTCACCAAATTCAAGGAGCAGCGCACCGAGGGCGAGCAGTTCCGCGAGTGGGTCCAGCGCGCCGCGGAGGAGGATCTGAGTTGAGTCTGCGCCGCAAGCCGAACCCCAACCGCAACCATCCGCTGTTCTGCCCCTACTGCGCCGGTGAGGTCCTCTTCCCCAATGAGGAGACCGAGTTCGCCTGGTTGTGTGCGGACTGCACCCGGGTGTTCGAGGTGAAGTACCACGGCCAGGATGACCCCGTCACCAGGCCCGCGGCCGCGAAATCCACATCGCAGGCACTGAAGGAATCACTGGCCAGACACGGCCACCAGCTACCCGAAGGAGGGGACACACAGCAATGAGCTTCGTTACCGTCAACGCACTGAAGAACGCCGGTCCCACCCAGGACCCAGAGGTCTCCCCGGAGGGCCCCCGCACCACCGCACCCCTCCCCGAAGAGGTCGCACACCGCAACCGGGAGCTCGTCGACAAGCATGCCGACGAGCTGTACCACGCCGATGCCGCCACCATCCTGGAGTGGGCGGCGGAGCACGTGCCGGGCCGTGTCGCAGTCACGCTGAGCATGGAGAACACCGTGCTGGCCGAACTGGCCGCCCGTCACCTGCCGCAGGCGGATTTCCTCTTCCTGGACACCGGGTATCACTTCGAGGAGACCCTCGAGGTGGCCCGGAAAGTGGACGAGCGTTACAGCCAGACCCTGGTCACCGCGCTGCCGATCCTCACCCGCGCCGAGCAGGATTCGCTCTATGGAAAGAATCTGTACCGCAGCAACCCGACGGCGTGCTGCCGGATGCGTAAGGTGGAGCCCCTCGCGGCCAGCCTCTCGCCATATGCGGGGTGGATCACCGGCCTGCGACGCTCCGATGGGCCCACCCGTGCCCAGGCTCCGGCGCTGTCGCTGGATGCCACCGGCCGGTTGAAGATCTCCCCGATCATCACCTGGTCGCTGGAGGAGACCAACCGGTTCATCACCGACAACAACCTCATCGATCACCCCCTCACGCACCAGGGATACCCATCCATCGGTTGCGCCACCTGCACCCTGCCTGTCGCAGAGGGACAGGACCCCCGTGCCGGCCGCTGGGCCGGAAACGCCAAGACAGAATGCGGACTTCACTCATGACCACAGTTACCTCACCAGCCACCCAGACCGAACTCTCCCCACACCTGAAAGACCTCGAGAACGAATCCATCCACATCCTGCGCGAGGTGGCCGGCCAGTTCGACAAGATCGGCCTGCTGTTCTCCGGCGGCAAGGATTCCGTGGTGGTCTACGAACTCGCCCGCCGCGCCTTCGCCCCGGCCACCGTCCCCTTTGAGCTGCTGCACGTGGACACCGGCCACAATTTCCCGGAGGTCCTGGAATTCCGGGACCGTCTGGTCGAGCGCACCGGCGCCCGCCTGCGCGTGGCCAAGGTCCAGGATTGGATCGACCGCGGTGACCTGCAGGAACGCCCCGACGGCACCCGCAACCCACTGCAGACCGTGCCCCTGGTGGAGACCATCGCCGAACAGGGTTACGACGCCGTGCTCGGTGGTGCCCGCCGCGATGAGGAACGCGCCCGCGCCAAGGAGCGCGTGTTCTCCGTGCGTGACTCCTTCGGTGGCTGGGATCCCCGCCGCCAGCGCCCCGAACTGTGGAACCTGTACAACGGTGGCCACCTGCCGGGCGAGAACATCCGTGTCTTCCCCATCTCCAACTGGACCGAGGCGGATATCTGGGAGTACATCGGTGCCCGTGGCATCGAACTGCCCCCCATCTACTTCTCCCACCAGCGTGAGGTCTTCGAGCGCGATGGCATGTGGTTGACCCCCGGCGAGTGGGGTGGCCCGAAGAAGGGTGAGGAGATCGTGACCAAGACAGTGCGCTACCGCACCGTCGGTGACATGTCCTGCACCGGTGCCGTGCTGTCCGAGGCACGCACCATCGACGATGTGATCGAGGAGATCTCCACCTCCACCCTCACCGAGCGTGGCGCCACCCGCGCCGACGACCGACTCAGCGAATCCGCCATGGAAGACCGTAAGAAGGAAGGCTACTTCTGATGACCGCCCCCACCCTGAACCCCGACACAGACACCCCGGCAGCCCAGACCGCCAAGACCACCGCCGCCAAGATCGCCCAGCGCGAGACCCTGCGTCTGTGCACCGCTGGCTCCGTCGATGACGGCAAGTCCACCTTCGTCGGTCGTCTGCTCCATGACACCAAGTCCGTGCTCGCCGACACCCTGGCCTCGGTGGAGCGTACCTCCGCCGACCGCGGTTTCGAGGGCCTGGACCTGTCCCTGCTGGTCGACGGCCTGCGTGCCGAGCGTGAACAGGGCATCACCATCGACGTGGCCTACCGCTACTTCGCCACCGACAAGCGCACCTTCATCCTGGCTGACACCCCAGGCCATGTGCAGTACACCCGCAACACCGTCACCGGTGTGTCCACCTCCCAGGTGGTTGTGCTGCTGGTGGATTCCCGCCACGGTGTGGTCGAGCAGACCCGTCGTCACCTCTCGGTGGCCGCGCTGCTCGGTGTGAAGACCGTGATCCTGGCGGTGAACAAGATCGACCTGGTGGATTACTCCCAGGAGGTCTTCCAGCAGATCGAGAAGGACTTCACCGAGCTGGCCACCGCCCTGCGCATCGCCGATGCCCGCGTCGTGCCGATCTCCGCGCTCAAGGGCGACAATGTCGCCGAGCGGTCCACCAACATGGACTGGTACACCGGCCCGACCGTGCTGGAGATCCTCGAGACCGTCGAGGTCGCCCGTGGCCGCGCCAATGACCTGGGTTTCCGTTTCCCGATCCAGACCGTCATCCGCGAACACGCCACCGACTACCGCGGGTACGCCGGCACCATCGCCGCCGGTTCCATTGCGGTGGGGGACACCGTCTACCTGCCGGAGGGTCGCACCACCGAGGTCACCCACATCGATTCCGCCGACGGCCCCCAGCAGTCCGCGGCGGTCGGTGATGCGGTGGTCCTGCGCCTGGCGCATGAGATCGACCTGATCCGTGGCGAGCTCATCGCCGGTGCGGACCGCCCGGAGGCTGTCCGCAGCTTCAACGCCACCGTCGTGGGGCTCACCGACCGTGAGCTGCGTCCGGGGGCCCCGGTCAAGGTCCGTTATGGCACCTCCCTCGAACGCGGCCGCATCGCCGCCATCGAACGTGTCCTGGACATCGACGGTCGCAACGACGATGAGGCACCGGAGTCCTACGGACTCAACGACATCGCGCATGTGCGCATCGATGTCGCCTCCGAACTTCCCGTGGAGGATTACGCCGCCCGTGGCGCGGTGGGATCCTTCCTCCTCATCGACCAGAGCTCGGGTGACACCCTGGCGGCCGGCCTCGTCGGCCACCGCCTGCGTGACACCTGGGACATCTAGAACAGCCCAGTTAGGAAAAGCACCATGATCCCCCTGATCACCCTGTCCCACGGTTCCCGCAAGCCCTCGGCCGCCGCCGGCATCACCGCGCTCACCGCGGCGACCGGCCGGATGCTGCAGGTCGATGCCGTGGAGGCACACCTGGAGCTCGCCGACCCCTCCCTCGATGAGGTCGTCGGTCAGCTCGCGGAACAGGGTGTGACCAGGGCGGCGCTGGTGCCTCTGCTGTTCACCGACGCCTTCCACAACAAGATTGACGTTCCGGAGGCCGTTAGTAATGCGCAGCAGCGCCACGGGGTCACCCTCCTGGTCGGTCCCCACCTGGGTACCTCCGCGGACGTCGCCGGTGTGCTTTGCGACGTCCTACCCCCCTCACTCCCGGTGGGTGCCCACATCATCCTCTATGCCGTGGGCAGTTCCGATGCCGCGGCGAACACCGCAGTGGAGGGCCTGGCTGACGCTGTCGCGCACTGCTCCGGCTACTCCGCCGAGGTGGTCTATGCCACCAGCGGTCCCGGTGTCGGTTTCGGTGGGGCGGCGGTGATCGAGGCCTCCCGAGGGCACAGCGATGTTCACATCCTGCCGCTGTTTGTCACCGAGGGGCTCCTTCTGGACCGGGTTCTCGACCAGGTGGACAACATCGCCGCCTCCACCGGTGCCCGGATCACCCATTCCGCACCCCTGACCACCTCGCTGGCCCCACTGGTGGCCGCCCGCTACCGCGCAGCCCTCAGTGAGCTGCTCACAGAATCCCGCGCCTGACCTCCTGCTTTTTCTCACCGCCCATAAAGGACACACATGCAGACACTCATCCTGATCGCAATCGCAGGCCTGGCGGCCCAGCTTGTCGACGGCGGCCTCGGCATGGGTTTCGGTGTCACCTCCACCACCATCCTCATCATGCTCGCCGGCCTGGGCCCGGCGCAGGCCTCCGCGGTGGTCCACACCGCCGAGGTGGGCACCACCCTGGTCTCCGGCATCAGCCACTGGAAATTCGGCAATGTGGACTGGAAGGTGGTGCTCCGCCTCGGAGTGCCCGGTGCCATCGGTGCCTTCGCCGGCGCGACCTTCCTGTCCAATCTCTCCATGGAGGCCGCAGCCCCGGTCACCTCGGCGATTCTGGCGCTGATCGGTATGAATCTGGTGTGGCGGTTCAGCAAGGGGCGGGTGCGCCGGACCTTCTCGCAACGCCCGCACTCCGCCGGTTTCCTCGGCGGACTGGGCATCGTCGGTGGCTTTGTCGACGCCTCCGGTGGCGGCGGCTGGGGGCCGGTGACCACCTCCACCCTGATGACCCTGGGACGCACCGAACCACGCAAGATCGTCGGTACCGTCAACACCGCGGAGTTTCTCGTCTCGGTGGCTGCCACCCTCGGTTTCATCATCGGTTTGTGGTCGGATCTGGTGGATAATCTCGCCGCCGTCGTGGCCCTGCTCATCGGTGGCGCGATCGCCGCCCCCATCGCCGCCTGGCTCATCAGCCGCGTCAACGCCACCGCACTGGGTGGCTTCGTGGGCACCACCATCGTCGCGCTGAATGCCCCGAAGGTCTGGAACGCCCTGGGCGTGGAGCTTGCTTCCGACTGGATCGTGCAGCTGGCGATCGTCCTGCTCGGTGTCGTCTTCACCATCATCGGTATCCGTCGCTACCGCACCAACCTGGCTGTGGCACTCGCCGCCGAGGCTGCAGCTGATGCCGCGGGGGAGCACACACCTGCCACGTCTGAGCCGGACACCACCGATAAACCCCTCAAGGTGCGCAGCCAGTGATTCTCTATGGTGGGGGACATGGATCCCTTCACCCTGTCCTCCCTGCCGGTGACCTCCCTGCCTGGTTTCCGCAGGGTGTTCCCCAGCAACCGCATGACCCTCGGACTGGCCCTGCCGCTGGATTCCGGTGATCCTGAACGCCCCGATGTGGACATCCCCCGCCAGATCGGATTGATACAGCGCGTGGAGGCCGCCGGATTCGCTGCGGTGTGGTTGCGTGACATCCCGCTGCGTGATCCCGATTTCGGGGATGTGGGACAGGCCTGGGATCCGGTGTCGTACCTGGGGTATCTGGCGGCGTCGACAAGCTCCCTGGCAATGGGGACCGCTGCGGTGGTCGCCCCGCTGCGCCACCCGCTCCACCTGGCCAAACAGGCGGCCAGCATCGACCACCTCACCGGTGGCAGGTTCCTGTTCGGGGTGGCCACCGGCGACCGCACGAGTGAGTACCCGGCGTTCGGTGCGGACAGCGGGGCCCGCGATGAGGTGTTCCGTGAGCATCTCGATGTGATGCAGCGGGCCTGGACCACGGAGAAGCGGGGCATCCGGTGGTCGGGTGGGCGGATGTGGGGCGGGGATGTGATTCCCAAGCCCATGGCGGTGCGTCCGCCGCTGCTCACCGTGGGATCCTGCCTGCAGTCCATGGCCTGGCACCGTGAACACGCCGATGCGCATGTGACCTATCAGCGACCCCTGGAGACGCAGCGGACCTACATCGCCGGGTGGCGGGAGGACGGCAACACCAAACCCTTCGCCATGTCGATGTCACTGGATCTGCACGCCGACGCCCACGCCCCGGCGGGGGCGATCAAATTCGGGTGGCGCGTCGGTGCCCGGCGGCTGGTGGAGATCCTGCAGGAATTGGAGGCGATGGGTGTGGACCATGTGATCCTGGGGCTCAAGCGTGGCACCCGTCCGGTGGAGGAGGTGCTGGATGACCTGATCGCTGAGGTCCTGCCGGGGTTCACGGGGGCGGAACCCCGGGTCGGTTAGGGTAAAACGGTGACCACAACACTCTTTGTCTCAGCCACCCGTGAAGAAGCCGCCCACCTGCCCGCCGGCACCGATCTGCTGATCACCGGCGTGGGCACCCTGGGCTGTGCGATACGGCTCACCCGGGAGCTGGCCGGGCGTGAGCAGCTACCCGACCAGATTATCAATATCGGAACGGCCGGGGCACTGCGTGACGGCATCAGTGGCGTCTTCGAGGTCAACCACGTCTACCAGCATGATTTCTCCAGTGACCTCATCTCACAGATGATGGGCCGCCCGCATCCGAACGGCCGTATCCTCCCGGTCACGGGGCGACTGCCCTCGGCACGTCTGGCCACCGGTGATGCCTTCATCAGCGACACCACCACCCGCGACCGGCTCGCGGCGAACGCCGATCTCTGCGATATGGAGGGCGCGGCGGTCGTGGCGGTCGCCGACAGTTTCGGCATCCCGGTCACCCTGCTCAAGCAGGTCAGTGACAATGCCGACGAGACCGCCGCGACCACCTGGTTCGAGGCGGTCGACGCCGGGGCGAGGGAGCTTTACGACGCCCTGATCACCCACCGTTTCCTCACCTGAGGCGGGAGGACTCAGTCCGCCACCGGCGCGGAACCCGAACGCTCGGATGGTGTCTTACGACGACCGATAGTGGCCAGGCGCTCCCGTACCGCATGGAAAGCCTCCGTGGAGGTGGTGCCGGTCTTGCTGGCGGAACGTTTGGTCTGGATCTTGATGTCATCGACGGTGATCTCACCGGAGCGCAGCGACACCATCTCCGCGTGGTAGCGGAACCAGACAGCAACCACGGCGGCCACCGGCACGGCGAGGAAGGCCCCCAGGATACCGAACAGGGTGGAACCGACGGTGACGGATAACAGCACAATCGCGGCATGCAGCTGCATGGCCTTGCCCTGCAGGAACGGCTGGAGGACATTGCCCTCGATCTGTTGAACCAGGACGATCAGGGCGAGAACCAGCAGCGCATTGGTCAGGCCGTTGGTCACCAGCGCGATGATCACCGCGAGGGCACCGGCGGTGAATGCACCGATGATCGGGATGAAACCGCCGAAGAAGGTGATCACCGCGAGGGCCAGCGCCAGGGGGACCTGGAGGATGACCAGACCGATGCCGATGAGGACGGCGTCGACAAGCGAGACCAGCGCCTGGGTGCGCACGAAGCCCGCCAGGGTGTTCCACGACCGGGTCAGGACCTCGGTGAGGTGCCAACCCGCGTTGTCGCCGGTGTATTTACGCAGCCAGGGCAGGAAGTTCACGCCGTCCTTGAGGAAGAAGAATGTCAGGACGAACATCACCACGATGGTGACCACGACGGTGGTCGCAGCAGACACACCGGTGAACACGCCGGAGGCGATATTGGAGGCCTGGTCCTGGATCCACTGGGTGGCGTCATTGACGAACTCATCAACACGCCCCAGATCCAGGTTCAGTGGACCATTCTGCAACTGGTCGAGCAGGGACTGGATGCCCCCATAGGCCCGTTCATAAACCTGTTGTGACTGGCTGATCACACTCGGGGCGATGGCGGAGAAGATGCCACCGATGATGAGGAAGAACCCGAGGATGGTGGCGATCGCCGCGAGGGCGGGTGGCCATTTGTGGTCGCGGAGGAACTTGGTCACCGGCCACAGCACCGTGCACGCCAGCAGTGCCAGCAGGATGGGCAACAAGCCGGCCCAGATGACCGCGAGTCCCTGCCACAGGATCCACCCAGCGATGACGAACACGATGAAACGCAGCGCCCAACCGGCAGCCCACCGCCCGTCGCGACCGATCACCGCGGCGCGGTCGATCGTCTCGGTGGAGTCGGTGGACTCGGTGGAGTCGAAATTCTCGAGATCACCCTCGACCGCCTCAGAGAGCTTCTCGGACATGTCCTTACCCGGCCTGTGGGGTTGGGGTGGAATATCCTGTTCCGGCCCCGGGGCCTGTGGGGGAATGTCGGAATTGTCGTTCATCAGTGCTCCAACTACTAGTCGTGTATGCGGGCATGCCCTATGGACAGCAAGATTACCGGCAAACGGGTTGTTAGTCTGGACGGGAATGCTGGCATGGGTTGCTCAGAGGAGGGGTGGGCGTCGCAAAGCACAGGAGCACGCCGGGACGGGGGAGGCGTGTGCTCTCCTGGGTGGGGGAGTCGTTATTGACCCTGCTGGCCGTGTTTGGCGTGGTGTGTGTGGTGGCGGTGATCGCCGCCTACTTCTTCGGTGTCAACATCATGCTGTTCAAGACCGGTTCCATGTCCCCGGAGATCCCCGCAGGTTCCGTGGCGCTAGTCAGGACGATTCCTGCCGCCGAGGCGGAGGTGGGGGATGTGGTGACCGTGGACCGGCCCGGTCAGCTGCCGGTCACCCACCGGGTCATCTCGAATGAACCTGATCCGGCCAACCCTCCTGATGGTCGCATCATCGAGATGAAGGGTGATGCCAACAACCAACCGGACCCGTTCCCGTATCACGTGGACGAGGTGAAATTATTGTTCTGGTCGCAACCCGGGTGGGGACATGTGGTCGCTCGGCTGGCGGATCCCCGGATTCTCGCGGGGTGACGGTTCTGGTGGCGGGCCTGGTCACGTGGGCGTTCTGGCCACGTCGTCCCGAGGGGGAACAAGGGGGTGCGGAGGGGAAGAACATGTGATTTCCCGCACGAAGCCTTGATGTGCGCAGGTCAACTGCCTTAGGCAGTGCGCGAGGGGTTTATTTCACAATGTAGATCTTATATTATTAATTACTGAGGAATGATTCGGAGAAAACTTAAGAACAGGTGTGGATGTCGGTCGTTCTGAGCGGGTTTTCCACGTCAGACCAACAGACAGGCAGGACCATGGGACAGATATCGCGTCGGTTGCGGGCAGGGGCCGCAGGTGGCGCGGTACTCGGACTCGGAGCCGTGGTGACCCTGGCCGCCTGGAGTGATGTCCAGACCTTCGAAGGCTCCTTCCAGGCGGGTAGTTTCGGCATCCTCGGTTCGGCTGATGGTGTGACCTGGAGCAATAATACCGACACCCCTCTTGAACTGACCTTCGCCGGTTCCGACAACCTGGTCCCCGGAACCGCCGTCTACGCCGGATACCACCTGAAGAACATCGGCACGATCCCCGCCCACATCACCTACTCCGTGACTGCACAGGGGGCATTGACCCTGGACACCGACCTCACCTACCAACTCGTGCGCACCGCCGGGCCCCTTTGCGATGCGACTGCGGTGGCAGGGGGAACAGCCGTCACCGCGGGGGAGGAATTCACCCTCGGTGCGGAGGCCACTCAGGCATACTGTCTCGAGGTGACCCTGTCCGGTGACTATGGGGAGGACCTGGCGGAAAGTAGTGCCGTCACCTGGAGATTCGATGCCGTCCAGTAGCCGGGATGATTCCGGCTGCAGGTGGGTGGGACAAGCAGAAATGGTGTGAACAACAGTGGCACAGAAACGACAACTCCGGGCGGTGCTGGCATCCGCCGTGGTGCTGGGGCTCGGTGCTGTCACGACGCTGGCGCTGTGGTCGGATTCGGACACCATCTTCGGCACCTTCACCTCCACCGGATTCGCCGTGGAAAGTGCCACTGCCCCCGACGGGGAGTTCCGGGAGCAGGACGGCTCCGGTGGCACGGGGGAGGCGGTGGTGCTCAACTTCGGCATCCCCTTCGGCGGGTTGACACCCGGGGAGCCGGTGGAGACGGAACTGTGGTTCCGCATGGCCACCGCCACCTCCGGTGAGGTGCGAGTGCTCGCCCCGACGGTGGAACAGGCAGACCTCAACGAGTACCTGGATATCGCGGTCGCAACCGGTGCGTGCTCCATCCACGGGCAGGTGTTGCAGAGCGGTGCACTGGGGCAGCTCACCCCCTCGGTACAGACCCTCAAACTGCCGCCCGGTGATGAGTCCGGACCCGGAGCAGCCCAGGCATTGTGCATTGAGGCGACCCTCCGTGACACCGCAGACCTGGGTGTCGGGAATTACTCCACCGGTGCTGTGGAGTGGAACTTCCACGTCACCGAGAGGGGGGTGGGGTAGATGGTTCACGACCGAGGATCGCTTTTCCTTCCCGCCGTGCTGGTCGCCCTGGTCATCATTGCCGCTGTGGCGTTGTCCTGGGGTGTTGCCAGCGTGGTGGTGGGCGCCTAGGAGGGCAGGGACCAGCCACCCCTGATGCCGGCCACCGATGCGGTGACCTTCGACGCGCAGTTCCAGTCCCCCGAGGTGACCACGCGGTGGGCGAGGTCCAGCGTCACCAGTGGTTTCGGTAACCGTACCCTGGAGATTACCACCCCGGCAGGGGTGCAGACCCAAAGCTGGAGCGAGGGGCCAAGCCGCGCGAACAGTGCGGACCGCCAGTATTCGGCTGAAGCGTGTGCCTATGGCGGTCTGGCGGGAGCGCCGGGACCGTGCGCGCAATCGGGGGACATCACCGGGGCTTCGATCACGCGGGGTAATTACGACTTCTTCGTGAACTCCTCTCTGCTGGGTCTGGGGCTCGATGGCGGGTCCGTGGGTATCAACACTGATTCGCCGAGCACCAACCAACCCTCCATCACCACGGGGGTCCGGTGCTACGTGGATGAGAATAACGCTCCGAGGATGATTGCCAGCAGGCCCACCGGAACCGTGCAGTACGGAGCGAGTACCACCCTCGGTCTTGTCACCAGTGGAGCGGAAGTCTCACTTTCCACCATCAACAATGGATCAACCTTCATTGACGAAAAAGGAGACACGCTGCTGGGGGTGAGCACCTCCCATGTGCAGGTGACGCCCGAGTGGGGTGTGGCTCCGGATGGGCGTGCATATTCACAGGTCCGGCTTGACTTTCGGGCAACGGCATCCAGGCTGTTGAGCTCATACGATTCCGGCTGGCATACCGTGACTTTCCGTTCCGAATGCGGATTCACCATGGGCAGCGAGCAACCGATGCGCCTGATGCAGGCACCACCGCAGCTCGAGATGGCCCCGCCGATTGTGGAGGACCCGCCGCTCACCTCCGCAATTGGCAGCCCGCAGACCTCCGGGTTCACCACCGAGGACTCCCTGAGCTGGCAGGGCGGGGAGTACCATCTGCTGGCCACCCGGGAACTCGACGCGCTGGACCGCCTCGCGCTCGAGGCTGTCCTCGCCGAGATCGCCACCTCCGGCGGGGTGGAGAGAACCAACTGGAAGCTTTTCGACGCGCCCACCGCCGGCGAACCGGTCCCCGTCGTGGAGGTGGTGCTTGTGGACGGCGCCCTCGCCCAGATCCGGCCGGTCGTCGACGGTGTCGCGTCACCTGTCCCTGACGTGATCCCCACGACCTCGATAACGCCCACCACCGTCGCTCCCACGACCTCGGCAACTCCGACTCCAGTGGCCACTCCCACCCCTACGACCACCGTTGCACCTCCCGACGAGGAGCCAGGCGGTGATGGTGATGGGTAGCTTCCTGACAACCCGGCGTCGGGTCACGGCACTGCTGTGCATCCTGGCGGGACTGATAGCAGTGGTGGTGGTGCCGTTCGTCGTCACGCAGGTGCAGCGGGCCACCACCCACGTCGCGGTGACGGAGTTCCGCACCACGGTGCAGCCGGTGTTGAACCTCGAGGGGTCCGCCGACGGGATGAGCTGGGCGGAATCAGCCACGCTTGGTTTCGGGGCTGGGCAGATGGAGTTGAAGGTGGGGGAGGCCAATGCCGTCTACTCCCCACTCTGGGTGCGCCCCGGTGCGGGCACGAATGCCCCCTCCTCGGCCATCGTGTCTGAGACCGGATTACCGGATACCGCCTTCGCCACGGCCCTCCGCGGCGAGATCTACCTGAGTCCGCCCGCCTGTAACGCGAACGGGATCAACGGCGCGCAACCCATCGCCTCCGGAGCCCTGCGCGGGCAGACCTCATCCCCGTTTGATCTGGGACAGCCCACGAGCATCGGGCAGACCGGGGAGCCTGTAGGGCTGTGCGTCAGGGTGTGGATGAATGACAACAACTGGCTGCTCGCCGGAACCAGCCCGGGTACCGCCCAGGCAACCTGGTCTGTCACCGCAACCACGACGCTCCCATAGGCGGATAGGGGTCTTCGGGTGTCGGCCCTGAGCGAACACAACACCCGGAATTGATCCGGGTTGACTCAGGGTTTGCCCCCGTTTGGCCCTAAATACCAGCGGAAATGACCAAAGTTGAGCCGACAGGGAATAACCTTGTGGTTAAGCTCGTTGCAAAAGGTGTAAGGTTGAGTGTGATCCACTCAAGGGTGTCTATTAGGCTGGTGCCCTAAGTTGAGCTGAGTGCAGTCAACCACCGAAAGAAAACCGAAACAACAGGAGGAAATGACATGGGACGTGCAGTAGGAATTGACCTGGGTACCACCAACTCCGTGGTATCAGTACTTGAAGGTGGCGAGCCGGTAGTTATCGCAAACTCCGAAGGCTCCCGCACCACCCCGTCGGTGGTGGCATTCGCCAAGAACGGTGAGGTGCTGGTTGGCCAGTCCGCCAAGAACCAGGCTGTCACCAACGTCGACCGCACCATCCGCTCCGTCAAGCGCCACATCGGCACCGACTGGTCCGTGGCCATCGACGACAAGAACTACACCGCGCAGGAAATCTCCGCGCGTATCCTGATGAAGCTGAAGCGCGACGCTGAGGCCTACCTGGGCGAGGAGGTCACCGATGCCGTGATCACCGTTCCCGCCTACTTCGAGGACTCCCAGCGCCAGGCCACCAAGGAGGCCGGCCAGATCGCAGGCCTGAACGTCCTGCGTATCGTCAACGAGCCGACCGCCGCAGCCCTGGCCTACGGCCTGGAGAAGGGTGAGCAGGAGCAGACCATCCTGGTCTTCGACCTCGGTGGTGGTACCTTCGACGTTTCCCTCCTCGAGATCGGTGACGGTGTCGTCGAGGTGCGTGCCACCTCCGGTGACAACGAGCTCGGTGGCGATGACTGGGATCAGCGTATTGTTGACTGGCTGGTCGAGAAGTTCCAGTCCTCCCACGGCATCGACCTGACCAAGGACAAGATGGCCCTGCAGCGTCTGCGTGAGGCAGCCGAGAAGGCCAAGATCGAGCTGTCCGCTTCCCAGAATGCCAACATCAACCTGCCGTACATCACCGTTGATGCGGACAAGAACCCACTGTTCCTGGATGAGAACCTCTCCCGTGCGGAGTTTCAGCGCATCACCCAGGACCTGCTCGACCGCACCAAGACCCCGTTCAACCAGGTCATCAAGGATGCCGGCATCTCCGTCTCCGAGATCGACCACGTTGTCCTGGTCGGTGGCTCCACCCGTATGCCTGCCGTGACCGACCTGGTCAAGGAGCTCACCGGTGGCCGCGAGCCGAACAAGGGTGTCAACCCGGATGAGGTCGTCGCCGTCGGCGCCGCCCTGCAGGCCGGTGTCCTGCGCGGTGAGGTCAAGGACGTGCTGCTTCTCGACGTCACCCCGCTCTCCCTCGGCATTGAGACCAAGGGTGGCGTGATGACCAAGCTCATCGAGCGCAACACCACCATCCCGACCAAGCGTTCCGAGACCTTCACCACCGCTGAGGACAACCAGCCCTCCGTGCAGATCCAGGTCTTCCAGGGTGAGCGTGAGATCGCCAGCGCCAACAAGCTGCTCGGCTCCTTCGAGCTCGGCGGCATCGCACCGGCACCACGTGGTGTGCCACAGATCGAGGTTACCTTCGACATCGACGCCAACGGCATCGTCCATGTCACCGCCAAGGACAAGGGCACCGGCAAGGAGAACACCATCACCATCCAGGACGGCTCCGGCCTGTCCCAGGAGGAGATCGACCGCATGATCAAGGATGCGGAGGCCCACGCCGAGGAGGACAAGAAGCGTCGCGAGGAGCAGGAGATCCGCAACAACGCGGAATCCCTCGTCTACCAGACCCACAAGTTCGTCGAGGAGAACGACGGCAAGATCTCCGAGGAGCTCAAGGGCAAGGTCGAGGAGGCCGCCAAGGGCGTGGAGGAAACACTCAAGGGTGAGGACATCGACGCGATCAAGACCGCCGTCGACAAGCTCAACACCGAGTCCCAGGAGATGGGCAGGGCCATCTACGAGGCTGAGGCCGCCGCAGGTGCCACCCAGGCCGACGCCGGTGCCGAGGGTGCAGCAGACGACAATGTCGTCGACGCCGAGGTCGTGGACGAGGATGTCTCCGAGGAGAAGAAGGACGGCGACAAGTAATGACCGATTCCTACAAACTCCCCGACAACCCGGGTGACCCGGACGCCACCGACGACGAGGGCATCCACCCCGACGAGGTTGAAAACCTCATCGAGGAGGCCGAGCGCACCCAGGGTGGCTCAGAGGACGATGACCTGCTGACCACCGAGCCGGATCCTGTTGTCGACGCCCGTGAGGATGACCGCGATCCCACCCTCGAGGAGGATCTCGAAGGTGACCTCCAGGCGGTCCTCGATGACATCGACGCAGAACTCGGTGTCGCGGACACCCCGGAGGCCACCGGTGACCTGCCGACCACCGAGGCACAGCTGGCCGAGCGCACGGAGGATCTCCAGCGTGTGACCGCCGAGTACGCGAACTACCGTCGCCGTACCGAGCGGGAACGCGCAGGGATCATCGACACCGCCAAATCCGGCGTGGTCAGCAAGCTCCTCCCGATCCTCGACGATCTGGACCTGGCTGAGCAGCACGGTGACCTGGAGGAAGGACCACTGAAGGCGTTCGCGGACAAGTTCCGCAACACCCTCACCGGCCTCAAGGTCGAGGCCTTCGGTGTGCCTGGTGACACCTTCGACCCGGAGATCCATGAGGCAGTTCAGGATCTCTCCGAGGGTGACACCAAGGTCCTCGGAACGGTTCTCCGCAAGGGGTACCGCTTCAACGACAAGCTGATCCGCAACGCGATGGTCATCATCGCCGACCCGGAGAAGTAGGTCACCCGCACCGGCGATGGTGCTGGAGGCGGACAGGGGTTCGTCGATAAGCGTGGCACCACCCCAGGGTGGTTCCTCCAACATGGGGCGCGGTGTCTGGAAAGGCCCCGCGCCCTTTCCCATCACCGGATAGCCGGCGACGGGATGGAATACTTTAATAAGCAGCACATTAATGAACTTGTGAATAACACGATTTAGATACCTCACACATCATGAACTGAGGGGAGGAGATGCCCAGTGAACAATGCAGAATGGGCAAATAAAGACTATTACGCGGACCTGGGTGTCTCCAAGAACGCCAGTGCCGAGGACATCAAGAAGGCCTATCGCAAACTCGCCCGCGAGAACCACCCGGACAAGAACCCCGGGGACAAGGTTGCAGAGGACCGCTTCAAGAAGGCCGCCGAGGCCTATGATGTGGTCGGCGATGAGACCAAACGCAGGGAATACGACGACCTGAAGAAACTGCTCGCATCCGGTGGGATCCGCGGTGGATTCGGAAGCGGGGGTGCCGACTTCCCCGGCGGGTTTCGCTCGACGCAGGGCTTCGATGCGTCCGACCTCTTCGGAGGAGCCGGACCGGGTGGAGGATTTTCTGCGGACGGCGGTCTGGGCGATATCTTCGGTGGCATTTTCAACCGCGGCAGTAGTCCTCGCCAGTCAGCTCGGCCGACGCGGGGGGCGGATGTAGAAACCGACATCACCCTCGAATTCCGGGAGGCCGCCAAGGGCACCACCATCCCGGTGGAGCTGACCGGTGAGGCACCCTGCAACACCTGCCACGGTTCCGGGTCCGCCTCGGGCCAGCCCTCCAAATGCGGGCAGTGTAACGGCTCCGGCTTCACCTCGGAGAACAAGGGCGCCTTCGGTTTCTCCGCGCCCTGCACCAACTGTGGCGGCACCGGTGAGGTCATCACCGATCCGTGTGTCGACTGCCGTGGGCGGGGTACCGTGCGCCGCACCAGGTCCATCACCGTCCGCATCCCGGCCGGAGTCGAAGACGGCCAGAAGGTCCGTCTCGCAGGTCAGGGGGAGGCAGGCCCCAACGGCAAACCCGCCGGTGACCTCTTTGTCCGTGTCCACGTCAAGGAGGATCCCGTGTTCGAGCGTGAGGGCAACAACATCCACGTCACAGTGCCGGTGAGCTTCTCGGAGCTGGCACTGGGTGGGGCGATCTCCGTGCCCACCCTGGACAAACCGGTCAAGCTCAAACTCGCGCCGGGCACCCCGGACGGACGCACCCTGCGTGTGCGGGGCCGTGGTGTGGAGACCCGCACCGCCAAGGGTGATCTGATGGTCACCGTGCAGGTCACCGTCCCACCCACCCTCAGTGATGAAGCAGCCGAGGCGCTGCGCACCTATGCGGAGGCAGAGAAGAAGTCAGGTTTCGACCCCCGTGCCAACTGGGCGGGGAATAACCGCTAGACCGCCACCCGGATGGGAGATATCCGTCAAGGATCCCCACGTCCGGGAGGCGAGGCAGGGACAGTAGGAGAAGGCGACGAGAACAATTTCTACCACCAGCAAGCACCAGGACCACGACAACGGTCAGGAACCGCACCACGGTTCCGAGCACACGGGGTTCAGCGGCGAGGTGTATGTCATTTCCGTTGCCGCTGAACTCGTCGGCATGCATGCCCAGACGCTGCGCACCTATGACCGGATGGGGCTGGTCACCCCACGCCGCGCCCGAAATGGCGGCCGCAGATACACCCGGGATGATGTGGAACTCCTGCGCAAGATCCAGCGGCTCAGCCAGGAGGACGGGGTCAACCTGGCCGGGATCAAGGCCATCATCGAACTCGGTGAGGAGAACCGCCGCCTAAAGGACTCCCTCCGCAACCTCAAGGCGGAGAACGAGTCACTCAAGGACGAACTCCGCCGGGGCCGACCCCGCGGTGAACTGGTCCACGTACCCCGGTCCACGGCACTCGTGATGTGAGAATGACGCAAGGGGCGCAACTCATAACAGGGGCCGGAGAGAAACAGGGTGGTGCATGGTGATCATGCACCACCCTTTTTCTGTGTTCTTTTTCGTGACCACGCCGGTCCTCTCCATAAGCGCCCTGCGGGGGTGATCACGCACCTTTTCTACCGCATTCCTGGCTGCGGGGATGGGATACCCATGGGGGTGGGGGTGGGCATGGTGGTAGCGCTGGAACCGGCCGGGCGTTATGGTGGCAACAATGCGGGATCATGTGCCCGCTGTCACAAAGGTTGATCAGGTGTCACCTGGCACACAATACGGACCCATGGTGGGGGACGGTAACCCTACGCTCATCCCTACTGTCGCCCCCAGCCGTGGCTCGTGACCCGCTCTGTGGTCGCCTGATCTGCGATTTTCCTAGCGAAGGAGACACCATGACCGTCTATGCCAACCCGGGAACCGAAGGCTCGATCGTCAACTACGAGAAGCGGTATGACAACTACATCGGTGGGCAGTGGGTACCACCGGTGGAGGGCCAGTACATGGACAACATCACCCCGGTCACCGGTGAGGTCTTCTGTGAGGTCGCCCGTTCCACCGCCGCCGATGTTGAGGCCGCCCTGGACGCCGCCCACAAGGCGGCACCGGCATGGGGTCGCACCTCCGTTGCGGAGCGTGCACTGATCCTGCACCGCATCGCCGACCGCATGGAGGAGCACCTCGAGGAGATCGCCGTCGCCGAGACCTGGGAGAACGGCAAGGCGGTCCGTGAGACCCTCGCCGCCGACATCCCGCTGGCCATTGATCACTTCCGTTATTTCGCCGGCGCCATCCGCGCCCAGGAGGACCGTTCCTCCCAGATCGACCACAACACCGTTGCCTACCACTACAACGAGCCTATCGGCGTGGTCGGACAGATCATCCCGTGGAACTTCCCCATCCTCATGGCCACCTGGAAGATCGCCCCGGCGCTGGCCGCCGGCAACGCCATCGTGATGAAGCCCGCGGAGCAGACCCCGGCCTCCATCCTCTACCTGATGAACATCGTCGGTGACCTCATCCCGGACGGTGTGCTCAACATCGTCAACGGACTCGGTGAGGAGGCGGGCACCGCCCTGTCCAGCTCTGACCGCATCGGCAAGATCGCCTTCACCGGTTCCACCCAGGTGGGCAAGATCATCAACAGGGCCGCCTCCGACAAGATCATCCCCGTCACCCTCGAACTGGGCGGCAAGTCCCCGTCGATCTTCTTCGCCGACGTCATGGCCCAGGATGATGCCTTCCGTGAGAAGGCCGTCGAGGGCTTTGCCATGTTCGCCCTCAACCAGGGTGAGGTCTGCACCTGCCCGTCCCGTGCCCTGGTGCACGAGTCCATCGCCGATGAGTTCCTCGAGCTCGGTGTCAAGCGCGTCCAGAACATCAAGCTGGGCAACCCGCTGGATACCGAGACCATGATGGGTGCCCAGGCATCCCAGGAGCAGATGGACAAGATCTCCAGCTACCTCAAGATCGGCCCCGACGAGGGTGCGGAAACCCTCACCGGCGGCAAGGTCAACAAGATCGACGGTCTGGACAATGGTTACTACATCGAACCGACCGTGTTCCGTGGCACCAATGACATGCGGATCTTCCGTGAGGAGATCTTCGGACCGGTACTCTCCGTGGCCACCTTCTCCGATTTCGATGAGGCCATCCAGATCGCCAACGACACCAACTACGGTCTCGGCGCCGGTGTGTGGAGCCGCGACCAGAACACCGTCTACCGTGCGGGCCGTGCCATCCAGGCCGGTCGTGTCTGGGTGAACCAGTATCACAACTACCCGGCACACTCCGCCTTCGGCGGATACAAGGAGTCCGGTATCGGCCGTGAGAACCACCTCATGATGCTGGCCCACTACCAGCAGACCAAGAACCTGCTGGTCTCCTACGATCCGAACCCGACCGGCCTGTTCTAGTCCCGTTCCAGGCCTGTTTCAGGCCCGTTGGCCGAGATCCCCTGATGCCGCACCCCCTATGACCATGGGGGTGCGGCATCATCCCTATCCGGACTGGCCGTCCACCACATCCCTGACCCGGTCGAGGAACCCCGGATCATCCCAGTACCCCGAATGGGTTACCTCAGACTCCCACACCTTCGAACCGAACCAGGGGGAGGTCGGATCCCTGCCGTGGACCCCGTTGACCACGGTGGTGGCCAGCCCGATGGGATCCCGCGTTCCGGTGACGGCGTACACATCGGCGTGGATATCGCGGGCATGCTCCACCCCTGCACCGGGGCTTCCCACCAGGATCACGGCATCGAAACCCTCCCGGCTCTCCGATGCAGCGGAGCCCACCACCACGGAACCGTAGCTGTATCCCAGCCCCACCCGGCGTTGATCCGGGTTCCGGGCGGCGAGTGACTCCTGAAATGTCTGTAATTCGCGTCCCGCCACCTCGGCGCTGCGCCCGGAGAGTGCCTGCGGGATGCCCGCTGGCGCCGTGTACCCGGACCATAGGATGGTGGCGGCCCCGGTGGCCTGGTGGATCCGGCGGGCCCGGTCGAGGTTGCCCTGCCAGTGGACGGGGTCGGACGAACCTACCCCGGCGACCATGGTGGTCACCGCAGCCGCATCATCGATGTCACCGAAGGCGGCAGCGAAGGTGCCGTCGCCCACTTCGAGGAGCATGAGGTCGGGGTTGGCATCGGCAAGCTCCCGGATCAAGGGTGGGGCGTTCATGTGGTGGAATTCGTGGATCGCGGTGGCGGGCAGGTCCGCGACATCCCCGAGCGCCCGCACCGTTGGGGCGGCGGTCGGGGTGCACAGGGCCCCGATCTGGCGGGCGCACATGAAATCGAGGAGGTCACCCATCATGGTGAGGTACCGCAGGGTGGCGATCGCCTCCGGGGAGATGCCCGCCCACCGCTCCACCACCCACAGGTGCTGTTCCAGGGCTCTGACCAGGCCAGCTGCACTGAACAGGAACCTGGCCACCGAGCTGATCTGGTCGACGGTGTCGGTGATGGTGGTGTTGTGGGCGTGCAACCTCCGGATCCCCAGGACGAGGGCTTCCGCATCGGTCAGGTGCAGCAGGTCGTTCCACCGCAGGGCCCGGTCGTCTGCCTGTCCGGCCAAGGCCCGCCCGATCTCCTCGAGCACCCCGGCCAGCTCCTCCAACTCGTGGCTTTTCAGCGCGAGTGTCACAGGTGCCTCCCCAGGTCGCCGGCCAGGGTGTCATCGACCTCACAGAAGGACCGCGCCAGGGTCTCCATGGAGTGCAGGGAGGAGGCGAGGGTGTCTTCAGCGTCGTAAAGCAGGGCCCGCCAACCCGCATCGGCGGCGCGCAGGGCACTCTCGGTCCGGCTCGCACCCCCGGCCGGGGTGAGGGGCGGGAAGAGCAGGTCACGGGTGGTGGCGGCGAGGCGCTCGGGGAAATCTGTCGTCATGAACATGCCCCTCAGTCAAGGGCCGCCCAAGATAAATGACAAGAATGGGTGCATCGAACCTGTGAACAATCAGCGCCGCACACCTAGGCTGTGGATTATGCGCATCGCTTTGATACAGATCACCTCCGGTGGCGATAAGATGGCCAACCTGGAGCTCGTCAGAACCACCGCCACCGACGCCGCCGCGCAGGGGGCACGCCTGCTCATCTACCCGGAGGCCACCTCCCAGGCCTTCGGTACCGGGCGCCTCGATGAACAGGCAGAAGACCTGCACACGGGTGCTTTCGCCACCGGTGTGCAGCAGCTGGCCGAGGACCTCGGGGTGGTGATCGTGGCGGGGATGTTCACCCCGGCCGACACCGTGGAACAGGACGGCAAAACCCTCCACCGGGTGCACAACACCGCCCTGGTCACCGGCAACGGACTGCATGAGGGCTATCACAAGATCAACACCTACGATGCCTTCGGCTACCGCGAATCCGACACCGTCAAACCGGGAAATGAATTACATGTATTCGACCTCGACGGGGTGAAGGTCGGCGTGGCCATCTGCTACGACCTCAGGTTCCCCACCCAGTTCCAGGAGCTGGCGCGCGCCGGTGCTGAGATCATCGTGGTGCCCACCTCCTGGCAGGACGGGGAGGGCAAACTAGAGCAGTTGCAGGTGCTCACCCGCGCCCGCGCCCTGGATTCCACCTCCTGGATCCTCATGTGCGACCAGGCCCGCCCCACCGAGAAGCGTAAGGGCCCCGCCGG
Organism: Corynebacterium efficiens YS-314; assembly: GCF_000011305.1. Lineage (NCBI taxonomy): Bacteria > Bacillati > Actinomycetota > Actinomycetes > Mycobacteriales > Corynebacteriaceae > Corynebacterium > Corynebacterium efficiens. The sequence goes on along the minus strand of NC_004369.1, from coordinate 2,790,398 downwards.
GATCGGTCATTCCATGGTGGTTGACCCCACCGGAGTGATCGCCGACAGCGCCGGCTATGAACCGGAGACCGTCATCGCCGACATCGATCTGTCCAACCTCCAGGACATCCGGAAGTCCATCCCGGTGCTGTAATCAGAACTCCAGGTGCTCGATCCGCTCGCGTGGGGTGCCACGCCTGATCAGGGCGCGCCGGATATCCCGGGCCATCTGCTCGGGGCCTGCGATGAGCACATCCCGGTCCGCCCACGAGCCGACGCTGGTGACGATCTCCGCCATCTTCCCCACCTGGGGCAGATGCAGACCCCGGGGCGGTTGGGAGGCCTCGGTGGCCTGCACCCACCAGGCGTCCTCGGCGTTGGTGGTCACCGGCACCACCGACAGCCACGGGCAGGTCGCCGCGAAATTCCACAGCCCCATCAGTTCATAGAGCTCACCGGGGTATTCCGCACCGACAAAGAAGTGCAGGCGTGGGGGATGGGTGCGGGTCATCAGCTCGAACATCATCGCCCGCAGCGGTGCCAGCCCGGTGCCGTAGGCGATGAACAACAGGTCATCCTGCTTATCGACGCCGCCCCCATCCCCGTGGTCACCGTCGTCCCCGGGCTCACCGTCGTCGGTGACGGCGTCGGGGGAGGCGTCGACAAGCGCGGAACCCGCCCCGAAGAGACGCTGACCGAACTCGCCCTGCCCCAACCCGATGGACCACCGGTCACCGGGTTGGGAACCGGCGAGCAGGCGCAGGGCCTCGTCCTCCCCGGTCTGGATGTGGAATTCCACCTGGCCCCATTCATTCGCCGGGATGGACGGGCAGAGGAAACGCCAGGAATTCTGCAGGTATTCCGTGGTGACCGGCAGGTACTGGCCGGGGAAATAACTCAAGGGGCCATCGGCCTCCAGACGCACGACGATGAAGCGCCGGCTGCGTCGTTCCACCTGCACCACCGTCGCACCGGTGGCGGCGGGGATACCGTCATCGATGGCCTCCCGGGCGGCGGCGGCCATCTCGGAGGTGGTGGCGGTGATGGCGCGTTCGGCGAATAACTCCGTCTCGAAGGGCAGATCCTGCCCCACCTCGCGCAGAGCCAGGCGGATGGCCTCACCGAGGTTGGTGAAGGTCTGCGGGGTGAAACCGAAACGCCGGTAGTCCCGGGCGAGATCGCGGAAATACTCCACCGTCCCGGGCTCGACCGCGCCCTCATCCCCGACGCCATCCAGCATCGCGGCCAGCAGTTCCGTGATGCTGATGTGGGTCTGATCATCCACATGCGGAATGCAGGTGGGTGCCAGGGGATCGAGTGTGGACAGCCTGGACATCACTGTTGTGAGGAAAACGTCCGGGTTGTCCTCAATGAGGGAGGTAACAGGGCGCATCGGTCGGGGTGTCACGTTAACCATTGTGCCCTTTTTCGCGGTCACAGCGGCGGAACGGCACGCCTGCCAGCTGGCGGGTCAGAACTCGTAACCCGTCACCCGGCCCTGGGTGTTGGGCTCCCACCCGAGTGCCGGGGCGACATGCTCGGCGAAGTTGCGCAGGATGGAGGCGTTGAGTTCCACACCCATCTGGTTCGGCACGGTGAGCATGAGGGTGTCGGCATCCATGACAGCCCTGTCCTGTTTGAGCTGGTCGATGAGCTCATCCGGGGTGCCCGCGTAGGTGCGACCGAAGGTGGTGCGGGTGTCATCGATGATGCCGATCTGATCACCACCCTGCCCCTGTAGGCCGAAGAGCTCACGGTCGCGGTCGGTGAGGATAGGGAAGATCGAGCGGGAGACGGACACACGCGGGGTCCAGTCGTGACCGGCCTCCTTCCAGGCGGCGCGGTAGTTCTGGATCTGGTCGAACTGCAGATCAGCCAGGCTCTGGCCGGTGGCCTCGGAGACCAGGGTGGAGCTCATCAGGTTCACCCCGTCCTTCGCCGCCTGGATGGCGGTGTTGTGGGAACCCGCACCCCACCAGATGGATTTCCGCAGCTGTGGGTCATGCGGGAAGATCGGCAGCGGGGTGCCGGGGCGGTAGAGGCGTGGGTACTGGTCCTCGGCCGCCACGGCCATGCCATAACCATCAACCGCGGCCATGAAACGCTGGAACTTCTCGCGTGCCATGCCCGCGCCCTTGGGGTCATCCTCGCCGGTGGCGTAGCCGAAGGCCTCCCAGCCCTTCTCGGCAGGCTCGGGTGATCCCCGGGACACGCTGAGGGCCACTCTGCCGTCGGCAAGCAGGTTCAGTGCGGCGGCCTCCTCTGCCAGGTGCAGGGGGTTTTCATAGCCCAACGTTCATCTGTAACATTAGATTCATGACGAGTCGTGTAGCCGCCTACATGCGGATCTCCCAGGACCGTACGGGCGACGGATGGGCCATCGACACCCTGAATCGGCCCGGGTTCTCTGCCGCTGCTTTGTGGGTTCGGGCTCTCGGGTGAGGGCCGCGTAGTGGAGCATCTCGAACTCTACCGGGGTGAGATACCCGAGGGAGCCGTGCAGGCGCCGGTTGTTTTACCAGTCGACCCAGCCGGCGGTCGCGAACTCGACGTCCGCGAGCGTCCGGAACGGCCCTGAGTGGAAGACGGTGGTGCGGATGCACTCGGTCTTGTAGAGCCCGCTCACCGTCTTCATCAGCGCGTTATCGAAGGCATCGCCGACGGTCCCGATCGACGGGGCGATGCCCTCGAGGGCGAGATGCTCGGTCAGCCGAATAGCGGTGTACTGAGATCCGGCGTCGCTGTGGTGGATCAAATCCCCTGGTGAGACGGGGTTTCCGTCGCGTTCTCGTTGGCAGAGCGCGATCCGCAGCGGCGTCATGACTAGGTCGACCTTCTTCGACGTTGAGGCGTGCCAGCCCATGATCCGCTGGGCGAAGACGTCCACGACGAATGCGACGTAGACGAACCCCGCCCAGGTGCGGACGTAGGTGAAGTCCGTGACCCACACCCGGTTCGGAGCCGGGGCGGTGAAGTCCCGATTCAGCAGGTCACCGGCTCGCTTCCCGTCCGGATCGGAGATCGTCGTGCGGAGCTTCTTAACGCGCCGCACCCCCTCGAGCCCGAGGGTGCGCATGGCCCGGTCCACCGCCCCGCGAGACGTGCCGGCGAGGCCCTTCTGACGACGGAGCAGGGCGACCCACTTCCGTCGCCCGTAGAGGCCCTCCGGCGTCGTCTGGATGAGCCCGGTAACGGGGTTGGTCGTCCAGGCGAGCTCGCGGATCTTGTCCTCGACAAGGGCGTCTGTGACGGTGCGGGCAGCGATCCGCGTCGGATTCTTCCAGGCCCGGTAGGTGTGTGCAGCGATCCGAAGGCCCTGCTGACGCAGGACGCGGAGGATCGACTCGACTGCATAGCCCTCGACGCGCATCTCATCGATGAACGCGCAGATCAGCGGTTGCGGGGGTCGAGCTCCCCCGCGAAGAAAATCGAGGCCCTGCGCAGGATCTCATTGTCGTCCCGCAACCGCTTGACCTCAGCTTTCAGGCGCTTGACCTCGGCGGATTCCTCGGTCGTGATGCCGAGTCGGGTCCCGTCATCGACCTCGGCCTGCGCGAGCCAGCGCCGCACGGACTCAGGCGAGACACCCTCTTGCCGCGCCACGGCAGCGGTCGCCGCGGTCAGGGTGGGGTACTCCTGGAGGTGCTCCCTGACGAGCCGCACGCACCTCGCGCGCAGCTGGGGATCGATCTTCTTCGGCATGCTGTCCATCCTTCCGGACTCAAACAACAGCGGCATCAAACCTGGGCCGATTCAGTGGGGCGCCCGGGTCCGGTTCGCCGAGCGGACGGCTCCCCTCCTCATGGTCTAACGCGACAGCGGCATCCTCGTCGAGGTGGATGGAGCGGGCGAGCCCGACGAGGTCCGTGGGCGCATCCTCGACGGCCTCGGCGCGAGCTGACCGCGTTGGCCGTCGCCAGACCTGATGGGCTGCGCTGCCCCTGCGATACCGCACCCGCTCCCCTGCACACGGTGTGACAGCCCGGTTCTGAATCGGCTGTTCGTGGTGGCCAGCCCCGGGCCGGCCACCACGAACACTTACAGCCGATTCAAGCTGAAAAAGTAGTTGACACTACAGGGGTGAGAGAGCTAATTTTAGATTCGATGGGGATCCGAGGGATCTTTGCAGCAGAGGTTGCGCGGCGGACTGCCTCCGCCCGCGCCCCCCTCGCCACCACCAACGTTCTTCATTGAAGGAGTTAAACGTGAGCACCAGCAATGCACCCCGCAGCCAGTCCTCCGACAAGACACCTGAGGACTTCGAGTACACCGCGGACCCCCGCTGGAAGCAGGCCATTGCCGAGTACTCCGACTACGCCACCGCCCAGGCAGCAGTCGACCGGCTTTCCGATGCCGGGTTCGCCGTCGAACGGGTCGCGATCGTCGGGTACGACCTGCGTGTCGTGGAGCGGGTCCTGGGACGACTCACTAAGACGAAGGCGGCTTTGCGCGGAGCCGCCGCCGGTGCGTGGTTCGGTCTGCTCATCGGTTTGCTGTTCGGCCTGTTCGCGCCCGGGTTCGGGTGGCTGGCCATCGTGGCGATCTCGGTGGTCGCCGGTGCGGTTTGGGGTGCGCTGCTTTCCTTCATCAGCCATCTCGCGACCGGGGGCCGACGCGACTTCGCCTCGTTGGAAACGCTTGAGGCGGACCGGTACGAGGTGCAGGTTGAGGCACCTTTCGCTGCGGAAGCGGCACGACTTCTCGCGGGTAAGCCGGCTCGTCCCACCGCGTGACTTTCAACGCAGGTAACGCCCTTCCTCTGCGGGCGGTCGTTACCTGCGTTTCAACTCAACCGTCCCGGGCGGCGAGCAGATCGATTTCGCTCCCCAGTGGGACGACCACGATGACATCACGGACGGTGTATTCCACTCCCGACTCACCCACTCCTGTGAGCAGTGGCCGCCACAGCCTGAAGAGTTCAGTACGGGTATCCACCCGCCTAGATGATTAAGTCCTATTGATTTTTAGTGGTCGTAGGCGATCAGGGAGCGTTTGTTGGGGGCGTCGATGAGCCAGTTGTGCCAGATCCCGGCGGCCAGGGCCAAAAGTTTCGCGGCGACTCGGGCGTAGACGCCTTCGACGGTGCGCCCGCCGTGCTGCTCGAGGCCGAGTTGGCCTTTAAGCGTGTCGAAGACGGACTCGACCCACTGGCGGATACCACCGAGGGCCCCGAACCGGGGCTTTTCATCCTTGCGGTCGGGACGGACGAGGTGGGCGCCAAGCTCGTCGGTGACAAACGCCTCGAACTCTTTCCCGGCGAAGCCCTTGTCCGCCAGGATGACCTGCCCGTCGTGCACCAGATGACAGTCATGATCAAGCAGGACCTGGGTGGTTTCCCGCTCGCCGATCTTCGGGTTGGCCAGCCCCCAGATCACCGGCATCCCGTCCGGGGTGCAGACCAGATACAGGCGAAAACCCCAGAAGAACCTCGAATGCGAAGCGCAGTAGCCGTAGCCGGCATGCCCGACCAGGTCAGAGCGTTTGACTGTCTTTCTTGAGGTGCCGCAGGGTACCGGGGTGGAGTCGAGTAGTCGCAGGATCTCGTGCCAGGAGGCGGTGTCTTTGGCCAGGGCGGTGATCACCGCGCTGATCAACGGGCCGGCGGCCCGGATGCGCTTGTTGTAGCCCGATTGTTGGGGCATCGCCGGGAACATTCCGGTCAGGTGTGCCCGGGCGTAGCGCACCCATCGGGATTCTGAGGAGGATCCGTGCAGCAGGTGTTGGGCGACGGCCAGGCACAGCAGTTCGGCGTCATCGAGGGCTGGTCGGTGCCCTGGGCGGTGAGTCCGGTCGTAGTCCAGATCGGGCAGGACACGGTCGACCAGGGTGACGTAGAGTGTGGTCAGGAGAGTGTTTAGTTTGTTGTTCACACCAAAAACTCAAGCACTCTCCGCCCTCGTTGAACAGACCTGCGCGCGAGAGTCCTAATAGGACTTACTCATATAGGGGTTGGTCCACGTGCCGGTGGCATTGAGGACATACCGCGTCTGCCAGGTGCGGCCGTCCTCGGCCTCCACCAGCAGGGCGGAGGTGGGATCGGAGGGGTCGGTGGGGGACACCGACCGCACCTTCACCGGGCGGACCACCTGGAGATCGAATTTCTCCTCATAGGCACCGTAATACTGCGTCACCAGCCGGGAGGCCGGTGTGGTGGGGGCGGGGTGATCCATGGGCAGTCCCGGTAGGTCGGCGATGCCGTGGGCCTTGCCCAGGGTGAGGGAGTCCCAGCGGTGTCGCCATGCGCCACCGGGACCGTCATTGGAGTCGAGTACCAGAAAGTCCGTGCCGGGTTCCAGTCCGCGCCGGGCCAGTTCGTGGGCTGCGGCAAGTCCTGCCTGGCCGGCTCCGATGATGATCGCCTCATAGTTTGTTGTCATGTCAACAATATTATCACCGTGGCGCGCTCGCCGCCAGGGGTCTCTGCGGGTGGAAACTGGGGATGATTCCTGATGCCGGGATCTCCGATCGCGACTAAACTTAAACCTGGCCTGCTTAACTTTATAATTGCACCAAACCCTGAGTTGAGTGGAATAGACTCAACTTTGGAGGCATTGTTATAGGTGTAAGCAAAAAAATGGTCGCTGACCTGTGTGAACCCCTTCAAGGTTCACGCGATCTATCCCGGTGGGAAGCCGGTCGTGGTTGGCGCAATGATGAAAGGATTTTTACGACATGAGTTCATTCAATCCAACTACCAAGACCTCCGAGGCCATGCAGGCAGCCCTGCAGCAGGCCTCCGCCAACGGCAACCCCGACATCCGTCCGGCCCACCTCCTGGTGGCCATCCTGGACCAGGCCGACGGTGTGGCCGCCCCGGTGCTGACCGCCGCCGGTGTTGATCCCAAGACCATCCTGGCCGAGGCGCAGAAACTGGTCGATGGCTACCCCAAGGCCTCCGGCTCCAACCTGGCCAACCCCAACTTCAACCGTGATGCCCTCAATGCGCTGACCGCCTCCCAGGAACTCGCCGGTGAACTCGGTGATGAATACGTCTCCACGGAGGTCCTCCTCGCAGGCATCGCGCGCGGCAAGTCCGATGCCGCTGACCTGCTCAAGGGCAAGGGGGCAACCTATGATGCCATCAAGGCCGCCTTCCAGTCCGTCCGTGGTTCCCAGAAGGTCACCTCCCAGGATCCCGAGGGGCAGTTCCAGGCGCTGGAGAAGTACTCCACCGACCTGACCAAACTCGCCCGCGAGGGCAAGATCGATCCCGTGATCGGGCGTGACCAGGAGATCCGTCGTGTGGTCCAGGTGCTCAGCCGCCGCACCAAGAACAACCCAGTCCTCATCGGCGAGCCCGGTGTGGGTAAGACCGCAATCGTGGAGGGACTGGCCCGTCGCATCGTCGCCGGTGACGTCCCGGAGTCCCTCAAGGGCAAGACCCTGATCAGCCTGGATCTGGGATCCATGGTCGCCGGTGCGAAATACCGTGGTGAATTCGAGGAGCGACTCAAGGCTGTCCTCGATGAGATCAAGGGTGCCAACGGTGAGATCGTCACCTTCATCGATGAGCTGCACACCATCGTCGGTGCGGGTGCCTCCGGTGAGTCAGCCATGGATGCCGGCAACATGATCAAGCCGCTGCTCGCCCGTGGTGAGCTGCGTCTGGTCGGTGCCACCACCCTCAATGAGTACCGCAAGTACATCGAGAAGGACACCGCCCTGGAACGTCGTTTCCAGCAGGTATACGTCGGTGAGCCGAGCGTGGAGGATACCGTGGGTATCCTGCGTGGACTCAAGGAACGCTATGAGGTCCACCACGGTGTCCGCATCCAGGACTCCGCGCTGGTGGCCGCCGCCGAGCTGTCCCACCGGTACATCACCAGCCGTTTCCTGCCCGACAAGGCCATCGACCTGGTCGATGAGGCCGCCTCACGCCTGCGCATGGAGATCGACTCCTCGCCGCAGGAAATCGATGAGCTCGAGCGCATCGTCCGTCGCCTCGAGATCGAGGAGGTCGCCCTGACCAAGGAGACCGACGTCGCCTCCCGCGAGCGTCTGGAACGCCTGCGTTCCGAGCTTGCCGACGAACGCGAGAAACTCTCCGAGCTCAAGGCCCGCTGGCAGAACGAGAAGGCCGTCATCGATGATGTGCGCAAATTCAAGGAGGAACTCGAGGCACTGCGCTCCGAGTCCGACATCGCCGAGCGCGAGGGCGATTATGGCCGCGTTGCTGAGCTGCGTTACGGTCGCATCCCCGAGCTGGAGAAGAAGATCGCCGAGGCGGAGGAGAAGATCGGTGGTGCCGACAACTCCATGCTCACCGAGGAGGTCACCCCGGAGGTCATCGCCGAGGTTGTCTCCGCCTGGACGGGTATCCCCGCGGGCAAGATGATGCAGGGTGAGACCGAGAAACTGCTCAACATGGAACGGTTCCTGGGCAAGAGGGTCGTCGGCCAGCACGAGGCGGTCACCGCGGTGTCCGATGCGGTGCGCCGTTCCCGTGCGGGTGTGGCGGATCCGAACCGTCCGACCGGTTCCTTCCTGTTCCTCGGCCCCACCGGTGTGGGTAAGACGGAGCTGGCCAAGGCGGTCTCCGAGTTCCTCTTCGATGATGAGCGTGCCATGGTGCGCATCGACATGTCCGAGTACTCCGAGAAGCACTCGGTGGCACGCCTGGTCGGTGCCCCTCCGGGATACGTCGGCTACGACCAGGGTGGTCAGCTCACCGAGGCGGTGCGACGTCGTCCGTACACGACGGTGCTGTTCGACGAGGTGGAGAAGGCCCACCCGGACGTCTTCGACATCCTCCTGCAGGTACTCGATGACGGTCGTCTCACCGACGGCCAGGGTCGCACGGTGGACTTCCGCAACACCATCCTGATCCTGACCTCCAACCTGGGTGCCGGCGGCACACGGGAGCAGATGATGGATGCGGTGAAGATGGCCTTCAAGCCGGAGTTCATCAACCGGCTCGATGACATCGTGGTCTTCGACCCGCTGTCCCAGGAACAGCTGGCCAGCATCGTCGAGATCCAGATCAGTCAGCTGGCCGAGCGTCTGTCGGACCGTCGCCTCACCCTGCGGGTCTCGGATGCGGCGAAGCTGTGGCTGGCCGAGCGTGGTTACGATCCGGCCTATGGTGCCCGCCCGCTGCGCAGGCTCATCCAGCAGGCCATCGGTGACCAGCTGGCCAAGGAACTGCTGGCCGGGGAGATCCGCGACGGTGACCGCGTGCTTGTCGACGTCGCCGACGGTGGCCAGTACCTGGCTGTCTCCCGGGAGCACTAACCCCCGGACACCCCGGTCAGGATGACCCGACGCTGGATCCCCCCGCCACCGGCGGGGTGTCCGGCGTCTCTGGGCTGTCATCGAACACCTCGCGGAACGTCAGCCCACCCGGGAGGTACTCCACCTCCCCGGGCCGTTCCTGGAAACAGGACTTGTGCAGTGCCCACCGGAACGCCTCGTATTTGTAGTAGGAGGCGAACAGCGCCTCGTGCTCCAGGGTGGCCTCAGCCTGCTCCCGCAGGTCATCCTGTTCCTCCGGTGGCAGGAGACCGTAGGAACCCCGGTTGGGGTAGAGGATCCCGCCGATGAAATCCCCGACCGGATCGCGGGAATCCTTCAATTCCTGATAGAGCGACTCCTGGGTGGGTGCGAGGGTGTCCGCTCCCTGCCCTGAAGTGATGATCCGGAGGACATCGGTCTGCGCGCCGAAGTTCATCCGGCGGTCGTGATAGGCGTACGCCCAGGCCTGGGGTGGCACTAACTGCGTGGGCAGCTCCGCCCGGATTTCCTCCACGGTGGCGATATCGTCCTCATCCCAGCTGTAGATGGCCATGGCATGGGGGTGGGTGGTCACCAGGTCGGTCCGGATGTTCTCCAGATCCGCCGCGCTGTAGTTGAAGGTGCACGTCCCGTTGTCGATGGTGGTGGTGGCCGCCTGCGCGGTCGGCAGGATTGTCAACCCCATCATCGCGGTGGCGCCGGCGACAATGAGGGTGGTAGCTCTTCGGTGCATCTCATGCTCCCATCAGGTCCATCAGAGGAGTTTTTAAAGAAATGTACAGTACTGATGACGTGATGGTCTACAGCAAGGAAGGAACGCGGTGGGCGAACAGAGAAAACTCCGTATCCCCCTGGGGATTGGGGGTGTGGAGTCGGAGGAGGTGGTCGTCGACAAGCTCGACGGCCACCACTGGCTGGTCTGCTCCATACCGGCGCTGTGCACCGGGGTCGCGCTTGGCGACGTCATCGTCGCCGACCCGGTCGACGAGATCCTGGAGTTCCAGGCCGTGGCGATCCCCGGCGGCAACTCCACCCTCCGCCTGCTGGTCGACCCGGTGGCCCTCCACCATGTCCGCCCCCAACTCGAGGCGCTGGGCCTGCGGGTGGATCAGCCACTGCCCGAGATGCTCGCGGTGAACATCGCCCCGGATTCACCCGTGCCCGGACTGGGGGTCCTCCTGGATGACCTGGTGGATCAGGGCGTGGTCCATATCGCCCCGGGGGATCAGCTTCCATTGGTGTAGAGGGTGAGTCCCCACCCGGGCATCCAGCCCCCGATGGACATGGCCACCGCGGCCGGGAGGGAGAAGTCATGCGCGGAGGTCACCCCCACCGCCCACAGCTGGCCGCCGTGGAGGGCGAACACCGGCCCACCACTGTCACCGGTGCGGGTGGAGCCCTGGTGATAGAACAGGCCCTCATGACCCGGGCCGGAGTAGGGGCCACAGGACAACCCCGTGCGGTACCCCACCTGGCAGATCTCCGGTCGGGTGGCCTCCAGCCAGGCAAGGTCCTGCCACCCGGCCACCGCCCCGTGGCTGGGCAGACCGGCGTTGGCGATCGTGGTGGGATACAACTCGATCAGGCCGATATCCGCCCCGAAGATGCCGGCATCGGAGCCGTTGACATAGGACTCCACCATGGACCCGATGACCGGATAGTTGCCCTGACCATCCGATGTTGCAAACAGATGCCCCGGCGCCCCGCAGTGCCCCGCGGTGATGACGAACCGACGGTCCCCCACACCGGCCAGCCAGCCCGCGGAACAGGCATAGCCGTTGTCGAGGTTGAGGATCCGACTGCCGGGTTGCACATAGCCGACGATCTCCACCGGCTCGCCCACCGGTTCAGTGGCCGGCTCCTCCACTGATGCCTCTACTGATTCCCCCACCGGTTCCGGCGCTGGCTCCGGGCTGGGTGCCGGGGGCTCCGGCGTGGCCTCCCGGGTGATCTCGGGAACCATCTCCGGAGTCGGTGTTGCCATCGGTGTGGCCGGTGCCGTCGTGGAACCCTGCGGGGCCGGTGACTTTCCGGCAACCGTCGAGGCCGCCACATCGGCACCGATCCCACATCCGGCCAGCAGCATCGCGCCGGTGATTATCAGGGCGGCGGTGCTGGCAGTGATGGCATTGCGTTTCATGGGCGGTCCTCGAGGTAGAAAACTCCAAGCAACGGGTACGCATTAGCTAAGAGTCGAGAATACTGGACCGGAGTTGCGCGCGCGGGCGGTTTTATCGGATGCGCTTTCTGCGGGGCCGTCCTGTCAGGAGGGGGACATTATGGTGGCGGTCACTGTGATGGGCTCGTATCGTGGGGGATATGGCACAGGATAAGAACCCGGACAGGACCCCAGGCGGACCATCCGTGAAGGACGGTGAGCTCTACGAGGAGCTGCGGGAGGACGGCGCCAGCAAGGAAAAAGCGGCCCGCATCGCCAACGCCACCGCGAACACCTCCCGTGGGGAGGTGGGGGAGAAGGGCGGAAAGGCCGGCAGTTATGAGGACTGGACGGTGGAGGAACTGCGCACACGTGCAGCCGAACTGGACATCGATGGCCGCTCAAAGATGAAGAAGGATGAGCTCATCGACGCCCTGCGCAATCACTGAGCGGTCTGCCCCGCGATGTCCTGACTGCTTGACGCGTAATACCTGCTGAGCTGGCGGTACGGTCGGGAGGCGAAGGCCAGCAGCACCACGATCAGGGTGATCACCCCGGAGAGCATGAACATCAATGCCATGCCACGCGCGGTTCCATCACCGAGTAGCACACCGAGGGCGGTGTCCGCGCCGGGACCATCCATCCAGGGGATGAGATAGGCCTGGGCCACCACCGCGACGATCACCGCCGACAGGGGATTGGCGCCCATCTCCACGGCCATGGCCAGGCCGAAGACACGGCCCTGCTGCCTAAACGGCACCACCCGTTGGAGGATGGTCTGTTCGGTGGCCTCCGCGGCCGGGGTGATGAGCATGAAGACAAAGATGCCGGCCACGAACAACCATCCCCACTCCCGGATGGTGAAGACGATGCCGATGATGGCGATACCGACATTGACCAGTAGCAGGGTGCGCACCGGATTGGATCCCAGGCCCACCCGGGCGATGATCATGCCACCGACGATGAACCCCAGACCGGTCAGACCCAGCATCACACCCCAGACCTGTGGGGAGAACAACTCCAGGCCATATGGGTCCATGAGGGCGGTGTAGACACCACCGACAAGGTTGTTGAAGCAGGTGAACAGAATGAGCGCGAGCAGCCCGGGCACACCCCTGATGATGGCCAGGGAACCCCGGATGTCCAGTCCCCGTGACACCGTGTGCAGATCGGATGGGACCGGGTTCGGGGTGAACACCTCCCCGTCGGCGCTCGGCGCGGGGGCGATGGGAACCGTCGCATCCGCATGCTGCGTCACGATCTCCGGCTCGGGGATCTCCACGGTGATCAGATGCAGCACCGCCAGCAGTGTCAGCACCAGGCACACCCACAGGGTGGTCTCCATCCCGAAGAACCCGATCGCCATGCCCGCCATCATCGAGGTGACCAGGAAGGACATGCCGTGCACCACCCCGACCAGCCCGTTGGCCTTGTCGCGGCGGTCCTCCGGCACCAGGAGGGTGACCACGGTGGACAGCGCGATATTGCGCAGATGCTCCACGATGGATCCGATGAGGATCAGGATGCTGAACACCCACAGCGCTGGTGAATCCAGACTGATGGTGGCGCTGTCCATCCACAACACCCACACCACACCGGCGAGCGCGAAGAGCACCAGCGTCATACAGGAGGAGGCCATCATGACGGTCTTCTTGCGGTTGTGGTCCACGATGCTGCCGAAGAAGATCGAGGTCACGGCGAGCGCGCCCATATAACCGGCGTTGAGGATGCCGGCCAACGCCACATTCCGGGTTTCCAGGTACACCCAGAACAACAGGGAATAGGCGAGAAATCCGGTCACCACATTGAAGATCAGGGTGTTGACCAGAACTTTGTGGAAGTGTTGCACAGCGTCATCCTACGCTGGGCGCACGCACCCGGGAAGGGCCTGTGTACGGGGTGGAAAATGCGCGGACTAGCATGGAAATCCGTGACTATCGACGAACTGATCGCGCTCGCCGGTGAGCAACCGACCCGGGTATCCAGGCGATCCGGGGTGTCCCGTTCCACCCTGAAACGGGTCAAGGACGGTACCAGTGAACCCACCCTGTCGACTCTCCGGGAGGTGGCCCTGGCACTGGGGTTGGATGTCACCGTGACCGCCGGGCCAGCCTCCGATCCCTTCGCGGCCGCCGCGGCACGCACCCTCATTGATGATTCCGTGCCGGAGAATCCCGAGGACAGCGGGATCGTCGCCTGGTTGGACCGGTTCGAACGCTGGAATATCACCGATCCCCTCACCCTGGTCGCCGAGGCCGGGATCGTCCAGGGCATCACCCGGCGCCCCGGTGCGAGGTTCCTCGCCACCGACCCCGGTGACCTCGCTGAGCTGCCTGACCTCCTCGCCGGTCAGGACACCCGCTGGGCGCTGTCCGGTGCCGCCACCGCCACCGTCATCCTGGGGCGGGTGGTGGAGGGACCCACCGTGGTGTGGCATGACGGCGGGGACACCGCATTCGATTTCGGCACCCCGGTGGCCGATCCCGGTGCAGCCGATGTCATCCTCGTGCCCGCCGGGGCCACCGAGCTGGCGGGCCATTACGCCCAGGGACCGCTCAACTTCGTCGCACCGGTCCAGCTGGTGATCGATCTGCACAGCCTCGGCATGTACGAGGAGGCGGAGTTTCTCACCGGCGGGTGGCGTAACTGAACCACCCACAGTCCCGATCGGCTGTCCGTGCACCAACCCCCGCCAGCGCCTAGGCTCGGTGTCATGACAGTGTCGATTGCCCCCTCCGAATTAGCTGAATCGATCCGCTCCGGCGACAAAACCACCGTTCTCGCCGCCTTCTGGGCACCCATTGAAGGTGCCGGACTCACCCTGTTCCGCTCTGCGCACATCCCGACCTCCCTGTTCTGTGACCCGGCGCAGGAACTGTCGGGTACCCCCAGCTCCGTCGATGGCCGCAACCCGCTGCCCACCCTCCCGCTGCTGGCCCGCGCCTTCCGCAACTGGGGTCTCAACACCGACCGTGAGGTGGTGGTCTATGACCAGGGGCGTGGCCTGTATGCATCCAGGGCGTGGTGGATCCTGCGCTGGGCCGGGGTGCCCAATGTGCGGATCCTCGACGGTGGTTTCCGCCGCTGGGAGGATGAGAAACTCGGTCACGCCGGGGGGCCGGGTAACTTCCCGCACTTCTGTAATATCCGTCCCAACCCGGGGCAGATGCCCACGGCCACCATCGACGAGGTCAAGGCGCACACCGGTCTGCTTATCGACGCCCGCGACCCCGACCGTTACGCCGGCCGCCGGGAACTGCTGGACCTCAAGGCCGGCCACATCCCGGGTGCGGTCAACGTCCCGGCCCGCAGCCTGCTCAACGGGGATTTCACCTTCAAGACACCGGAGCAGATACGGGAGGTCTTCGCGGCGGCGGGAGTGACCGGCGGGGAGGGTGCCATCGTCTACTCCGGTTCCGGCAACCATTCCGCCCAGGTGCTCGCGGCGATGGAGCACGCCGGTCTCCCCGGTGCCGCGCATTATGTGGGTGGGTGGTCCCAGTGGAGCGCCAATCCGAAGAACCCCGTGGAGCGTTCAGCGTAGAACCCGGGAGCTGCCAGTAAGGTGTGAGTTGTGATGGAAACTCTGGTGCTGCTCATCGCCGCTGTGATCCTGGCGGCCGGAATCGCTCTGTGGACCGCGGATTCACGGTCGAAGAAGACGCGTGACGACGCCCCCGCCCCACCAGCGTCCCCCACGCCCCGGGAGCCGGAACCGTCCCCGGAGGCAGACCCCACACCAGAGGCCCCCGAACCGGAACCGGTCCCGGACAAGGCCGGTGTCCACTACGACGATGACAGCCGTGACCTCGACGTGGAGGTCGAGGCCGGTCTGGCTGCTGTCCCCGAGGTGAGCGAGGACGAGCTGGAGATCAGCGAGCCGGAACCCGAACCGGCGCCGGTGCGGGAGGAGGAACGACCGGGCGTCGAAAAGCAGTCGTTTCTGCAGTCCCTGCCCAGGGGACAGCGCCGGGAACGCAAACAGTGGGCCTCGCGCCACGGTTTCGATTTCATCCGGGAGGACGCCTTCCTCACCGACGAGTGGTCCCGGGGTGCGGCCTCCACCGGTGCGGTCGCCCGCGATGTGGCCAGCGGCATGGCCGAGGGGTATGAGACCCACCTGGTGGATCTGGCGGGTGTGCCGGTGATGGCGATGCGCCGCGGACGCACCTCCGAGGTGGTCATCGACGCCCGGCGCAGCACCCTGATCACCGACCCGGAACGCACCGACTCCGATGACCTGGTGGAGGTGGATTCCTTCGCGGGGTTCACCCTGTTGTCCAACATGGCCACCGTCGCCCAGCGGTTCGTCGATGAACGCGTCCGGGTGGCGTTCGAGGCCATGCCCGAGGCGGTCAGTGCCGTGTGGTTCGAATCGGACTGGGTGCTCGCCGAAACAGTCAGGGGCAGCAGCGCGGAGGACTGGGAGAATATGCTCCGGCCGCTTGCCCTGCTCACCGACGCCTCCTTCACCCTCCCGCCACGTGCGGAGGACACGGCGGTGAACCTGGCACTGATCGAACCCACCCGCACGAAACCCCCGGCGCCGGATGCACCCGAACCGGAACCGGCAGCAGATGAGGTGGACCTGGCCCAACCCCTGGTCATCCGGCCCGAGGAACCACTGCAGATGCCGGTGAGGGGTGTGCAGGAAAGCCGTGGGGTGGTCGAACCCCGTGCACTCGGGGGCGACAACGTCGACTCCATCGCCGATGGCCATCCCGATGGTCGCCCCACCCCGGACCCGCAGCGTTACAACGGCACCCGGGTGCTCCGGGAACTCAGCGGTGACTCCAGCATCTTCGAGGACGCCGACCGGGATCCGGACCACGACGCATAGGATGTCCACCCCGGGTTCTATGCTTGAAGGCAACAACTTCCTCACGCCTCATCACCTTCAGGGAAAGGGACCGACACCTCATGTCTGCACCTCATATCGACGCCGGGCTCAAGGCCGAACTCGCGGAACTCATCAGGGACCTTGCCGTGGTCCACGGGGAGGTCACCCTCTCCTCCGGTCAGAAGGCCGACTACTACATCGATGTCCGCCGTGCCACGCTGCACGCGAAGGCCTCCCGCCTCATCGGCCGGTTGCTGCGTGATGCCACCGCCGACTGGGACTACGAGGCCGTCGGGGGCCTGACCCTCGGCGCCGATCCCGTGGCCACCGCCATCATGCATGCCGACGGCCGCGACATCCACGCCTTCGTGGTGCGCAAGGAGGCCAAGAAGCACGGAATGCAGCGCCGCATCGAGGGCCCGGACATCGTGGGTAAGAAGGTGCTCGTGGTGGAGGACACCACCACCACCGGCAATTCCCCACTGACCGCCGTTGCCGCCCTGCGCGAGGCCGGCGCCGAGGTGGTTGGTGTGGCCACCGTCGTCGACCGTGCCACCGGCGCGGACCAGGTCATCGCCGCCGAGGGCCTGCCCTACCGTTACCTGCTCGGACTGGATGACCTTGACCTCGGATAACCCGGAGACCGCCGAGCAGGGGCCGGGCCCCACCGAGTGGGGTGAGTCGCGCGTCGGCAAGCTCCCCTGGGCGGAGGAATACCCCGGGGTGCCGCTGCCGACCGGGGAGCACTATGACCCGGACCTGCTGGCCAACGGTGATCGCCGCAATGTGGTCGATGCCTACCGCTACTGGACCCGTGAGGCCATCGTCGCTGATATCGACGCCCGGCGCCACCCTCTGCACGTGGCGATCGAGAATTTCGAGAACGACGCCAACATCGGCACGGTGGTGCGCACCGCCAACGCCTTCGCCGTGGATACCGTGCACATTGTCGGCCGCCGCCGGTGGAACCGCCGCGGTGCCATGGTCACCGACCGCTACCAGCACCTGGAACACCACCCCGATGTGCACTCCCTGCTGGTGTGGGCGCTGCGCAATGATCTGACTGTGGTGGCCATCGACAACACCCCCGGGTCCGTGCCGCTGGAAACCGCGCAGCTGCCCGAACGTTGTCTGCTGCTGTTCGGGCAGGAGGGCCCCGGCGTCACCGATGAGGCCCGCGCCGGTGCCCTGATGACCTGTTCCATCGCACAGTTCGGATCCACCCGGTCGATCAACGCCGGTGTGGCCGCCGGTATCGCCATGCACACCTGGATCCGTCAACATGCCGACCTGGAAAACTCCTGGTAGGGCCGGTGTTAAATTTTTCCATCCCGCCTCGTTAGGATTTCGTTATACTCCATGGTGTTGAGCTTTGCCAGCAGCACTACCACCGGAGTAAGAACTATTAAGTGTTAGACAAATGGGTCCACCGGGCCGACCTTGCAGAGTCGGCCATCAATGAGCGCCACGCCGCTCGCGTCTGGGGCATGCCCAGAACCAACCTGGCCTATGTGGCCTGGCCCGCCAACACCAAGGAAAAACTCTTTGTCCACTGGCACTACTGGTGGCAGGCCCATTACCTCGACTGCCTGGTGGACGCCGCCCGGCGCCGGACCACCAAGGCACGCCGGGACCGCATCCGCTACACCATGCGGGGGATCGCCACGCGCAATCTGGGCAAGCTGACCACCAACAAGTACTACGATGACAAGGCCTGGCTGGCACTGGCGATGGGGCGCGCCGGGAAGGTGCGCAAGATCCGTGCCCCCAAGGCGCTGAAACCACTGGAGGACAACCTCGTCGCAGGTATTGATACCCTCACCGGGGTGCTGCCCTGGCGGACGGGGGAGACCTTCTACAACGTGCCCTCCAACGGGCCGGCCGCGATCATGATGGCCCGCACCGACCGTCTGGACCAGGCCATGCAGATCACCGACTGGATCTTCGACAACCTCATCGACGTCGACGGCCTGGTCATGGACGGCCTGCGCATGCGCATGCACGGCCCCGAACTGGTGCGCAACATCCACCCCTACTGCCAGGGGGTGGCCCTGGGCGCCTGCCTGGAGATCGCCCTGAAGCTGCGGGAACGCCACGATGTGTCCTCCACGGAGGTGGAAACCTGGCGCGAGGCCGAGAAGGCCGAGGAATACATGCGCTACATCATCCACATCCGTGCGCTGGTGGATGCGATCTCCCGGCACATGGCCACCCCGCACGGGGTCATCGACTGGGATACCGGCGACGGTGACGGCGGGTTGTTCAAGGGGATCCTGGTGCGTTACCTGGCACAGGTGGCGGTCCGGCTCCCCGATGATTCCGACGCCAACCGGCGGACCCGGAAGAAGGCCACGCGCCTGGTGCTGGAATCCGCGGAGAGCGTGTGGAACCACCGCCTGGAGGTCGACGGGCTGCCGGTGTTCGCCACCGACTGGACCAGTGATGCCCGGTTGCCGCAGAACTACGGCATCGGATCCTCCGGGATCAATGAGATCGTCAGTGTGGTGCGGGTGGATGAGCGGGATCTGTCGGTGCAATTGTCCGGTTGGATGCTCATGGAGGCTGCCGCGAAGGTAGCAGAGTTCATGGCCGGTGAGCGCGCGGAATTCACCGGCCGGGCTGTCTGAGGGCCGCACGACGGCCGGACCACCCCCCGTTTGCACTGCGAACATCTTATATGAGCTGGGATTTTGGCGACATTGCAGGTGGAGTCCCTGATCACAGCGCAAAAACCCGGTGAGACAGGCATAATTGGGGGTAGGCAGTCGCTGGGACGACATGCAATGTCCGGCCGGATACAACCGGACATGCCTGCCGTGGTCCAGCGGTGCGCACACATGTGCCTGGGAATCCCGGGCCACATCGATTCTGAAATGACCATGTCTGATACAGACAGTCAGCTTATGGAGGAGACTTTCTATGCCAATCGCAACTCCCGAGGTCTATAACGAGATGCTCGATCGCGCCAAGGAGGGCGGCTTCGCCTTCCCCGCGATCAACTGCACGTCCTCGGAAACCATCAACGCTGCGCTGAAGGGCTTCGCTGAGGCGGAGTCCGACGGCATCATCCAGTTCTCCACCGGTGGTGCTGAGTTCGGTTCCGGCCTGGCTGTGAAGAACAAGGTCAAGGGTGCTGTCGCACTGGCCGCCTTCGCCCACGAGGCTGCCAAGAGCTACGGCATCAACGTCGCCCTGCACACCGACCACTGCCAGAAGGAGGTCCTCGACGAGTTCGTGCGACCACTGCTGGCCATCTCCCAGGAGCGCGTTGACCGCGGCGAGCTGCCCCTCTTCCAGTCCCACATGTGGGATGGTTCCGCTGTCCCGATCGATGAGAACCTCTCCATCGCCCAGGAGCTGCTGGCCAAGTCCAAGGCAGCCAACATCATCCTCGAGATCGAGATCGGTGTTGTCGGTGGCGAGGAGGACGGCGTCGAGGCCAAGGCCGGCGCCAACCTCTACACCACCCCTGAGGACTTCGAGAAGACCATCGACGCCCTCGGCACCGGTGAGAACGGCCGTTACCTGCTGGCCGCCACCTTCGGCAACGTCCACGGCGTGTACAAGCCGGGCAATGTGAAGCTGCGTCCGGAGATCCTCCTCGAGGGTCAGCAGGTCGCCCGCAAGAAGCTCGGCCTGGCCGATGACGCGCTGCCGTTCGACTTCGTCTTCCACGGTGGCTCCGGCTCCGAGAAGGAGAAGATCGAGGAGGCCCTGCGTTATGGTGTCATCAAGATGAACGTGGACACCGACACCCAGTACGCCTTCACCCGCCCGATCGCATCCCACATGTTCGAGAACTACGACGGTGTGCTGAAGATCGACGGTGAGGTCGGAAACAAGAAGGCCTACGACCCACGCTCCTACCTGAAGAAGGCTGAGCAGTCCATGTCCGAGCGCGTCATCGAGTCCTGCCAGGACCTCCACTCCGTGGGCAAGACCACCGCCAAGTAGTCCCACCCCGCAGAGGTCCTCAGATACACCTCAGTTACACCTCTGACACCCGGTGCCCTGGACCCCCTCCAGGCCACCGGGTGTTTGTGCTGTCTGGGGCGGGCACCGACACTAGTGTTGTTGCCATGGCCAAGAAGAAGCTGGGCACGATCGCCCGACTCCATGAGATCGATACCTCGTTGCGGAACCGGCTCATCCGCGTGCGCTCCCGCGCCATGTTCATCCTGCAGTCCTCGATCGGGGCGGGGCTGGCGTTCTGGTTCGCCTCGGAGGTCCTGGAGCATGCCCGGCCGTTCTTCGCCCCCATGGCGTGTGTGATCATCCTCGGGCTGACCGGCGGTGACAGGCTCAAACGTGCGGGGGAACTGACCCTGGGGTGTGCGCTCGGCGTGGGCCTGGGTGATCTGGTGATTGTCCAGATCGGGTCCGGTTATTGGCAGATCTTCGTGGTGGTGCTCGGTGCCCTGACGCTGGCGTCGTTTGTATCCAAATCGGGCCTGGTGAGTAACCAGATGGCCATCGGTGGCATCCTCATCGCGACGATCCTGCCACCCGGTGACGGCGGTGGTCTGGATCGTGTCATCGATGCGCTGGTCGGTGGTGTCGCCGGTATCCTCGTCATCGCGTTGCTGCCCTCCTCGCCGCTGCGCGCCGGACGGCAGCAGGTGTCCAACGTGCTGGGCATCGTCTCCAGCGTGCTCGACGACGTCGCCGATGCTTTACGACGAAAAGACTCCCGCGCCCTCAACGCCGCCCTGGAAGCCATCCGTGGCTCCCAGACCGACGTGGACAAGTTGAGAACAGCAGCCTCCTCGGGTCAGGAACAGACCAGGATCTCACCGCTGTTGTGGACCAACCGCGGCCGCATCAGATCACTCATCAGGATCCTCTCTCCAGTGGACAACGCCATCCGCAACAGCCGGGTGCTTGCCCGCCGTGCCCTGGTGCTCACCCAGGACGGCGATGAGGTCAGCGACGAACAGATCGAGATCATCGAGGAGATCGCCGCGATCGCCCTGAGCCTGTCGGACCTCTACGAACGACACCGGGAGGTCAGTGAGGCCATTGAGATTCCCGAACTGGTGCGCAGACTGCGTCAGCTCGGGTCGCGGGTGGGTGTCGAGGTGGCCGAGGGACGGGTGTTGTCCGCCCAGGTGATCCTGGCGCAGTCGCGGTCCATCATCGTGGATCTGCTGCAGATCTGTGGCATGTCGCGTGAATCGGCGGTGGCGGTTCTGGTGCCCACCTCCGACAGCCCCGCCTACCCACCGGAGGTGTGGGTGGACGAGGATGAGGCGAGCCACTAGGGCTGGTTCGTGGTGGAGTCATCCCTGTTCAACTCACGGATCTCCGACTTGAAGATCCGCAGGGATCGACCGAGGGATCGTGCGACATCAGGGAGTTTCGAGGAACCGAAGAGCACGAGCACCACGAGGGCGATGATGAGGAGTTGGGCCGGACCGGCGGGTGTCATGAGAACCTTTCCATGTGGGGAATAGTGGAAACCAGTCTAACCATCAGGGACGGACCACCTGGAGGTCGCGCAGGTGGCGGTAGAAGGTCACCCGCTCGACGGCGCGTTTACGCGACACCCCGTCCACGGTGACCCGCAGTGAGGGGCCGCCGGCCTGGGTGGCGCGGCCCGTCGACAAGCTCTCGGGGATGAGGGTGCCCGTGGGGCGCCTGAACAGGCCCTTTTTGATCTCGGTGCCGGGGGCGGGGGTGTCCATGACCGCCGCAGCGATACCGGGGGCAACCATCATGGGCACCAGGCGGGCACCGAAGATACCACGGCGCGGGGTCTTCGGGGAGGCCTCATGGCGCACGAGCACGTGGTCATCCACGATGATCTCCCCGGTGATCTCGCCCGGCTCCCAGTCGGTGATGGTGGCGGAACCGGCGACCGCCACCGCGGCATCATCACGGATGGTGGGTACAGGCTTCGCCACACCGGTCAGTGCCAGGCGCAGGGCGGCGCCGGGATCCGCGGGCAGACCCCAGTTCTTCGCTGCGACAGATTCCCCGGTGGGCACATAGGCGACCTCGGCCCACATGTTGTCCGCCCGCATGAGGCGGGTGATCACCGCGGAGAGCGAGGCATCGCTGCCGATCACCACGATGCGCAGGGGCTGCTCCGGGTGCTGGGGGGCCGGCTGTGGGGTGCCGAGGTGCGCCACATCCGGCTGCCGTGCGATCTCATCCAGGGACGGCGTGGGGTCATGGGGGAGCACATCGAAGGCCGCGTCGTCGAGCATGCGCAGGTCACGTCGCGTGGGCACCTCGGGGAGATCATGCACCTCGGGTGCCACGGGAGCGCCGGGGAAATCGGTGAACGACGGGGCTGCACAACGCAGGACAACAAGACGCATATGTACCACCTTAGTATTCCGATGACGGAATTCGGCCCGGGGCCTAGTAGTATGAAATAACGTCTCAGCGTACAACTATGCGCATGCTCGAAATCTCACTGATCGGAAGTGACGTAAACCAATGGCTGCAATCGTGATTGTCGGCGCCCAGTGGGGCGACGAAGGCAAAGGTAAGGCCACGGATATCCTCGGCGGACTCGTCGACTACGTGGTCAAGCCCAACGGGGGCAACAACGCCGGACACACGGTTGTTGTCGGTGGCGAGAAGTATGAGCTGAAGCTCCTTCCCGCCGGTGTCCTCTCCGAAACGGCGACCCCCATCCTCGGTAACGGTGTGGTGATCAACCTCGAGGCACTCTTCGAGGAGATCGACGGACTTGAAGCCCGCGGCGCGGACGCCTCCCGCCTGCGCATCTCGGCCAACGCGCACCTGGTCGCCCCGTACCACCAGATCATGGACCGGGTGCAGGAACGCTTCCTGGGCAAGCGCGCCATCGGCACCACCGGCCGTGGCATCGGACCGACCTACCAGGACAAGGTGGGCCGCGTCGGCATCCGAGTCCAGGACATCTTCGACGAATCCATCCTGCGCCAGAAGATCGAGTCCGCACTCGATGTGAAGAACCAGGTCCTGGTCAAGATGTACAACCGCAAGGCTATCGTCGCCGAGGAGACCGTCCAGTACTTCCTCAGCTACGCCGACCGCCTGCGCCCCATGGTCATCGATGCCACCCTGGAACTCAACAAGGCTCTCGACGAGGGCAAGCACGTGCTCATGGAGGGCGGCCAGGCCACCATGCTCGACGTGGACCACGGCACCTACCCGTTCGTCACCTCCTCCAACCCAACCGCCGGTGGCGCCTGCGTGGGATCCGGTGTGGGCCCCACCCGGATCACCTCCACCCTCGGCATCATCAAGGCCTACACCACCCGCGTGGGTGCCGGCCCGTTCCCAACCGAGCTGTTCGACAAGTGGGGCGAGTACCTCCAGACCGTCGGCGGTGAGGTCGGCGTGAACACCGGCCGCAAGCGCCGCTGCGGTTGGTACGACTCCGTGATCGCCCGCTACGCCTCCCGCGTCAACGGCTTCACCGACTACTTCCTGACCAAGCTCGACGTGCTCACCGGCATCGGTGAGATCCCGATCTGCGTGGCCTACGAGGTCGACGGCGTGCGTCACGACGAAATGCCCATGACCCAGTCCGACTTCCACCACGCCAAGCCCATCTTCGAAACCATGCCCGCATGGGACGAGGACATCACCGGCTGTCGCACCTTCGAGGAGCTGCCCCAGAAGGCCCAGGACTACGTCCGACGCCTCGAGGAGCTCTCCGGTGCACGCTTCTCCTACATCGGTGTCGGCCCCGGCCGCGACCAGACCATCGTGCTTCACGACGTCATGGAGTCCTAAGCCCGTAGATTTCCGCTTTGGCTGATGAGCACCGGTGCCCGTTATTTTGATGGGGCGCCGGTGCTTTTCTGTGTGCTGGGGGTGTGGGGGTTCTGGGCCTGAGGTTCTGGGCCTGGGGTTCTGTTGGGCTGGGGTTCTGTTGGCCTGGGGGGATCTGTTGGGCTGTGAGCAGGTGGGGGCACTGAGGCCAACAGCTGTGGGGTGTCGGGCCCTATTGACCACGACATCGCTCTTGTTTGTTGTCCTCTGAGCAACCCCGCGCTTACAGGCCAACATCTGGCCCCAGCCCGCCCCAGCCGAGCCGCCCGATCAGTACGGCCGGTACTCGAAGTGACTGAGGGCGTCCATGATGTCACGGGGAGACATGCGGGTGTAGAAGCGGGAGCGGGTGTCTTCGTGGGGAGCGGTGCCGAGTTTGGTGAACACGGCATCGAAAGCCATGGCGGTGTCGATGGCGGGTGGGGGAGAATTGTCGTCGAAACGCGCCCCGATCAGCGCCGCAGCCGAGGAGATGAGATGCGAGGTTGCGGCGTGGTACTCCAGGATCCGGGCGTCTTTCATGCAGTCGAGTTCGGGCGCGGCGACGCAGAATTCCTGGATGCCGCACTGTAGGTCCTCCGCGATGACCAGGGTACACAACTCACTGACCACAGCATCCTCATGGGACACTGCAGACACCCGAGGCAGGAGTTTCTCCATTTCCTGCAGGGTGGGGGCGATGGTCTTGCCGTAGCTGCGCCCGGATTTCATCGCTGTTTTGATCTGGGTGTGGAGGGTGCCCCGGGCCTTCTCCCACCGTGGTTCGGCGAAGGTCCCGGCAAAGGCCCCGGTGACGGCCCGCATACCGGATACTTTCACGGGCACTTTCGGCAGGGGGAGGCGTGGCCGGGGGGTTTTCATCTGGGGTCCTCCTGATAGATCAAACAGCCATCAAACCGTCGTCAAACTTCCCGCATCCCTAGCTGCGCACCAACCATGCCGAGGCCGCGGTGATGAAGGCCTCGAGGCTACGGTCCAGGGTGGGTTGGATGACGGGTGCAAAGAAGGGGGAGTGGTTGCCGGGGGCGTTCTCGGGGTCCTCGTAACCGCCGACGAACCAGAACACATAGGGCACACCGAGGGCGTCGGGGATGACGGAGAAGTCCTCGGAGGCGGTGGAAGGTGGGGTGACCTGGTACTCCTCGCCGAAGGCCTGGTTGAAGGCTTCGGCCACCACGCTGCGGGCGTCGGCGTCGTTGAAGGTCAGGGGAGCGCGGTCGTAGTACTCGAAGGTGGGTTCGGCGGGGCAACCGGCTGCCTCGCATTCGCTGCGCACGATGCGTTCGATGGCGGTGCGGATCTTCTCCTGGATCTCCACGGACATCGCGCGGGTGTTGACGAGGATCTCTGCGGACTCCGGGATGATGTTGGCCTTGGTGCCGGCGTTGATCGCGCCGACGGTGACCACGCCGAAGTCGAAGGGGGAGATCTCGCGGGCGACCACGGTCTGCAGGCGGGTGATGATGTGCGCGGCCAGCACGATCGGGTCTACTCCCAGGTGGGGCATGGATCCGTGGGTGCCGGTGCCGAAGACGCGGACACGGATGGATTCCATGGTGGACATGACGGCGGTTTCCGGCATGGAGATCACCCCGGCCTGGGAAGCCATGACGTGCTGCCCCAGGTAGACATCGGGTTTGGGGATCACGCTGGCGATATCGGCCTCCACCATTGCCCGCGCGCCGGAGGCGGTCTCCTCCGCGGGCTGGAAGACCGCGACCAGGGTGCCGGACCATTTATCCCGGTTGGAGGCGAAGACATCGACGGCGCTGAGCAGGGTGGTGATGTGGAAGTCGTGGCCACAGGCATGCATGACACCGTGGGCCTCGGAGGCGTAGTCCAATCCGGTCTGTTCGGTGACGGGCAGGGCGTCGATGTCACCGCGCAGCGCGACGACGGGGCCGTCACCGTTTTCAATGATGGCCACAGCACCGGTGGCGGTGACATCAATGAGCTTGTCGATGTCCATGTTCTTCAGCTCGGTGCGGATCCGTTCAATGGTGTTGAATTCCGCGCTGGACAATTCCGGGTTGCGGTGGAACCACTTGTACAGTTCCTCGCGGTCAGCGCGGGTTTCATCAAGATTGTGAAGGAGTGCATTCATACGTACAACCGTACTCGTGCCCTGTGTCCGGGGTGTTCGATACAGTTAGCGGTAGCCATATGGAACCAGGCGCTCAGACGGAGGAATCCCAATTGTTTATCCCAGAGAAGATCGGCACGCCCCTTTCACCCAATGCCACGAAGGTGATGATCCTGGGCTCAGGTGAACTGGGCAAGGAGGTCACCATCGCGTTCCAGCGCCTCGGTGTGGAGGTCCATGCCGTGGACCGCTATGACAACGCCCCCGCGCATCAGGTGGCGCATTTCTCCTATGTCATTGACATGACGGATGCTGCGGCCGTGCGTGAGCTGGTCACCACCATCAAGCCGGATTTCATCATCCCGGAGATCGAGGCACTTGCCACCGACGAGCTGGTCCGGATCGAGCAGGAGGGCCTGGCCACCGTGGTGCCCACCGCGCGGGCCACCCAGCTGACCATGAACCGGGAGGGTATCCGTCGTCTGGCGTCGGAGGAGCTGGGGCTGCCCACCTCGGGTTATGAGTTCTGTTCCACCTTCGAGGAGTTCACCGCCGCCGCCGAGCGTCTGGGGTACCCGAATGTGGTTAAGCCGGTGATGAGTTCCTCCGGCAAGGGGCAGTCGGTGGTGACCTCGGCGGAGGATCTGGAATCGGCGTGGGAATACGCGATGAGTGGCGCCCGTGTGTCCAACCAGCGGGTCATCGTGGAGCAGTTCGTCGAGTTCGACTACGAGATCACCCTGCTCACCGTCCGCGGTATCGACCCGGCCACCGGCAAGCCTGCCACCTGGTTCTGTGAGCCGATCGGTCACCGTCAGCAGGATGGTGACTATGTGGAGTCCTGGCAGCCGATGGAGATGACCGCCCCCGCACTGGAGAATGCCCGTTCGGTGGCCGCCCGCATCACTAATGCCCTGGGCGGGCGCGGGGTATTTGGTGTGGAGCTGTTTGTCTCCGGGGATGATGTGTACTTCTCGGAGGTCTCCCCACGTCCGCATGACACCGGTCTGGTCACTCTGGCCACCCAGCGCTTCTCCGAGTTCGAGCTGCACGCCAAGGCTGTCCTGGGTCTGCCGGTTGATGTCACCCTGACCTCCCCGGGCGCATCCGCCGTCATCTACGGGGGCGTGGACTCACCCGGGGTGTCCTATGCGGGTCTCGCGGAGGCGCTCGCGGTCGCGGAGACGGATGTCCGCCTCTTCGGCAAGCCAGAGGCCTTCACCAAACGACGCATGGGTGTCGCGGTGTCCACCGCCGAGGACACCGCCACCGCACGTGATCGGGCCACCCTCGCGGCAGCCGCGGTCACCGTCCACGGGTGAGATGCTTGTCGACGCCCCGTTCTAGGCCGCGTAGCGGACCAGTTCTGATGCCTTGAGCACCATGGGGACGTGGGCAACGCCGGCCTCGTCGTACTGGGTGCCGCAGGTGGTGAAACCGAAGCCCTCGTAGAACTCCTGCAGGGGCAGCTGTGCGGTGAGGACGA
Source organism: Corynebacterium efficiens YS-314 (assembly GCF_000011305.1). Lineage (NCBI taxonomy): Bacteria > Bacillati > Actinomycetota > Actinomycetes > Mycobacteriales > Corynebacteriaceae > Corynebacterium > Corynebacterium efficiens. The sequence continues at coordinate 2,762,848 of NC_004369.1, read as the reverse complement.
CATCCTTGCCGGGGAACTGCTCATAGGCGAGGCGCAGGGCGTTTTCCATGATCTCTGCGGACAGGCCGGTGCCGCGGGAGTCCTGGGAGACGGCGACGCGGCCGAGTTGGGAGACCTCGGCGTCGTCAAGCTCGAGGGTGGCGCCGGTGGCGGCGGCGACCTCGGAGACGGTGGTGGGGACGAGACGTGCGCAGCCCTTGAGTTCCGTCGGGTGGTCCTCGTGGCGTTCCCAGACCAGGATGTGGCGGGTGGTCGGGAGGGCGTCGGTGTCGTCGATTTCGGCGTAGGGGGTCTTCTGCTCATGAACGAAGATGTCCACGCGAAGCTTGTACAGCTTGTGCACCTCAAGGGAGCTCAGCTCGGCAAGGTTGGAAACTGAAAAGTATCGGGTCATGGCCAAATACTAACGTGTCTCGGACAGAATGTTCCAAGTGCGGGTTTTCCGTTGGTGCTGAAATGAGATCCCGTGGCCGGCGAAAAGTACAGTCCCCAACTGGTACATGTACAAAAGATGAATAAGAAGTGAATTAAACAACAAAACACCGGGTCAGAGGCATTTGTCTCTTTCCCGGCGATTGGGGTGCCTCGTGAGCTGTTCAGCTGAAATTTAGATCTCGTACTCCGGGCGGGCGAAGCGGACCATGTCATTCCACTCAACGATCTTCTTGCGCTCGCGACCCTCGCGCTCACCAGCCTCACGTTCAGCGGCATCCAGCAGGTGCCAGCCATCCCACGTGGTGTAGGGGATCTTCCGGTCGTCGAGAAGCTCGATGATCGCGTCGGTCTCCGGATTAGCCGGGGCGGGCAGGGAACCGGCGGCGTAATCGGCCAGGAGCATCTCCGTGGTCTCCTTGGCGTCGGACTTGGTGTTGCCGATCAGCCCGATCGGCCCACGCTTGATCCAGCCGGTGGCATACAGGCTGGTCACCGGGGAGCCTGTCGACGGGTCGATGACGCGACCGCCGTCATTGGGGATGATCGCACGCTCATCATCGAAGGGGACATCCCTGACCGCATCGGAGCGGTAACCGACCGCGCGGTACACAGCCTGGACATCCCAGGTGGTGAACTCGCCGGTGCCCACCACGCCACCGTTGCCGTCCAGTCTGGTGCGCTCGGTCTTCAGGCCGACGACCTTGCCGTCCTCCCCGAGGATCTCCACGGGGGATTCGAAGAAGTGGATGAACAGCTTGTGCGGGGCACCCTTGGGGTCGCGGATCGCGTACTGCTCCAGGGTCTGGCAGACCAGATCCTGTGACTTGGAATCGCGGCGTGCCTGCTCGGAGGCTGCGTCGTAATCGATGTCCTCGGGGTTGACCACCACCTCGATGTTGGGAGAGTGGTCCAGTTCCTTCAGCTCAAGCGGGGTGAACTTCGCCTGGGCGGGTCCACGACGACCGAAGACGTGAACCTCCCTGGCCTTGTTCTGCGACAGGGATTCGTAGACATTGTCCGGAATCTCGGTGACCTTGAGCTCATCGCCGGTCTTGGCCAGGATGCGGGCGACATCGAGTGCCACGTTGCCGACACCGATGACGGCGACCTTCTCAGCGGACAGATCCCACGACCGGGCGAAATCCGGGTTGCCGTCGTAGAAGCCCACGAACTCGCCGGCACCCCACGAGCCTTCGAGGTCCGCACCCTTGACCCGCAGATCCTGGTCGCCGGTGGCACCCGTGGAGAAGATGATGGCGTCGTAGAACTCACGGAGCTCATCGACGGTGATATCCTTGCCGATCTCGATATTGCCGAGCAGGCGCAGCTGCTCCTTGTCCAGCACATTGTGCAGGGACTTCACGATGCCCTTGATACGTGGGTGGTCGGGTGCGACACCGTAGCGGATCAGGCCGAAGGGGGCGGGCATGCGCTCAAACAGGTCGATCTGGACATCGTGGTCGGACTTCATCAACAGGTCGGATGCGTAGATTCCGGCTGGGCCAGCGCCAACAACAGCGACGCGCAGAGGGCGAGACATAGACAGTTTTCGTTCCTTAAACATTGGTTGACGATCCCGGCCGCTGGGCAGGGGCGGGCACCCGAATCTCATGAGGCCGGGTGTTCCGGGTTCCTAATAACCCCTTATGATACGTGCTTTGCCCACAGGGAGGTAGGCGACCCTTTCCACACTCTGAATGAGGGTGTTTTCCACCCCGCGGGATGTTCGTCTGGCGTACGCTGAGGGGGTGCCGCATGCAGGGGAAAGCGACCCCGATGCGGCCAGAAAACTTAACAAAATGATCTTCGCAACCTGTAACACGAAAATTCTGTTTTTGTGAAGATCCGTGGTTTGTGCAGCTCACGCGGGTGCCCCATACCTGCAGGTAGGTGTGATGAAAGAAAAAAATTCCATCCGTGAGGTATCGGGCTTCAAACGACGCTAAGCTATGCGAAGAATCACAACACTTGCCACGAGTGCCGAGCGGCACACATCTGGTGGAGAGGATCACCCCCATCTCTTCCGGGTTGAGAGAAGAAAGGCGATGCATGTCTGACACCCCAACGTCGGCTCTGATCACCACCGTCAACCGCAGCTTCGATGGTTTTGACCTTGAAGCACTCGCGCGGGACCTGGAGGTAAACCTGGTTCCCATACGCGGTGATGATTTCGACATGTCCAAAGTCCTGGCCGCGGATCTGCTCGCGGATGGACCTGCCCTCATCGTCGGTGCCGGCAATGCGCATTTCGATGCTCAGGTGGCCGCCGCGCTCGGTGTGCCGATGCTGATGCTCGTCGACAAGCGTGGCTCCCACGTCACCCTGGCACGCACCCAGGCCAAGAACGTCGGTGCCGTGGTCGTCGCGGCCTTCACCGCCGAGGAGGAGGCCAAGCCGGACAAGCTGAAGAAGGCTGTCCGCAACCACGGCAACCTCGAGCCGGTCATGAGCGCCGCCCTCTTCGAGAACTGGCTGCTCAAGCGTGCCCGCAAGGAACAGGCCCACATCGTGCTCCCGGAGGGTGAGGATGACCGCATCCTCATGGCCGCCCACCAGCTCCTGGAGAAGGACATCTGCGAACTCACCATCCTCGGTGACCCGGAGCAGATCCATTCCCGTGCCACCGAGCTCGGCCTGCACCTGGAGAAGGCCGATGTGATCAACCCGCTCACCGACCCCAAGCTGGATGAGTTCGCCGAACAGTTCGCGGAACTGCGCAAGAGCAAGGGCATCACCCTTGAGCAGGCCCGGGAGACCATGAAGGACATCTCCTACTTCGGCACCATGATGGTGCACAACGGCGATGCCGACGGCATGGTCTCCGGTGCCGCCAATACCACCGCGCATACCATCAAGCCGAGTTTCCAGATCATCAAGACCGTTCCCGAGGCCTCCGTGGTGTCCTCCATCTTCCTCATGGTGCTGCGTGGGCGCCTGTGGGCCTTCGGTGACTGTGCGGTCAACCCCAACCCCACCGCCGAGCAGCTCGGTGAGATCGCCGTGGTGTCCGCGAAGACCGCCTCGCAGTTCGGCATCGACCCCCGCGTGGCCATCCTGTCCTACTCCACCGGTAACTCCGGTACCGGCCCCGATGTGGACCGTGCGATCGATGCGCTGGCGGAGGCCCGCCGCATCGATCCGGACCTCAAGGTCGATGGACCGCTCCAGTTCGATGCCGCCGTTGACCCAGGTGTGGCGAAGAAGAAGATGCCCGATTCCGATGTCGCCGGACACGCCAACGTGTTCATCTTCCCGGACCTGGAGGCCGGGAACATCGGCTACAAGACCGCCCAGCGCACCGGGCATGCCCTGGCGGTCGGGCCGATCCTCCAGGGTCTGAACAAGCCCGTCAATGACCTGTCCCGCGGCGCCACCGTCCCCGATATCGTGAACACCGTCGCCATCACCGCCATTCAAGCCGGAGGCAAGTAAACCATGGCCCTAGCACTCGTTTTGAACTCAGGTTCCTCCTCGATCAAGTTCCAGCTCGTCAACCCGGCGAACCATGCCACCGACGATCCCTTCGTCTCCGGACTGGTGGAGCAGATCGGTGAGAAGATGGGCCGGATCATCCTGAAGATCGAGGGTGAGAAGGTGGTCAAGGAAGCCCCCATCGCCGATCACTCCGCAGGCCTGTCCATGTCCTTCGACCTCATGACCGAGCATGGTTGCGGGCCCTCCCAGGTCGATATCATCGCGGTTGGTCACCGTGTGGTTCACGGCGGCATCCTCTTCTCCGCACCGGAGCTGATCACCGATGAGATCGTCGAGATGATCCGCGACCTCATCCCACTGGCACCACTGCACAACCCCGCCAATATCGACGGCATCGAGGTCGCCCGCAGGATCCTTCCGGATGTTCCCCACGTGGCGGTCTTCGACACCGGTTTCTTCCACTCCCTGCCACCGGCTGCCGCCCTGTACGCCATCAACAAGGATGTCGCGGCGGAGTACGGTATCCGTCGTTACGGTTTCCACGGCACCTCCCATGAGTACGTGTCCTCACGCGTGGTGGACCTGATGGACAAGCCCGCCGAGGAGATCAACACCATCACCTTCCACCTGGGCAACGGTGCCTCCATGGCTGCCGTCAAGGGTGGGGTGGCGGTGGACACCTCCATGGGCATGACCCCGCTGGCGGGTCTGGTCATGGGCACCCGCACCGGCGATATCGATCCGGGCGTGGTCTTCCACCTGGCACGCAACGCGAACATGAGCATCGATGAGATCGACAACCTCATGAACAAGAAGTCCGGTGTCAAGGGACTGTCCGGGGTCAACGACTTCCGTGAACTGCACCAGATGATCGAGGACGGCGACCAGGATGCCTGGTCCGCCTACAACATCTACATCCACCAGCTGCGCCGCTACCTCGGTTCCTACATGGTTGCCCTGGGCCGGGTGGACTGCCTGGTCTTCACCGCCGGTGTCGGCGAGAACGCCCACTTCGTCCGCGAGGATGCCCTCGCCGGTCTGGAGATGTACGGCATCAAGGTTGATCCCGAGCGCAACAAGCTACCCAACGACGGCCCGCGCCTGATCTCCACCGATGACTCCACGGTGAAGGTGTTTGTCATCCCCACGAATGAGGAGCTGGCGATCGCCCGTTACTCCGCGAAGTTCGCGGAGTAGCCCCCTCCTGACACACCGTGCAGCGCCGCCCCACTGAACTGCTCAGCGGGGCGGCGCTTCGCGGTCAGTGCCCGCCGGGAACTAGAACCACGTGAAGGGGCGGACAGCGTTGGCCATGTCCACCAGGGTGTAGCGGTGCCGGGCGAATGGGGCGGACCGGGCCTGCACCCGCAGGGCCTCGGAGATGCCCTCCCGCAGACCGCGCTGCGTGAACGGGTACTCGAACAGGGGGTTGGGGGAGGCGGCGGACTGCAGGTCCCGGTCCCGCAGCCAGGACAGGCCGGCGGACATGATGGCGATCTTGATCTGGTTGAAGCGGGGGTCGTTGGTGGGAATCTCGGAGAGCCGTCGGGCGGCACGTCGGATGCGTGATTCGCTCAGATTGGAGCTGAGCAGCAACAGGATCGTGGTGAGTTTTGCCATGCGGTGGTGACGGGAGGCCGGTGACAGTTTGTCCAGGGCCTGAACCGCCAGCTCGATCTGGCCCTCCGCCATCAGCTGCCGGGCCAGCCCGAAGGCCGATGACACCGTGGTGGGGTTGGTCAGCCACACCAGGGCATAGACACGGAGCGAGTGGAACCGGAGGATTGCCGGTTCCGTGGTGATGTGGGACCAGGTCTTGCCCAACCCCTTGAACTCGGAGGCATCCAGTTCCTCGAAGTCATCACCCAGGGTGGCAGTGGCGTTGACCAGGGCCGGGGTGAGCAGGGGGGTGTTTTCATAACCCATCTGCTGGAGGAGCAGCTCATCCACCGCCGCCAGTGCCAGCTTCGGTGCCGCCTCACCGGGCAGGATGGTGAGCACGGTGTAGAAGTACTCCTGGGCGGCGGCGTAGTCATCCAGCAGGAGGTGGGTGATCCCGGAGAACCACTGGTGCCGCCAGTCCCGGCCCATCCGCTCCTTCAGGGTATCCAACCAGGCGCGGGCCTCGGCGGTGAAACCCAGGTCGAGCAGGGCACGCACCACACCGAGGGGGATCTCGATGGAGTCGCGGTATTTCTCGTTCTCCATGGAGGTGCGTAGGTTCTCCAGGGTTTCGGAGGCCTCCGCGTAGGAGGAACCCGACAGCATGCGGGCCCCGGGGTCGGTGCGGTCGATCAGTGGCACCGGCAGTGCGGAGACGATCTCGGGGGCGGTGATGCGGACCTGGCGGTCGATGCCGTCGATAAGCTTGTCGGTGCGGAAGACCATGTGCTTGGTGCCGAAGGTGCTTCGCTGTGGGGAGAACAGGGAGTGCTGGGGAGGGAACTGTTTCCCATCACGGATGGCCAGGATCTCCCGGAGCACACCGAACAGCTGCGTGCGCAGTTCCGCCACCGAGGTGAACCGGTCCTCCGGTTTCTCGGCGGTGGCGCGCAGCAGCAGGCGGTAGAAGGAGAGGTAACGGCGCAGCTGCGGTTGATCATTGGGTGAGGGGATCCCGGGGGCGAGCACCCCGTCCTCGACAGGGAGTTTCAGGGTCAGCGCCGCCAGGGTGCGTCCGATGGTGTAGATATCCGAGGCCACGGATGGTCCCTGCGTGGCCACCTCGGGAGCCTGGTACCCCTTGGTGCCGTAGATATAGCCGTACGCCCCGATGCCGGAGACCGCACCCAGGTCGATCAGCTTGACCTGATCCTCGGTGGCGATGATGTTCTCCGGTTTGAGATCGTTGTAGACCACACCCCGGGAGTGCAGGTAGTCCATCGCCGGCAGGACCTCCAGGATGTACCCGATGGCCAGGTCGAAGCTGAGCACCCCGTCCTTCTGCTGCTTGCGGCGGTCATTGAGGGAGGGCCCGTTGACGTACTCCATCACGATGAATCCACCGGGCACCCGGGGATCATCGATGAAGTTGTAGGCCTTCACGATGCCCGGGTGGGTGATATCAGCCAGGAAGGCGCGTTCCGCCTCGGCCGTGCCCTGGTCCTGGGCACTGGTCTGGGCCATCATGCCCTTGAGTACCACGACACGGTTGGCCACATTGAGGTCATTGGCCAGGTAGATCCAGCCCATGCCGCCATGGGCGATCACCCCCAGGACCTCATACTGCTCGGCGACGATGTCACCCGCCTGCAGCTGGGGTGGTTTGATACCGGGTTTGAGTTTCGCCTCCGGATCGATGAGCAGTTCACTTTCCGGCTTCGGTGTGATGAACGGCAGCTCCACCATGCCGTCGGCCACGGTGCGGGACTGACGTGTGATGCCACGCCGCTCCCGGAAGGTGGAGATCGCCTCCCTGCGGCTGCGTGCGCTCGGATCAGCACTGGCGAATGTCGCGGCGGTCGGGATCTCCGGGTCACTGACCGTGACATCGGTGGGTTCCTCCTCCTCCGCCGGGACGAACTGCCCCTGGGTGGCACGGAGCTGATCCAGATCCTTCAGCAGGTGATCCAGTTCCTCAACCGGGAGGTCATCCTCGTCATCGTCATCGGCGAAGGGGTCGAATTTCACCGCCTCGGTGCCGGGGGAAACAGCATCAGGGTCGTAGGCCACGCCCTCGGTGTGTGGGGCCAGGGCCCGCTCCACCTCGTCGAGATCGTCATCGTCATCGGCGAAGGGGTCGAATTTCACCGCCTCGGTGGGAGGTGATGTGCCGGGGTCCTCCACGTTCCTGCGCTCATTGTCCGTCATCGGTCTCTCCGTCATCTCCGTCCTCTGCCTGTGGTTCGTCCCGGTACTGCAGCGGTGGTGGACCGTAAGTGTACAGATGCTGGCCGAACCAGTCGTTGAACATCGACCACCAGGTGGTGTCCTCCTGGATGCGTTCCATCGTGGCATTGACCTGCCTAACCAGACCGGTGGTGTCCCTACTCGCCCGGGAGGGGGCGATGGCCACGGCATAGGATTCCCAGGCCAGGATGGACGGCAGGATCCGGGTATACGGATCCTGCGCGGCGATGCCGGCGAGGACCGCATCATCACCGAGGATCGCCTGGGCCTGCTGCTGCTGGAGTGCCATGAGGCAGTCCGACCAGTTACGGGTGCGCAGAATGCTGGATTCCGGTGCCATGGCGCGGGTCTTCTGCAGTGCTGTGGAACCGTCGGCCACACAGACGGTGTTGCCCGCGAGATCCTCAATGCCCTGGATACCGGAGTTGTCCATGACCAGCAGACGGGTCTGGGTGCGCATATAGGGGGTGGAGAACTCCATGCGCCGCAGGCGGTCCTCGGTGACGGACACCGACCGGATGACCATGTCCACATCACCCCGGGACAGTCCACGGAGACTGTCGCCGGCCTCGATGAACCTGAAGTCGACCGCCTCGGGGTTGCCGAAGATATCCCGGGCGATCTCCTTGGCCAGCTGCACCTCGAAACCGCGGAGCTGTCCACTAACGGGGTCGCGGAAACTGAGCAGATTCTTGGACTGGTCCACACCCACGATGAGTCGACCCCGCTGGAAGATCTCCGGGACCCTCTCCTTCGGCTGCCGGTCATCGGGGCTCAGGGATCCCTCCCAGGTGTCGGTGATCACCGGGCGCGCCGGGACGGTGCCGGGGGCCTCCACCTTGGATCCCGGGGGCAGGGGAGGGCCTGCCTCGGGATTGATACGCGGGTACATGTCGTCCATGGTGGCGGAGGTGTCTATCTCCGGGTTCACGCAGGACGCCAGGAGGGTTGCGGACAGCAACGCCCCCACCAGGGTGGGGAGGAGGCGGCCGGGTCGTCGATAAGCGCCCGTCATCACAGGTACTCCTGCAGTCGTGGCCGGATACCGATCCACAGCGCCATCACCGAGGCGATCGAGAGGATCAACACGGACATGGCCACCAGGGAGGTGGCCGCCAGACCACTTTCAATATAGGAACGCATGGCCACACGGGAATCCGCGATGATCTCAGCCATGGCCGCATCCAGTTCATCGAAGCTGGTCCGGCCCGCCGCATTCGTGGACAGGGCGGTGGTGACCGCCGCATTGTAGTCACCGTTCTGGAGGAACATCATGAACTGGTCATGCTCCCGCGACCACTCGGTCATCGCGGTACGGATCTGGCCGAGAAGTACCTGGTGTTCCGGTGTCTGGGCCTGCGCGGTCTGCTCATATTCGGCCACGGCCCGCTGGATCTGGCTGATGGTGGCGTTGAACCCGGTGGTGCTGCCCTGGATGGACTGACGACGCACCAGCGCGAGTGTCTCCGTGGTGCGGGCATGCTGGGCATAGATGCGCGCCGTGGTCATGGATTTCAGCGGTCCGGATGCCTCCTCGAAACCCCGGGTGCCCGCCTGCCAGGTGGTCCAGTCGGCGGCTGCAACCCAGAAGGTGGCGATCAGCATCATCGTGGTGGCGAGGGCGAACCCCTTGTTGATCCGACGGCGGGTGACCCGCATGAGCCACCACTGCGCCAACACCAACATGGCCAGCGCCGCCAGCAGACCCGACAACGGCACCCACTGCGGGCGCATCATCGTCCGCTGCTGATCCGTCACCGCACGGCTGGTCATGTTGTACAACTCGGAGGCCTTGGGCAGGATCTCATTACGCATCATCGCGCTCGCCTCGGCCATATAGGCCACACTCACCGGATTACCCGCCCGGTTGTTACTGCGCGCCGTCTCCACCAGACCGGTGTAGATGGGCAACTGGCGCTGGATCTCGGTGACCAGCTCCATCAACCGTTCATCGCTCATATCGGCGGAGGACGCGGTCTCCGTGGCGGCCACCGACGCACGGTCGATCGCCGAGTTGTACCGCACCCGGTTCATGGGCCCCTCGATACCGGCCTGCACAAACCCCGTGGTGGCGATGGTGTCCGCCACCGACAGGGAGGTGTAGAGCACATGGGCGTTATAGGAGACCGGTTCGGTGTTGGTGATCAGGTTGTCCAGCTGGGACTGACGCTGCTCCGAGGAGATCGACATGGCATAACCGGCGGCGAAGATCGCCACGGAGATGATCACGGTCAGCGCCGTGATCTTGCCCGGGGAGGTGTTGATGAACCCCCACAGGCGACGCAGCACGAACAGGGGCTGACCGAAGGTCTCCTGGATGATGGCATTGAGCACACTGCGCCTGGACCGGTTCTGCGTGGTGATCGGATCCAACCAGTGATCCGGGGAATCATCATCGTCATCATCAACCTGGGTGGTGTCCCGGACCGGCTGGGCAGTGCTGCGGAAACTCCGCACCCCGTTCCGGGCCCGCCGACTTCCACCATTGACACGCCGTGAGCTGCCCATATGAGCGGGCTCGGGGAGCTCATCCTCCCCCTGGCGATCACCGATCAGCGGTGATCCATGCACGCCGGACGATCCGCCGGGCGCACCCGACCCACCTGCAACTGTGGATTGCTCCCCAATTCCATCCCGCGTCATTGTTTCAGGATAGCGCGGTTGATGCCTGTGAGAAAGTAGACGGCGCAATCATATTGTGATCTGGGTAGCGTATGTTCTGATCTGGTGGAGGGGGGACCATGCCGGAACCCGGCGACTTCCCCCAGCTGTCCGCCCCAGCTGTCTCCCCGCGCCGGTTCCACGGAACACCTTGTTCACCTAATGTGTAGTGCATGAGAGGCGATGGTGACGGTTGGGCAGCGGGACCTGAGGGTGCTGCCATGTGGGGACGTAATGGAGCGGCTGGTCTGCTGCTGATCGCAGGCCATGCGGGGGAGGACGTCTCCGGGTGGAGGGTGCTCTTGCAGCACCGTGCGCACTGGACCAATAACGGTGGCACGTGGGCGCTTCCGGGTGGTGCGCGGGATTCTCATGAGTCCGAGGCTCAGGCAGCACTGCGGGAGGCCGCGGAGGAGACGGGAATAGATGCAGGACAGGTGGAGATTCTGGATACGGTGGTCACCGCGGGACCCTTCCCGGCTGACCCGGAGCGTCCCGAGCTCGCCGGAGGCTGGACGTACACCACCGTTATTGCACGTACCACCAGCGGTGATGTCCTGGAGACCACCGCCAATGAGGAGTCCCTGGAGTTGCGGTGGGTGCCTGTGTCAGAGGTGGATGAGCTGCCGCTGATGCCGGCGTTCAAGGCGTCGTGGCCCCGGTTGCGCGGTCTTGCGGGGGACCTCGCTGTGTCTCACTGAGCAACTAGTGACACACTGGTCTGCATGATCGAAGTCGCAGGCCTCACCAAACAGTATGGGCAGGTCCGGGCGGTCGAGGACCTGACATTCACTGTCAAACCAGGCATGGTGACGGGGTTCCTCGGGCCGAACGGCGCCGGCAAATCCACCACCATGCGGTGCATCGTCGGGTTGGATAACCCCACCTCCGGGCACGCCACCATTGATGGTCAGCCCTACCGGGCGTTGAAGAATCCGCTGACGCGGGTGGGTGCGCTCCTGGATGCCAAGGCAACCCACCCGAACCGTTCGGCTGCCAACCACCTGAAGTGGATTGCGCAGGCCAACGGGTTGCCCACCTCCCGGGTGGAGGAGGTGCTCGGCCTGGTGGGGTTGAGCGATGTGGCGGGTAAGAAAACCGGTGGGTTCTCCCTCGGCATGGGGCAGCGGCTGGGGTTGGCGGCTGCGCTACTGGGTGATCCGGAGTATCTCATCCTCGATGAGCCGGTCAACGGTCTTGACCCGGAGGGTATCCACTGGGTGCGCATGCTGCTCAAGAATCTCGCGGCGGAGGGGCGGACCGTCCTGGTCAGTTCCCACCTGTTGTCGGAGATGGCGTTGACGGCGGATCACCTGGTGGTCATCGGCCGTGGCCGGATGGTGGCCGACACCCCCATCCAGGACTTCATCCGTGAGCATTCCGCCACCACCGTCACGGTGCGCACCCCGCAGCCGGACGCGTTGCAGGCGGCGCTGCAGGCGCGCGGGATCCGCTTCGAGACGACGCTTGTCGACGCCCGCCCCACCTTCACCATCATGGACCGCACCACCGATGAGATCGGTGAGCTCGCCTTCGCCCAGGGCATCGCGCTGTTGGAGCTCTCCGAGCACCGTGCCTCTCTGGAACAGGCCTTCCTCCAGACCACGGGTGAGTCCGTGGAGTACCAGGCAGCAACACCACCCACCCCGCAGGAGGAGAGGTAGACCCATGTTCGTCAATGTTCTCAAATCCGAATGGATCAAACTCCGCACCACCAGGTCCTTCTGGTGGACCACGGCGCTGATCATCCTGCTCAGTGTGGGTTTCGCCGCCATCACGGGTACGTTCGCCACCGGGGAGGATCTGGCCACCACACTGCTGTTGGCGGGCAGCACCGTGGCCGGGGTGTACATCGCCAGTTTCATCGTGGTGATCGTCCAGGCGGTCATGATGTTCACCACCGAGTTCCGGTACGGCTATCAGCAGCAGTCCTTCCTGGCCACCCCGAGCCGCTGGGTGGTCGCGGTGGCGAAATGGCTGCTCTACACGGTGCTGGCCATGGTGATCATCTTCATCACGGTGCTGTTGTGCTTCTATGTGGCCAAGGCCCTGGCCTCGGATCTGGCCAGCAGCACACTGGATGTCTGGAATGACGACGAGGCGCTCCGGATCATGTGGCAGTACCCGGTGGGGGCGGCCCTGCTGGTGACCTTCTCCTCCGGTATCGCCCTGTTGCTGCGGCAGTCCGCCGGCGCCATCGCGCTGATCCTCATGTGGCACCTCGCCCTGGAGGATCTGGCGGGTATCCTGCCCCGGGTCGGGGAGTTCGTGGGTAAATACGGCCCCTTCACCAACCTGCGGTCCTTCATCACCGGGTACCAGACCGCGGATCCGGGGTGGGGACCGGAGTTCGGCGCGGTCTACTTCGGGATCTGGGCGGTGGTGTTGTTCATCGCCGGCATCGTGGCGCTGGAGAAGCGGGATGCCTGACCCAGCCTGAGCCCGGTGTCTAGTTCATCAGGGTGTAGAGCAGCAGCACCGCCGCGGGAATGGCGATGTAGAACCCGAGGATGATGATCAGTGCGTTGGTGTAACTGCGTGCGGCGATACCCGCGCTGGTCTCCGCCAGGGTGATGATCATCCGGGACAGCCGTGGGATGGACAGCACGAGGATCGCGCCGATGACGTTGAACAGCACGTGCACCAGGGCGGCCTGGAGAGCGAAGGCACCGTAGACCCCCACGATGGCGAGGGTGGCCACCGTGGCGGTGAGGGTGGTGCCCACATTGGCGCCCAGGATGACCGCGAGGATGACCCGTCGTTTCAGTGACTGGGTGACCGCGAAGGGCTGCATGGACGATACCGTGACCGAGGATGCGGTGACCAGGACGGTGAACAGCAACCCGATGCCGAAACCGATGAGATTAGACCGCGCGCTGATGTGCGGGGTGTCCTCCGGACCGGAGAGGGAGAACTTGTCCAGCAGGGAATGGGCGGTGGCGGCGGTGATCATCCGCAGCTGGTAGCTCATCACCCGGATGGCCACCAGGATCAGGAGGGTGCCGGCGCCCAGCGCCAGGAGGGTGGCCATGCCGGCGCTGCCCGCCATGCCGAACAGCCCATTGGTGCCGATGAGGGCGATGAACGGCTCCACCACCGCCTGGACCACATGGGTGGTGGGTGCGGAGGTGTCCCCCGCCCCCAGGAATGCTTCGGAGAGTTCGCCGGAGACGCTCCGCAGAGGGTGGAAGAGCATCTCGATGGTGAGCATGACGATCATGACCAGCATGTTGAACCACAGGTGCATCGCGGCCGTGGTGAAGGCCTTCTTGAATTCCCTGCGTTCACCCATATAGGAGAAGGCGACGAGCAGTGCGGTCATGGTGGTGCCCACATTCGCACCCATGATGATGGGGATGGCGACGGGCACGGAGACAATGCCGGCGCCGACTGCGGCCACGGTCAGCGTCGTGGTGGTGGTGGAGGATTGGACCAGGGCTGTCGCCAGGATGCCGATGAGCAGGCCGATGAGGGGATCACGGGCCAGGTCGTACATGCGCGTGGTGCTGGCGGAGCCGACGTTGTACACCCCGTCGAGGATGAGATTGATGCCCACGATGATGGCGAAGATGGAGGCCAGCACGACCAGCCAGCGCACGAATTTCCCCCAGCCGGACAGGAGGACCTGGTCATTGCCGGGGGTGATCTTACGCGGATTGATCGGATGGAAGGTGCCGGGGAGGAACGCCGCCGCGGGCCCGCGTCCCGCCGGTATGGGTGGGGGGAGCGTGCGTCGTGGATGTTGAACGTATTCGAAGTCTCCGGCCACGCGGGTCCCCTCCCCATCTTGAATTAGGTGAATGTCCATGAGCGAAGAGGCCAACCCAGCTCTTCTGTATCTAGCTTGAATCCTACATGGATGAAAGGTTAACAATCCAATAAAGACGGGGTGAAACCTGTTCCATATCTCTGTTGAGATGTTAAACTTTGGCCTTTTGCTATTTTGTTATCCGGGACACACGGTGGCGTGTGCCCGGGTTCAGTCGGCGTCGAGAAATGGTTGGGATAGTTTCATGTCACAGGGCAAACAGCGCCTCACCACCCCGCTCCTCCTCGGACTCGCCCTGATCACGGCCACCCCGGCGCTATCGACAGACATGTATCTCCCTGCGCTGCCCATGATCGCGACAGACCTGGACACCACCACCCCTCTGGTGCAACTGACCCTCTCCGCGTTCATGGCGGGGATGGCGGTGGGCCAGCTCATCATCGGGCCGATCTCCGATTCCCTGGGCAGGCGCCGACTCCTGCTGGTGGGCGCGGTGGTCTCCCTGGTCGCCAGCATCGGCTGTGCGCTGGCCCCCTCGATCGGGGTGCTCATCGGGATGCGCCTGCTCCAGGGGTTGGGCGGGGGAGCCTGCGTGGTCATCGCCCGGGCCATCGTCCCCGATCTGGCCCGGGGCAGGGAGGCCGCGCAGGCCTTCTCCCTGCTGATGATCATCCAGGCGATCGCCCCGGTGCTGGCCCCGGTTGTCGGTGGTGTCATCTCCGCACCGTTCGGCTGGCGGGCGGTGTTCTGGGCCCTGGCGCTGATCAACGCAGCCCAGCTGCTGGTGGCGGTAATCGGGATCCGGGAATCACGCCCGGTGGCGGAACGCACCGGGGTCGGGCTTGGGGGCATGCTGTCGAACTATCTCCATGTCCTGCGCAACCCCCGGTTCCTGGCCTATGCGGCGGTGTTGGCAGTGACCTTCGGCGCGATGTTCTCCTATATCTCCGCCTCCCCGTTTGTGCTGCAGAATCAACTGGGTATGACCCCGCTGATGTTCTCCGTTGTCTTCGCCGTCAATTCGCTCGCCCTGATGATCTCCGGGTTCCTCAACCGTCGCCTGCTCAACTCGGTGCATCCGCACCGCATCATGGCCGGGGCGATGGTGGGGTTCATCAGCTTGAATGTGCTTTTCCTGGTGCAGGTGGCGTTGATTCGTTCCACCCCCCTGTTTCTGGTGTTGTTGTTCCTCATTGTCGCGCATGTGCCGTTGATCATGGCCAATGCCACGGCACTGGGGACTGCGGTGGTGCGTGAGCGGGCGGGATCCGGTTCCGCGGTGATGGGTTTCCTGCAGTTTTCCATGGGTGGTCTCATCAGCCCGGTGGTGGGGCTGGGAGCCGACCGTGCGCTGTCGATGGCGGTGTCCATGGTGGGCTGTGCGCTGTGTGCGGGGATCGCGGTCTGGTTCGCCGGGCGTCACCCCCTGCCGGATATGGGGTGATACCTTCCTACTGCAGCGCCGAGGTCAGCCGCATGACATTGTCCAGATAACGCCTTCCCCAGCTGCGCTGGTTCCACTGGTCCAGGGTGAGCCGGAGGCAGATGTCCTTGTAGTGCTCGGTCAGGTCGTTGAGATCGTTGATCAGATCGCCCTTGGCCACCATCATGGAGATCTCATAGTTCAGGCCGAAACTGCGCATATCCAGGTTGGAGGATCCGACCACGCCCACCGGCACACCGTCGGCGGAGTGGTCGGGATCCGCGAGGACATATTTGGTGTGCAGGACGAAGGGCTTGGGGTACATGTAGATTTTCACCCCGGCCTCCAGCAGCGCCTGGTAGTAGGAGGACTGGGCATGGTTGACCATGAACTGGTCGGCCTCCTCGGAGACGAACAGTTCCACCTGCACACCCCGGTAGCAGGCGGAGGTGACGGCTTCCAGGAGGGATTCATCGGGGATGAAATAGGGGCTGCACAGCACCAGCCGTGATTTCGCGTGGTGCACGATGGAGTTGAACATCCGCAGGTTGGGTTCGGTGTTGTACCCGGGGCCGGACGGCACCAGCTGCACCAGGTTCTTCTGGGAGTTCTGGGCGGTGTCGGGGATGGTGGTGTGGGCCTCCTCGTGGTCGCGGATCTCCAGGGCCTCATTGGATTCGACGTACCAGTCACCGGCGAAGACCATCTCCATGGAGGACACGATGGGGCCGGAGAGTTCCACCATGAGGTCCACCCATTTGCGGCCGATCTTGATGTTCTTGCGCTGCAGGTAGCTGGCATCGATCATGTTGAGGGACCCCATGAAACCGAGGTGTCCGTCGATGATGAGCATCTTGCGGTGGTTGCGCAGGTCGGGTCGGCGGAAGCGTCGGCGCCACGGCTGCAGGGGCAGCATGAGGTACCACTCGATGCCCATGGCGGTGAGGTTCTTCTTCAGTTTGCGGTAGCCGGGGTATTTCCAGCTGCCCACGTGGTCGAAGAGCAGACGCACCTTCACCCCGCGTTTCTCGGCGCGTTCCAGGGCCTCGAAGAAGGGCTTGGTCGTGTCATCCCAGGCCATGATGTAGATCTCGACGTAGATGTAGTCCTGTGCCTCATCCACGGCCGCGGTCATGCGTTTGATGGTGGCGTCATAGTCGGAGTGCACCCCGTGGTTGACACCGATCACGGCGGGCATGTTGGTCAGGCGCCGGTTCAGGCGGATGACGGATTCGAGCTCCGGGTGGACACTGACCCCGTCGGGATAGTCGGGGACATCATCGTGGACGTCCTCGATGAGATCATTGATCTCCTGCTGGATGCGGTGTCGCCGTTTATTGATATAGGGCGACCCCATGAGCAGGAACAGCGGCAGGCCCAGGAAGGGGATGAGGAGAATGGCCAGCAGCCAGGCGGTGGAGGTGCTGGGGCGGCGGCCCTCGGGGACATAACCGATGGCGATGATCTTGATCGTGTAGTCCACGATCAGACCGATGGTCTGCCAGACTTCCAGGTCGATGGATATGCTCATGCGCGTGCCATCCTGCCCCGGTTATACCGAGTAATCGACGATCACCGGTGCGTGGTCCGAGGCGCCCTTGCCACCGCGTTCCTCCACATCGACGAAGGTGTGATCGGCGGTGAGTGCGGGGGTGGCCAGCTGGAAATCGATGCGCATGCCCTCACCCTTGAGGAAGCGTGCACCCTTGTAATCCCAGTAGGTGAAGGTGCCGGGGCCGGGGCTGGTTTCGGTCAGTCCCGCCTCGATCAGTTGCTGGAAGGCGGCGCGTTCGGGTTCGGTGACGTGGGTGTGTCCCTCGAAGGCGGAGATGTCCCACACATCCTGGTCGGTGGGGGCGATGTTGAAATCACCCAGCAGGATCATCTTCTCCTCGGGGTTTGCACGCAGGACATCCGCCACGTGGTTGCGCAGGGCGAACAGCCACCGCAGTTTGTAGTCATAGTGCGGGTCGGCGATCTCCCGGCCGTTGGGGACATACAGGCTCCACACCCGCACGCCCCCGCACCCCGCGCCGATGGCCCGGGCCTCAATGGCTTGCTCCGCACCCGGATCCTTGTCGAACCCGGGTTGCCCGGGGAAACTCGTCTGGACGTCCTCGATGCCGACGCGGGAGATGATGGCCACGCCGTTCCACTGGCTCAGGCCGAAGTGCGCGACCTCATAACCGATCTCCCGGAAACGTTCATAGGGGAACTGGTCGTCTCTGCACTTTGTTTCCTGCACGGCCAGCACATCCACGTCGTGCCGGATGAGAAAATCCACCATCCGGTCCACGCGTGTGCGTGCGGAGTTGACGTTCCAGTTCACGATGCGCATGCCTTATACCCTAGCGTTTTGCTTATCGACGGCCCCGCCCACCCGCCCTCCCGCACCCCTAGCGGGTGCGTTTGGCGTAGCGGTGCCGGTGATGCTCGGTGAAACCGAGCTTGGTGTACAGCCCGATACCCGCCTCATTCCGGGAGATGACCTGCAGATATGCCTCCGCGGCGCCCATCTCGGCGCCCCAGTGCTGGATGCGGGCGCCGAGCGCGGTGCCCAGCCCGCGGCGTCGATAAGCAGGCGCGACCTCCACGGCCGAGTACCCGAGGAAGGTGCGCGACTCCGCGGCGGTGATGGTCGCACGGGTGATCGCGACGGTCTGGCCGAGGGAGGTGACCAGCCGGCCGAAACCCATCTGGCCGTCGATGCGGGTGCGCAGCAGCTCCAACGCATGCGGCGGCAGCGCGTGACCGCGGAAGTGGTACATGTTCAACCAGTCGTCATCGGGCTGCTCATCCACCCGGAATTCCAGGCCCTCGGGCAGGGTGAAGGGATCCAGTGTGGACAACTCCCTGGTCATCACCAGGATCTCCGGTCCGAGGTGCCACGCCTCGGGTTCGGCGGAGATCACCTTGAGTGCCGGTTTACCGATCCGCTCCGGGATGTGCAGCCGCACCGGAAGGGAGTGGGCTGCATAGAACTCCTCGATCGCGTCGAGGGGCACGGGATCAAATCCGGTGGTGGGGCCCAGCGGGGAGGCGGAGTTGGATCGCTCCGTGATGCCGTCACCGGCGCGCAGCAACCACCCGTCCACCCACTCGTTGCTCAGGCCCGGGAAGGCCTTGGCGGTGGCGACCTCCACGGCGCGGATATCGGAGTTGCGGATGGTGCGCGGGGAGAGGATCCGCACCACCTCGAGCTGATCATCGGGGATGATGATCTCTCGGGCCGTCGACGGCATCCCCCCGACGGACTGGGGGCGCACCACCAGCGGATCAAGCGCGGTGACATGGCCGATGACATCGGTCCAGTGCACATCGGCACCCTCGATGCGGCGCCGCACCACCACGCGGTCACCGATCGCCGGGTTGTGGCTGCGGAACCTCGGCAGCCTAGACGTCATGTCCGAAGGGATCCTCATCCACACCCGGGGTCCAGGTCAGACCCGGCTCGGTCCACCCGTTGGCCTTGATGGTCTTCTTGGCCAGGCGCTTCCACCGCCCGATGAGGGTGTCGGTGTAGACCACGCCATCCAGGTGACCCACCTCGTGCTGGAAACAGCGGGCGAGGAAACCGGTGCCCTCCATCGACCACTCCTCACCGTCTTCGTTGAGACCGGTGACCTTCGCCCAGTCGGCGCGACCCGTCGGGAAGCCCTCACCGGGCACCGAGAGGCACCCCTCCTCATCGGAGCCGTCATCCGCGGGCATGGTCTCGGGGATCTCCGAGGTCTCCAGGACCGGGTTGATGAAGCAGCCCCGGTGCATGGTGCCCTCATCATCGGGGCAGTTGAACACGAAGATGCGTTTGGACACACCGATCTGGTTCGCGGCCAGGCCGACACCGTTGGCGACCTCCATCGTCTCGTACATATCTGCAATCAGTTCCTGCAGCTCGGAGATGGGTTCGGTCACCTCCCGGGTCGGGTTGTGGAGGACGGGATCACCGTGGATAACAATTGGACGGACAGTCATGTTCTACAGTTTAGGCATGCTCAGCGCTGATGATTTAACGCTCCTTCAGTTTGAGGCGTCCGCACCCCGGGCACCGGGGGCGAAGGAGGAGGCCATCCGGGCCACCTTCGGGATCTCCCCGGTGCGCTACTACCAGCGGCTCAACCTCATCATCGATACCCCCGAAGCGATGAAAATCCACCCAACCCTGGTGTCCAGGTTACGGCGTCGCGCCGGAAAGATAGACTAAGCGCCATGACTTCGGACATGCAGAACCCCTCCTCCTCCGACGCCGGTGAACCCGCTGGTGAATCCACCGGTGCAGCCACCAGGAACTCCGGCCTGCCCATGCGCGGTCTGGCGATGATCCTCATTGCCGTGGCCGTGCTGTTGGCGGCGTGGGCACTGTGGTCGATGCTGAACGATGGCGATGAGTCCGTCACCGCTGACACCACGACCACCGCTGCCACCACCCATGCCGGGGAGGACACTCCAGCTGCCCGGGATGCGGGTACTGAGACCACCACCGGGACTGGGGATGAGAGCGGGGAGGGCACCCCTGCCGGGGAACCCCGCGAGGATGAGGGCGACAGCCAGCGCGATGACCAGCGCGAGGGCCAGCGTGAGGGCCAGCCCGCCCCGGCACCCGCTGCCGGTGAGTCCGCCGTAGCCCAGCGTCCCACCGGCACCCCGGTGACCACCCTGCATGTGCTCAACAACTCCACCGTCCCGCAGCTGGCGGCCCGTGTCGCCGAATCCCTCGAGTCGGATTTCCAGAAGGTCGAATCAGGCAACCTTCCTGACGTGGTGATCCCGCGCAACACCGTCTACTTCACCGAGGGCAACCCCGGTGCGGAGCAGGCTGCCCGTGAACTGGCCGACCGTGTCAACGGTGTCGCCATGGAACGCAGCCCGGTGCTGCCGGAGGAGACCGGGGGCAAGGACGCCCTCGTCCTGGTCCTCGTCGAGGACGTCAACCTCTAACACCCGTCACGCAGTTCGTCCTGCACCGGTCGACACCCTCTCAAGGAGAACCACGCCATGGCCATCGAGTTCAAGCGTTCACCGAAGCCCACCATCGGCGTGGAGTGGGAGATCGCGCTCGTCGATCCGGAATCCCGTGACCTGGCACCCCGTGCCGCGGAGGTGTTGGAGATCGTCGCCGAGCGCCACCCCGAGGTCCACCTGGAGGGGGAGTTCCTCCAGAACACGGTGGAGCTGGTCACCGGTATCTGCGACACCGTGCCGGAGGCCGTCGCCGAACTGGACCGTGCCCTGGCCGCGGTGCAGGAGGCCGCCACCGAACTGGGTCTGCGTCCCTGGACTTCCGGTTCGCACCCGTTCTCGGATTTCCGGGAGAACCCGGTGTCCAAGAAGGGTTCCTACGATGAGATCATCGCGCGCACCCAGTACTGGGGTAACCAGATGCTCATCTGGGGCATCCACGTCCATGTGGGCATCAGCCACGAGGACCGCGTGTGGCCCATCATCAATGCCCTGGTGACCAACTACCCGCACCTGCTGGCACTGTCCGCTAGTTCCCCGGCGTGGGATGGCCTGGACACCGGGTATGCCTCCAACCGCACCATGCTCTACCAGCAGCTGCCCACCGCGGGCCTGCCATACCAGTTCCAGAGCTGGGATGAGTGGGTGTCCTATATGGCCGATCAGGATAAATCCGGGGTGATCAACCACACCGGGTCCATGCACTTTGACATCCGGCCGGCCTCCAAATGGGGAACCATCGAGGTCCGCATCGCCGATTCCACCTCCAACCTGCGAGAACTCTCCGCCATCGCGGCGCTCACGCACTGCCTGGTGGTGCACTATGACCGCATGATCGACCGCGGGGAGCAGCTGCCCACCCTGCAGCCGTGGCATGTCGCCGAGAACAAGTGGCGCGCCGCGCGCTACGGCCTGGATGCGGAGATCATCATCTCCCGCGACACCGACGAGGCCATGGTGCAGGATGAACTGCGCCGCCTGGTGGACCGCCTCACCCCGCTGGCCGCTGAACTGGGCTGTCTGCGCGAGTTGGATCTGGTCCTGGAGATCATCGAACGCGGTGGTGGTTATGAACGCCAGCGCCGCGCCTACCAGCGCACCGGGACCTGGATCGCGGCGGTGGATCTGGCCTGCGATGAGCTCAATGAGCTCCGGCCCCTGGAGGCTGAATGATGAACGACAGAATGACCCAGCCGATTGTCTTCATCCCCGATGCCGGGGAGCTGCCGGATGTGTTCACCGAGGTGGTCAACGCACTGCCCGCAGACCTGAAACCACGCATCGCCCCCTGGTCGGGGACGGTGGGGCGGGGGCAGGAGGACGTCGAAAAGCTCCTGGACAAGCACGAACTACGTCGCATCATCCTGGTGGGTGGGGGACGCGGGGCGGCCGTGGCGCTGCGCGTCGCACAGGCACAGCCGGGCCGGATCACCCACCTGGTGCTGGATACGCCGGTGATCTCCCTGGATGAGCAGACCAGGAAGGTGGGTCGCGCCCTGAAGCGCGTGCCCGGTTTCCTGTTCCGGGGGCGTAACAAGGAGGAGCTGCTCAACCAGGTTGATGAGTTGGACGGCACCTCCGCGGGTGATTTCGCGGATGTGGCCACGCCGACGCTGATCATCAGCGGCACCACCCACCCCGAGCTTGTCGACGCCCTGCCCCGGGTGGTCACCGTCAGCGTCGACGGTGCGGGGCGGCGCACCTACCGCACCCACCCCGGCGAGTTCGGTGCCCACCTGGGGCGGTTTCTGGCGGATTCCTGACCCGCTAACCGCTCTTCTTCACCCCGCGGTCGGCAGGTGCGTCATTGCGGGACAGGGTGTCCTTCTCCCCGTAGAGGCCCTCACGACGCGAGACACGTCCCACGCGCTGCGCGGTGACGGGGCTGGTGAGCATGGCGAAGAGGATGAGCAGGACGAGGATGCCCATGTCGCCGCGCATGGAGAAATCGAAATCCTCATGACCCAACATGCGGATCAGCGCACCAACCACCGTGAGGATCAGACCGGTGGTCTGTGGTTTGGTGATCGCATGCACCCTGGACATGGTATCCCGGAAGCGGACCAGACCGACCGCCGCGGAGAAGGACAGCACGGCACCGGTGAGGATGAAGATCAGCGAGATGATATCGGTGAACAACTGGATGGTCATATCAGGCACCATCCTTCTTTCTGAAGCGGGCGACCGCGACCGAACCCATGAAGCCCATCATCGCCACCACCATCATGGCGTTGCTGACGGTGGTATCCAGCGTCCAGCAGATGTAGGTGGCCAGTGAACACTGGATCATGGACACCATGCCGTCGAGACCGAGCAGACGGTCGATGGAGTTGGGGCCACTCATGATCTGGTACGACGTCAGGATGAAGGACGCACTGAACAAGATGGCCGCGATGGTGAGGATCGAGGTGTAGATTTCCGGACTCATCGATTCAGCCCCTTTCAAAGACGCGGATCAGGTTGCGCTCGAGTTCGGCAACATTCTCAATTTCATTCTCGATGGCCTGGGGGGAATGAGCATCGAGAATGTGGACGGTCCACATGCGGTTGGCGATGTCAATATCCGTCACCGCACCACCCGGCTGCAGGTTGTACAACACGGTGGCCAAGGACAACACCAGATCATTCTGCACACGCATCGGCACATTCAGGATGGCTGTCTTCGGGGGATCCTGCGGACGCAGCGCCAGCCAGGCGACCTTGACGGAGGCCTTGGCCAGGTCCCAGAACCATTTCAGGATCAGCATCACCAGTGCACCCCAGTGGATGCTCAGGTTGCTGATCGGCATGGCGGGCAGGGGCAGCAGCAGGACGATGCCGAGCGCCACGGCCAGGCCACCGAAGAGGTTCGCCCAGGAGATCTCCCCCATGAGCATGATCCACATCACCGTCAGCCACACCACGAAGAAGGGGCGGAAACGGCGTTTGAAACCGGCAATCATGAGGTGGCCTCCTCCGGGGTCGATACAGGGGTCGAGGTGATGGTTATCTCACCGGTGTTCTCCCGGTCAGGGGAGGAATTCCCGCCACCCAGCTCCGATTCCAACCGGGTGTCCAGGTCGTCGAGGTTCTGGTCGTAGCGTTCCATCTCCAGGGTGCGGTGCGGGTTCTGGTAGTTCGGACCCAGCACCGCGGTGCGGTAGATGTTGACATCCTGGGCGGATTCCGCCGCGCGGCCGGTGATCGCCGAGATGGGACCCGCGAGCACGGAGACCATGAGGGAGGCGATCACCAGCACGGAGGTGGAGGCGACCATGCCGACGGGCATGCGGCCTACATCGGAACGGTCGGTCACCGATACCTCATCCTGGACATCCACCAGGGGTGCCGGGCGGGCGATGGCGGTGGCCCCGTCCGGGGCGTCCTTGCGGTCGCGCCAGAAGGCCTTCGACCACACGAGCACCATGGTGTACAGGGTGAGCAGGGAGGTGATGATGGCACCGGCGATGAGCACCCAGGCCTGCCAGCTGCCATCCTGGGCACCCGCGTCCAGGAGGATGATCTTGCCCAGGAACCCGGAGAACGGCGGGATACCGCCCAGGTTGATCGCCGGGATGAAGTACAGGATGGCCAGCAGCGGGGAGATGTAGGCCAGGGAGCCCAGCCTGCGTAGCGATGACGAACCCGCCTGCCGTTCAATCAGGCCGACCACGAGGAACAGGGTGGTCTGCACCAGGATGTGGTGGATGGCGTAGAAGATGGCACCGGACAACCCTGCCGCGGACCCCAGGGCGACACCGAAGATCATGTAACCGATGTGGCTGACCAGCGTGAAGGACAATAATCGTTTCACATCGTTCTGCGCCATCGCGCCGAGGATACCCACGAGCATTGTCGCCAGCGCCACCCACATCAGCAGGCCGTCCAGGGACCCGTCGGTGAAGATCACCGAGCGTGCACGGATGATCGCGTACACACCGACCTTGGTCAGCAGACCCGCGAACACGGCCGTGACCAGCGACGGGGCGGTGGGGTAGGAGTCCGGCAGCCAGGAATCCAGGGGGAACACGGCCGCCTTGATGCCGAAGGCCACCAGCAGCACCGCGAAGATCGCGGCACGCGTGCCGGAGGGTATCTCCTCCATCCGCATGCCGATCTGCGCCATGTTGAGCGTACCCACGGAGGCATACACCAGGGCCAGACCGAACAGGAAGATCATGGAGGATGCCATGGACACCATCACGTAGCTCACGCCGGCGCGGACGCGGGCGGGGGAGGCCCCCAATGTCAGAAGAACATAGGAGGCGACGAGGAAGACCTCGAACCCGACATAGAGGTTGAAGAGGTCACCGGAGAGGAACGCCAGGTTCACACCCATCGACAGCAACAGGTAGGCGGGTATGAACACCGCGACCGGCTCGTCCTTGCCACCGTCGCGGATACCCTGACTGATGGCATAACCCATCACCGCGAACAGCACGATGGAGGACACCGTCAGCATGGACACCGACAGGCGGTCGGCGACCAGGGTGATGCCCACCGGGGCGTCCCAGCCACCGATCTGGAGGGTCTGGATGCCTTCGCTGTCCACCAGGTACAACATGGTGGCATTGAGGGCGATGAGGAAGGTCAACACCGTGAGGGTGACCGCACGCTGGGCCTGGACGTACTTGGACAGGATCAGCGTGAGCGCAGCCGCCACGGCCGGCAGGATGACCGGCATGGGCACCATGTAGGGCAGCAGCACCAGCAGGGAATCGTACAACTCGCTAGTCATCCTTCTCCCCCTTCAGTGGCTGCTCAAAGGACTCGGGGCCGAACTCGTCGCCCTCCGAGGTCATGCGGCCGGTCTCCGGATCATCGGAGGCATCGTGGTCGGGTGCGGCCGAGGCGATGCTGCGACGCACCGACAGTGCCACATCCTCCACGTCATCCTGGATGAAGTCCTCGGTGCGGTAGCGGTACTGGCGGTAGGCCAGGGACAGCATGAAGGCGGTGATCGCCATGGAGATCACGATGGCGGTGAGGATCATCGCCTGTGCGAGGGGGTCGGCGACGGTGTCGCCGTAGACCTCATTCTCACGGCCTTTCACCGGTGGGGCACCGGCGCCGCCACCGGAGATCAGCAGGAGCAGGTTGGCTCCGTTGCCGATGAGCATCAGCCCCATGATCATCTTGGTCATGGCGCGGTCCATGAGCATGTACACGCCCGCCGATATGAGGGTTCCCGCTGCCAGGAGCAGGAAGAGATTGGCTACCATCTACTGCTCCCTTCCGGTGGTGTCTGTGGTGCTTGTCGACGTTCCATCACTGATGTTTCGAGTCTCCGGTTCGGTTTCCAGGGCGACCGGCCGAACCGTGGGCAGGGGACGCGGCTCATTGGCCACGCTCCTTACCGCGGAGGTGGTCGAGGCCAGGGCGGCCTCGCGCCGTGCGCTGCGCGCCAGGCGGCGGGCACGGTCACGGGCACGTTGTTTACGCATGTCCTCATCGCGGTCGAGCTGACCGCCGAGGCTCTGCAGGATGTGCATCATCAATCCGATGACGATGAGGTAGACACCGAGATCGAACAGCAGGGCCGAGGCGATGGGAATATCCCCGATGAGTGGCACCGTGATGTCCCAGAAATGGGAGGTCAGCGGAGGTTCACCGAGCAGCATCGGCCACAGGATGGCCGTCGCGGAGGCGATCAGGCCGACGCCGAGGATACGGCTGGCGTCGACAGGCAGTGCCTCCTCCAGCTCGTCGCGCCCACCCGCGAGATAACGCAGCGCGAAGGCGAGGGCGGCGACTAGACCACCGGCGAAACCACCGCCGGGCGCGTTGTGGCCGACGAAGAAGAAGTACACCGACAGCATGATCATGGAGGGGAACAGGATGCGGGTGGCCACATCCACCATGAGGGACCGGTTCTGGGCCCGCTCGGTGTCTACCGGTGCCGCCAGCCAGCGACGACCCGTGGTGGCCAGGGTCGGGCGGCGGGAGTCACGGCGGAAACTGCGGTTGCGGTAGACCAGGGAGGCGATACCGATGGCGGCGATGACCAGCACGGAGATCTCACCGAAGGTATCGAAACCACGCAGGTCCACCAGCAGGACGTTGACGGTGTTGGCTCCATGCCCGACCTCATAGGCCAGGTCCTGCATGTAGATGGAGATCGGTGCCTGGGTGCGGGCGTTCATGGCGAAGACGGCGATTACCACGATGGAGAAGCCCACCGCGGCGGCCAGCCAGGCGCGGCGCCGGGCGTTCTTCGGTTCGGGTTTCCAACTGACCTCGGTGGGCATTTTGCGCAGCACCAGCATGAACACAACCATGAGGACGGTTTCCACGAGGGTCTGGGTGAGCGCCAGGTCGGGTGCGCCGTGCAGGGCGAAGATGATCGCCAGGCCATAACCTGTCACACCGACCATGATGAGTGCGGACAGACGGTTCTGCATCTGGGTGGCTACGATCGCCACCAGGACGATGACGAAGGCGACCACACCCTGGAAGGGGCTGTCCCACAGTTCCATGCGCACAGCACTGCGATCACCCATGATCAGGGCGACCATGGGCACCAGGGCGAGGACGAAGAAGATCACCGCGATGTTCAGCGTCAGGGAACCGCGCTGGGTGGAGGCGGTCAGACGCACCGACAGCACACGCAGGTAATCCAGGATTGCATCATAGGCGGTGTCCGCACTGCCGAACGCGGCTGTCTTCGGCTGCAGACGGTGGACCACCGGCAGCTTCCAGTAGAGGGCGATACCGACCACGATGATGATGGCGGATAGTGCCAGCGGCAGGTTGAAGCCATGCCACAGTGCCAAATAGGTCGGTTCACCCGGCGTGACATTATCCAGGTGGGTGACGATCGGGGCGGACAGCGGCGCAGGGAACAGGCCGAGGAGAACAGTCAACGAGGTCAGGATGAACGGTGCGATCCACAGCTTGAAGGCGACCGGGTGGGATTCCGCGACCGCGGTGGAGACACCGTTGTTCCTGGGGAAGAGCTGACGCTTGGTGGCAAACGCCCCGTAGAGGAAGTACAGGGAGTACGCCATGGTGAAGATGGAACCTAAGATGATGCCGGCGAGCATGAGGTTGCCCGGCATACCGCGCAGCATTCCCTCATAGAGCACCGAGTCGATGGCAGTCTCCTTGGCGATGAACCCGAACAGCGGCGGGATACCCGCCATGGATGCCGCGGAGATGGCCGCCAGGGCGAACATGAGCGGCTGCCTGCGCCACAGACCGGACAGCTGGTTGATGTCACGGGTGCCGGTGGTGTGGTCGATGGCACCGACCACCATGAACAGGGTTGCCTTGAACAGGGAGTGGCTGAAGGTCAGGGCCAGACCCGCCAGGAGGGCCTCACGGGTGCCGATGCCGGCCACCGAGATGATGAAGCCCAGCTGGGAGACGGTGCCGTAGGCGAGGATAAGTTTGAGGTCCTTCTGCCGCAGCGCCATCCACCCCGACATGATCATGGTGAAGATACCCAGCGGGAGGGTGATCAGGTACCAGGAGGACACCACATTGAAATCAGGGGCCAGGCGGGCAACCAGGTAGATACCCGCCTTCACCATCGCCGCGGAGTGCAGGTAGGCGGAGACGGGCGTCGGTGCCGCCATGGCGCCCGGGAGCCAGAAGTGCGTGGGGGCGATGGCGGACTTCGACAGCGCGCCGGCCAGGATCAGCAGTGCACCGATGGAGATATAGGGGACATCCGCCCAGTTGCCCTCGAAGGCGGGGACGTCGGAGAAGTACCAGACACCGGTCTGAACGCCGATGAGGATGATGCCCACCAGCATGGCCAGCCCACCGAGGGTGGTGACCATGAGGGCCTGACCGGCAGAGCGACGGGAGGAGGCACGTTCGCCGTAGTAACCGACCAGCAGGAACGACAGGACCGAGGTGATCTCCCAGAACACGTACATCAGGAGGATGTTGTCGGAGATCACCAGGCCGTACATGGCCATGGCGAAACCGACGAGCTGACCGCCGAACGCACTCAGGCGGCCGGGGTTGGAATCGAAATAACCCCAGCAGTAGAGCAGCACGAGTGCGCCCACACCCAGGATGATCAGGGAGAACAGGGCGGCGAGCGAATCAAGCCGCATCGTGATGTTCAGGTGGACAGACGGCATCCAGTCGTAGTGGAGGAGAAGTTCACCCCCATCCCGGAAGGTGCCCTGGATGAATTCGTAGGCCACCCAGAAGAAACCGGCCGCGGGTACCAGCGCCAGCAGGCCGAAGGCTGGCCGTCCCAGGGTCCGGATCAGGAGCGGGGCGAACACCGCGGCGGCAGTGAGTGCGAGAAAAAGTATCAGCACGCTATCTCAGTTCCCCTTTGGTCGCGCATGTGGACATGACTGGAATCACCCTCGCTGTTCACGACGCCCACATGCGTGCTGCCCCCAGCCAGCAATCGACCCGCGCAACAGGCGGGACCATCAACCGAGAAACACCCAAACCCTAGGCGGCGTCGCGAAGGGCGTGGTAATACAGGTGCAGTCTACCTATGTGCTGAAGCTGTTCCCAATGGAATTTCAATCATGACTGTATACATAGGGGGCTATTACGCGCTGTCGGTGGATGTTCCACCAGCTCACAGGGAGATGGCAGGGATCTGGGGAAAGTTCTGAAAAAATTCATCCCGGGGGTACACGGTGTGTACGCCCGGGATGGGGGTGGTCGGATTGTAGAGGGGTGTTATCCGTAGATCAGGTGCGCTGCGGAGCTCATGGCAGCAGCGGCAGACTGGTCTGCGGTGCCACCGAAGCCCATGGCCCAGGCGCGGCGGTTGTTGTTGCAGGCGTAGATGAAGGTGACTGTGGCCTCGAAGATGTCGAACTGGTGGAATTCGAGGATCTCGACGCGACGGCCGGCGTCTGCCAGCAGGTTGGTGCAGGCGGAGACGGGGCCGGTGGCCATGATCTCGGTCTCGGTGGAGATTCGCTCGCAGCCGGTGCCCTCGATCATGGTGGCGGTGTAGTGGTACATCCCGCCACGACGGGAATCGGACTCCAAGGTGCTGATGCGCAGGTTGCCGGTGGGGGCGTAGGTGTTGGTGAAGGTGCGCCATTCCATGCCGCGGGCCTCTTCGCGCAGTCCACGGGGGAGTTTAAAACCGAAACGGGCACGGAAGGGATCTTCGGCGTAGATGCGTGGCTCGGACTGGATCGGTTCGATGCCGGCGGGACGAGGGGTCTCGCGACGGTATTCGATGATGGTGGAGCGACGGGTGCTGCGGGTGGAGGTAGAGATAGACATGACACGGTCCTTTGCGTCTTTTAAAGAAAAGGTGCGGATCTCTTTTTGTGTATGAAAAAGATGTGGAGAAAAAGATCCTGTTAGGTGGAGGACCGACTCTTAAGCTTGATCTGGGGGTGTTAACGACTACTTCCCTGGTGCGGGGAGTCAGTCCTTATCCCGCAGCAGGGTACGTAGCCTCGGCTACTCGCTTAAGGTCAAAGATTGTTGTCATGCGGGCAATAGTAATCAGCGTCATAGAGCAGGGGCAAAATTGCTTTCCGCTATATGGAAAGACCACCCCCGCGAGGGGGTGGTTCGGTGGGGCGGTATTTATCTCCGTTCGGGGCTACTTTCCGTAGTTGAGCAGGAACAACGCCTCCGCGGTGGCAATATCCCTGATTTCCCGAGGATCAACCGATTCATCCGCAGAGTGGATGACGGACAACGGTTCCTCCACCCCATAGAGGGCGAGTTCCGCATCCGGATTGAGCTCCATCAGCTCGGTGCACAGGGGAATGGAGCCACCGGAGCCGACGGTGACGGTCTCCTTATTCTCATAGGCGGCGGACAGACACTGTGCGAGCGTGGACATCGCCGGCCCGCTGATATCGGTGGCAAAGGGCTGGTTGATGTCATCGATGACCACCTCCACCTTCACTCCCCACGGGGCGTGGTTAATGAGGTGCGCCTTCAGCTTCTCGGCCACCTCGATGGCGTCCTGGCCGGCGGGCACCCGCAGGTTGAGTTTCGCTGATGCTGTGGCGGGGACGGCATTGACTGCTTCCGCGACCGGGGTGGAGGTGAAGCCGGTGATGGTGATGGCCGGGCGCGCCCAGACTAGGTCGGCCGGGTTGTCGCCACCGCCCATGGTGTCCACGCCGTCGAGGATGCCGGCATCGGAGCGAAACTCCTCCGGATCGTAGGGCAGGCCCTCCCAGCGGGTGGTGGTGTCCACGCCGTCGATGACGGTGCGGCCGTGATCGTCGCGAAGCGTATCCAGGATGCGCACCAGCGCGGAGACGGCGTCCGGGGCAGCGCCGCCGTACTGGCCGGAGTGGACGGCCTGACGGAGCGTATCGACGGTCACCGTCACCTGCCCACCGCCACGCAGGGAGGTGGTCAGCGTGGGAACGCCCACGGCGGCATTGCCACTGTCCGCGATGAGGATGACATCGGCCTTGAACAGTTCAGGCTTCTCGTGGATGAGTGCGGACAGCGCGCCGCCGCCCATCTCCTCGGAACCCTCCACCACGGCGATGAGATTGAGGTCTGTTCCATTGAGTGCGTCCACCGCGCGGAGGGCGGCGAGGTGCATGACCAGGTTGCCCTTGCAGTCCGCGGCGCCCCGGCCGAACCAGCGCACACCGTTCTCGGTCTCACGCTCGGTGAGGGTGAAGGGATCGGTGGTCCACAGATCCAGAGGACCTGCCGGCACCACATCGAAATGGCTGTATAGAAGGACAGTCGGGGCGTTCTCCGCACCCTGGCGGGTGGCGACGAAGTTGGTCGTGCCATCCTCGGCGGGGTGTTCGCTGACCTCGAAGCCGGCCTCGGTGAGGGCCTGGCGGGTCCAGCTGGCTGCTGCGGCGTAATCATCGATCAATCCCGGTTCGCTGTGGACCGAGTTGAAGGAAACGATCTCCTTCAGGTCCGTGAAGATCCGCTCCCGCTGCTGCTCGATATTCTGCCTGATGTCCTGAACTTCGTGGAAGTGTGTCATGTCCATCCACCTTATATACAGCGCCTCGGCGGGGAGGGGCACAGTTCTCGTTCTGACCGAGATGGTGGGCGGATATTTTGGTGGGGTGGTGGGTGCGGATCTCTGGGAAATGTCTGGGAGAAATGCATCTGAGAATGCCCTCAGGTAGTTACTTTGCAGACAGCATTTTCTCAGAAATCTACAGGCGTGGGGCGGCCCAATCCTTAAGGGTAACTCGCCATTGGAATGAGTGCGGAATTTCGCCTATGTGACATATCTTTCCTTTTTATATAACCAGCTTAGGGCGGTGATTCGTGGCCACCAATGTGGTATCTCGACGGGCTGGCAACCCGTACCACGGTGCCCGACCTGCGGCGTTTCGTGCGCGCGGTGGTCCAGGCGGATGCCTACGGCATCTCGATCGCCGATGTGCTGCGGACCCAGGCTGATGAGATGCGCCTCAAACGCCGCCAGCGCGCCGAGGAGAAAGCCCAGAAACTTCCCGTGAAGGTGCTCGCTCCGGTGATGCTGTGCATCCTGCCGGTGTTGTTCATCGTGGTCATGGGTCCGGCTGCCATGAGCATTGTCGACGCCTTCTCCGGAATGTGATGGCGCGTCTACGAGTCTGTGGATCGTGCTGCTCACCGCCCTGCTCACGGCCGTGGCCGCCGCTCTGCTCTCCGGGCAGATCAGCCCCTTCGTCCCCGAACCGTCCCGGTGGGTGCGGGCCCGGTTCCACGTGGTGCTCGCCGCGGCACTGGGTGCAGGCGCTGCTCTGCTGGCCACGAATCCCGCCGAGCTGATCGGCCTGGCCGCCGCCGCAGTCGGATGCACCTTGCTCATGGTCATCGACCTGGCTGTCTGCCGGCTCCCCGACCGACTGGTCGCCGCGACCCTGCTGGCACTGGTCCTGGGGTTCCTCGCCTCCGCAGCGGTGGGAGGCACCTGGAACGACTGGGTGCGCGCCCTGCTCGCCGGCCTGGTCCTGCTCCTGGGCTATTTCGCCCTTGCATTCATCGCCCCCGCGGGTCTGGGGCTGGGGGACGTGAAATTCGCCGCCGTGGTGGGAGTGTTCCTCGGGTGGTTCAGCTGGCAGCATGTGGCCATCGGAACGTTGCTCGCCTTCGTACTCAATGTAGTCGTCGCCGTCGCGGTCCTGCTAACAAGATGTGGCAATCGGAAGACCGATATTCCCTTCGGCCCCTGGATGGTGGCCGGTGCCGTGCTCGCCGTCGTCCTGCTCTAACCGCGACCAATAGCCACAGTTATAAACGCTTGTGGCGAACACTGTGAATAAGGCCCTCCCAAAGCTTGCACTCGACATGGGCGAGTGCTAGAAAAGGATTAGCACTTACCTCGTATGAGTGCCAGCAAATGATCATGAACTACCTGACAGGTGAGGTTGGTCCACACTCACTAACCGTGCCGTCGCGGGCGCCTGCCGGGTAGTAGACGTGAGTGTCGTCCTATCACTAATGAGGAGCACAAACACATGGCAAAGATCATCGCTTTTGATGAAGAAGCACGCCGTGGCCTTGAGAAGGGCCTGAACACCCTAGCAGATGCCGTCAAGGTCACCCTCGGCCCGAAGGGTCGCAACGTTGTTCTGGAGAAGGCGTGGGGCGCCCCCACCATCACCAATGATGGTGTCACCATCGCTCGCGAGATTGAGCTTGAGGACCCGTACGAGAAGATCGGCGCAGAGCTGGTCAAGGAAGTCGCCAAGAAGACCGATGATGTCGCTGGCGACGGCACCACCACCGCCACCGTGCTGGCTCAGGCACTGGTGAAGGAGGGCCTGCGCAACGTAGCCGCCGGCTCCAACCCGATGGGCATCAAGCGTGGCATCGAGCAGGCTGTTGCCACCGTCACCGAGAAGCTGCTCGAGTCCGCCAAGGAGGTCGAGACCGAGGAGCAGATCGCTGCCACCGCAGGTATCTCCGCAGCTGACCCGGCCATCGGTGCTCAGATCGCCAAGGCCATGTATGCCGTCGGCGGCGGCAAGCTGAACAAGGATTCCGTCATCACCGTTGAGGAGTCCAACACCTTCGGCGTTGAGCTCGAGGTCACCGAGGGTATGCGCTTCGACAAGGGCTACATCTCCGGTTACTTCGCCACCGACATGGAGCGCCTCGAGGCTGTCCTGGAGGATCCGTACATCCTCCTGGTCTCCGGCAAGATCTCCAACATCAAGGATCTGCTCCCACTGCTGGAGAAGGTCATGCAGTCCGGCAAGCCACTGCTGATCATCGCCGAGGATGTCGAGGGCGAGGCTCTGTCCACCCTGGTCGTCAACAAGATCCGCGGCACCTTCAAGTCTGTCGCCGTCAAGGCACCGGGCTTCGGTGACCGTCGCAAGGCACAGCTGCAGGACATCGCCATCCTCACCGGTGGCCAGGTCATCTCCGAGGAGGTCGGCCTCTCCCTGGAGACCGCTGATCTGCCTCTGCTCGGCCAGGCACGCAAGGTTGTTGTCACCAAGGATGACACCACCATCGTTGATGGTGCAGGTTCCGAGGAGCAGATCGAGGGTCGCGTCAACCAGATCCGCGCCGAGATCGAGAACTCCGATTCCGACTACGACCGTGAGAAGCTCAACGAGCGTCTGGCCAAGCTGGCCGGCGGCGTCGCAGTGCTCAAGGTCGGTGCAGCCACCGAGGTCGAGCTCAAGGAGCGCAAGCACCGCATCGAGGATGCCGTGCGTAACGCGAAGGCAGCCGTTGAGGAGGGCATCGTCGCCGGCGGTGGCGTCGCCCTGATCCAGGCCGCCCACGTCCTGGACAACGATCTCGATCTGACCGGCGATGAGGCCACCGGTGTCCGCATCGTCCGCGACGCCCTGACCGCTCCGCTGAAGCAGATCGCCGCCAACGCTGGCCTCGAGCCCGGCGTTGTCGCCGACAAGGTCTCCCGCCTCCCTGAGGGCGAAGGCCTGAACGCCGCAACCGGTGAGTACGTCGACCTCATGGCCGCCGGCATCAACGACCCGGTCAAGGTCACCCGCTCCGCACTGCAGAACGCAGCCTCCATCGCTGCACTGTTCCTGACCACTGAGGCTGTCGTCGCCGACAAGCCACAGCCGGCAGGCGCTGCAATGCCGGGTGCTGATGAGATGGGTGGCATGGGCGGTTTCTAAGCCCCACCCACACCACACGCCCCTTGTACGTTGTCTGCAACGTGCGAGGGGCGTTGCTGTCCCCGGAAGCTTGTCGACGCCTGATTGACTCTCAGGCTATTCTCATCCCGGAAGTTATTCGATAACCCTTGAAAACACCCCCGCTTGTGGGTGGGGTGGGAGGCGGCCCTGTGGCAGAATTGCTTTAATCGAACGTTCCCAGCCGGTCGTTACAAAACCGTCGCCGTTTAGAGACGTTCTTAACTGTTATTTCCGGCTTGAGATGTCATGTTCCCAGCTCAGGACCTATTTTGAATTTCAGGTGAACAGCGGGAAAACTCCACCCCGAAGGTCACGGTTATCTGAGAGGATTTTGAGTTTTCCTCTTGACGCATGCGAAATCTGTGCTTCAATAGTGTGGTGACGTCCTGAGGGCGTCAGCAAACTGGCAACCATCACCAGCTTATTTGCTGGTCCTCTCTAGGAGATTTCTCATGGATCTTTCCCTTCTCAAGGACTCCCTGTCCGACTTCGCTACCCTCGGCAAGAACCTGGGACCTGCTCTCCAGGGCATCCCGACCCTGCTGAACAGCATCATCGCCTTCTTCCAGAACTTCGGTGACCTCGCTGAGACCACCGGCGACGCTGCTGGCAACCTGTCCTCTTAATCCCCATTCTTGCTGCTAGGGGATAAACCTAGAAGCTGAGATTCCAAACTTTTTCTTAATCTCTGAAGGAGAACATAATGGAAAGCATCACTGACTTCCTGGCCAACGTTTCCAACCTTTCCTCCACCGGTCTTGTCGGTACCGTTTTCGGTCTGCTGAAGACCGCTGGCGACTGGGCTGACAACGTCGCCAAGCTGCTCGGCCTCCTGGGCTAATTCCCACCACGCTCCGGCGTAGGTTAAAGCTCCCGTCCCTTGTGGACTGGAGCTTTTTGCATTTCCGACATTCCTCACTTAGGTGAACGTTAACGCGCTCGAAAGTTCAAGTGTAGGTAGAATCCTCTTCATGGCTGAAACCACTGAGAATGATCTTCCCGTCATCGATCTCGCCCAGACCGAAGGGTATATCGTCGATGATTCCGATGAGGATGATCCGGTACTCCTGCGGCCCGATGGCACCCCCATCGAAACCTGGCGTGAGAATTACCCGTATGACGAACGCATGACGCGTGAGGAATACGAGAAAATCAAGCGCGCCCTCCAGATCGAGTTGCTCAAATGGCAGAACTGGACCAAGGAGACCGGCCAGCGCCACATCATCCTGTTCGAGGGGCGTGATGCGGCGGGTAAGGGTGGCACCATCAAGCGCTTCAATGAGCATCTCAACCCGCGTGGTGCCCGCACCGTCGCACTGGAGAAGCCATCCCCGCGTGAGTCCACGTCCTGGTACTTCCAGCGGTATATCCAGCATTTCCCGGCTGCCGGTGAGATCGTCTTCTTCGACCGTTCCTGGTACAACCGGTCCGGTGTGGAACGCGTCATGGGTTTCTGCACCGAGTCCCAGCACGCGGAGTTCCTCCGTGAGGTGCCCATGCTGGAGAATATGCTCCTCGGTTCGGGTATCTCCCTGACCAAGCTGTGGTTCTCGGTGACGCGTAAGGAGCAGCGCACCCGCTTCGCCATCCGCCAGGTGGACCCGGTGCGTCAGTGGAAGCTCTCCCCGATGGACCTGGCATCCCTGGACAAGTGGGATGACTACACCCGCGCCAAGGAGGAGCAGTTCCGCTACACCGACACCGATGAGTCCCCGTGGATCACCATCAAGTCGAATGACAAGAAACGCGCCCGCATCAACGCCATGCGCTACGTCCTGTCCAAGTTCGATTACACGGACAAGGATTATGACGTGGTGGGGGAGCCGGACCCCAAGATCGTCCTCCGCGGACGTGATCAGATCGGCGATTAGAAAAAGGGCCCCGAGGGGCCCTTTTTCATCTGGATTCTAGATCCACGGTTCGATCGGGTTGCCCTGCCATCTGGTGTGGGCGGGGACCCGGTCGCCACGCATGACCAGGGAGCCTGGACCGATGGTGGCGGAGGCGTCGACAAGCGAGGCGGGGAGCGCCACCGAGTGGTCACCCAGGGTCGCACCGTCGGCGATGGTAACGGTGTCCAGGCTCATGACGCGGTCCTGGAACAGGTGCGTCTGCACGACAGTGCCGGGTCCGACGGTGGCGCCGCGGCCGATATAACAGAGATCGGATTCGGGGAACCAGTAGCTCTCGATCCAGGCACCCTTACCGATGTGCGCGCCGAGCGCCCTGAGGCCGAGGTTGAGGCTGCCGGTGCCCAGGTTCGGGATGAGGAACCAGGGGCCCGCGACGGTCTCCACGAAGGTGTCCTGCAGCTCATTGAGCCACACGAACCAGCTGAACAGCGGGTGGTCACCGGCCTTGTGTCTGCCCACGCAGACCCACTTGACCACCACGGTGATCGCCATGGCTAGCACGCCCACGGCCATGAGGACCAGACCGCCGACCAGCCACGCGACCCACAGGCCGTAGTTGAGGTTGAACCACTGCAGAATCACAAGAGTCAGCGCAGCCAGCACACCGGAGGTCATCGGCGCCAGCAGTCGGGCGGTCTCGACGAGTCCGCGGGAGATTTTCACACCGAGCCCGGGGTTGTAGGTCTTGGCCTCACCCTCGTCGACCTCGACGGTGACACGGCGCATGCGCTCCGGCGGGGAACCCCACCAGTTGGAGCTGGCCTTGGCCTTCTTCGGGGTGGAGGACAGCACCGCCACCAGGGAGTTCTTGGCCAGTTTGCGCTCCGGCCCGGCGATACCGGAGTTGCCCAGGAAGGAGCGTTTGCCGATGCGGGTCTCACCCGTCAGCAACCAGCCGTTGCCCAGTTCATAGCCACCGATGAGGGTGTCGTCGGCGAGGAAGGCGCCCTCGCGGATATCCGCGAGTTTGGGCACCATCACGGCGGTGGAGATCTCCACATCCCTGCCGATCTTCGCCCCCAGGCTGCGGAACCACGCCGGGGTCAGCTGCGCGGCATAGAGCGGGAAGAGGAAGGTGCGGGCATCATCCATGAGCCGTTCAATGGCCCACACCTGCCAGCCCAGCCGGGACCGCACCGGGGTGATGGCGGGTTTGACACCGATGCTCAGCAGCCGCACCAGCACCCAGATGGACACGGTGTACGTCGCGAATGCCGCCAGCGCGCCGACGGCTGCGAACAGCAGCACGGCCGCCACGATGGGCAGTGTGCTTATCGACGAAAGCCACAAGGTCACCGCGGTACCCACGCCCAGTGCGGCCAGCGGCAGCAGGGACAACACCATGGAGGTGATGCCGAATACCGGCACCCAGCGCGAACGACGCGGTGGATGTTCCTGGGGGAAGCGGTGCTTGGCACGGCCGACCTTCTGCGCCGGGGAACCGGCCCAGCGTGAACCTGGCTTGATGGTCTTGTCGCCGGTGACGGTGGAACCGGGCAGCAGGTGTGCGCCGGCACCGACAACCGTGCCCGGCAGGAGGGTGGAGCGTGCGCCGATGCGGGCGTTCTTCTCGATGACAATGGCACCCAGTCGCAGGATGTCACCATCGATCCAATAACCGCGCATGTCCACCTCCTGCTCGATGGAGACATTGTCACCCAGGGTGAGCATGCCGGTCACCGGTGGCAGGGAATGCAGATCCACGCCCCGGCCTACGCTCACACCGAGGGAGCGGGCGAAGTAGTTTACCCAGGTTGCACCGGAGATATTGCGGGAACCGGAGGCATCCGCGAGCCGTTCCGCGGCCCAGATGCGCAGGTGTACGGAACCACCGCGCGGGTAGTCACCGGGTTCAATGCCCCGGGTGATCAGGCGGGCACCCCAGGCACCGATGGGCAGGCGACCGATCGGGGTGGCGAAGATGACGATCAGGGTGATCACCAGCCACCAGGGGACCGGGCGGGCCCATTCGACACCCAGGCCGGCCATGATGTTGTTACCCAGTGCCAGCCACGCGATCCACTGCACGGCCTGCAGCGTCATGATCGGGATCTGGATGAGCGATTGGGCAATCCGGGTGCCGGCGGAGACCGGCTTCACCTCACGCCGTGGCGGCGTGGTGGAACTCTGCAGGGAAACACCGGAATCGCTGGCGACGGTTTCCACACGCTCCGCGAGTTTCTCCAGGCGCGGATGATCGTAGAGATCACGCACGGCCACGGTGGGGACCTTCTCACGCAGGCGGCCCACGAGTGTCGCAGCGGCCAGGGAGGTGCCACCCAGGGAGAAGAAGTCCGCGTCATTGCCGGACACCGAGGTGCCCAGCACATCGACCCACAGCTGGGCGATCCAGGCCTCCGTCTCGCTCAGGCCCTCGGCGTCCACGGTGGTGCCGGGCAGTGGCCACGGCAGGGATTTCTTGTCCACCTTGCCGGAGGTGGTGACAGGCAGCTCCTCCATGACATGGATGCGGGGGACCAGAGCGGCGGGCATGGTCTCGGCGAGGCGTTTGGCTGCCTCATTGTGGTTGAAGCCGGCCTCCTCATCCTCCAGGGAGACATAGGCCACCAGGACCTTCTCATCGGCACCGGTGGTCTGGACCACCACCGCGGAGGACCGCACATTCGGCAGGGCCGCGACATTCGCATCGACCTCACCGAGCTCGATGCGGCGGCCGCCGATCTTCACCTGGTCATCCACGCGACCGATGAAGTAGAGACCATCCTCCTCCAGGCGCACATGATCGCCGGAGCGGTAGGCACGGTTCCAGCCCACGCTCGGCAGGGGGGCGTATTTCTCGCGGTCCTTCTCCGGATCGAGATAACGAGCAAGACCCACACCACCGATGACCAGTTCACCGACCTCGCCGATGCCGACGGGCTGGCCCTCGGCGTCGACCACCACGAGATCCCAGCCGGCCAGCGGCAGGCCGATACCCACGGGTTGGCCGGGATAGAGCTGGGTGCCACAGGCCACCACGGTGGCTTCGGTGGGGCCGTAGGTGTTCCAGACCTCGCGATCCTCCGTCGATAAGCGCTCGACGAGCTCCTGGGAGCAGGCCTCACCGCCGACGATGAGCAGACGCACATGGGACAAAGCCTCGGCGGGCCACAGGCCGGCGAGGGTGGGCACCGTGGAGACCACCGTGATGTCACGACGGATCAACCAGGGGCCGAGATCCATGCCGGAACGCACCAGCGAACGGGGAGCCGGCACCAGGCAGGCACCATGACCCCACGCCAGCCACATCTCCTCACAGGAGGCATCGAAGGCCACCGAGAGTCCGGCGAGCACGCGGTCCTCCGGGCCGAGCGGACCCTGCGGATGATCGACCAGGAACATCTGGGCCTCCGCATCGACGAAGGCCGCTGCCGAACGGTGGGACACCGCCACACCCTTCGGCTTACCCGTGGACCCGGAGGTGAAGATGATCCAGGCGGTGTCATCCAGACGGGGACGACGGGTATCACCACCCGGGGTCGGCTTGATCATGTGGAAACCACTGGCATCGAACAGGGCGTTGATGCGGGCCTCACCGAAGACCATCTCGGCGCGTTCCTCGGGATCATCGGCATCCACAGGCACATAGGCGGCACCGGCGGCCAGGGTCGCGAGAATCGCGATGTAGAGATCCCGGGTGCCGGACGGCATACGGATACCCACGCGGTCCCCGCGCCGGACACCCTGCGCGTGCATCTCGGAGGCAAGCGTGGTGACCTCCTGCATCAGTTCCGCGTAGGTCAGGATCTGGCCATCATCGATGGCGGCTGCCTCAGGGTACGTGGAGGAGATATCCACCAGGATGTCCCAGAGTGTGCGCTTGGGTGGTGCTTCTGCTGCTCTCAGATACTGGGGCGGAACCTTGCTTAGAGACACGTTGCTATTTAGTCCTCTTCGGTGGAGATGATTGCGGCTGCCAATTTGCGCAGATGTTTCAGCTGTTTGGAGGTGGATTCATCGAGTGAGACGTCCTCCGCCTCGCTGACGACCTTGTGCAGGTCGGCCTGGGCGGCCCGCCCCTTCTTCGTTGATGTGACAATCTGTCGACGACGATCCCGGGGATCCCGTTCGCGCTTCGCCCACCCGTGTTTCTCCAGTGCATCGACGAGTCTGACCATATCCGATGCATCGATCGCCAGCATGTCGCACAGGGCGGACTGGCTCGCGGCATCGGCATTGACCAGGCAGGTCAGTGTCCAATATTCACGCATGGTGGTGTCGTGACGGGCCAGCTGGGATTCCACCTCATCGCGGGTGCGACGACGTAGCCTCTCCAGCTGATAGCTGGGCGATTCAAGCAGCGCTTTGGGGATATCCGGGTGGGAAGGCATGACACCACGATAATGGGAAACCGTGGATCGGTCTAATCATGGGGTGCTACCCACCATTTGCGGGGTATGAGGACATGACAAACCGCAGCACACTGTGCTGTGTACTGCGGTGGGGGTCCGGTGGATGCTAGTTGGTGCTAGTTGGTGCTGTGCGGCAGACCGGCAGCGACCCACCCCTCGGTACCACCGGCGACATTGATGGCCTCGATGCCACGCTGCTCCAGATATTCACCGACCTGCGCGGAACGACCCCCCAGCTTGCAGATGAGATAGATGTCCCGATTCAGATCGAGCTCACCCACCCGGGAGGTGAACTCGCTCATCGGGATGTTGATGGCATTCTCCGCACGGACCTCGGCGAATTCATCGGTTTCCCGGACATCGATCAGCTGTGCGTCCGCCGGAACCTCGGTGACGTTGACTTCCTTCATGGTGTTGCTCCTCGGTGAGTTGATGGGTGTTGTTCAGAGTAATTGCCTGGGTGTACCGGTGGCCACATTCCCCAACGCCTTAACCCCGAGATCCTGTTCCCAGAAACCACTGTGTTTAACCCCAATGCCGTTAAGTTAGTGGGTGTAGTGTTGTGCTATGCCTCGACATGGACGGACACAACCTGATACTGATCGTCGGTTATCGGATTTAATCTCGGTGGGCCTGCTCACCCGGGTGTTTCCGGCCGATGTCGTGGACGAGGTCGTCGCGCAGGCCGGTCGTACCCAGCAACGATCCCGCATCCTGCCCTCCCGGGTAATGGTGTATTACACCATCACAATGGCTTTGAACTCCGATGGATCCTATGAGGATATCTACGCCGATCTCACCGATGGACTGTCCTGGGCCTGCAGGTGGGAGGAACAGGCAGTACCTGCTCCGTCACGCTCCGCGATTTTCCAGGCCAGGGTCAGGCTGGGACATGAACCGATGGCAGCGTTGTTTGCCCGTGTTGCCCAACCATTGGCCCGGCCGGGGTGGGAGGGGGCCTGGCTGGCGGGCAAACGCCTGTTGGCTGTTGATGGCACCACCTTGGATGTCCCGGATACGCCAGCCAATGTCGAGCATTTCGGGCGTCCCGGCACCGGACGTGGTCAGGCCGGGTACCCGCAGGCCCGTGTCGTGGCGATCGCGGAATGTGGATCACATGCGATCCTGGACGCGGTCATCGGCGGGCTGGGCACCGGGGAAACGACCCTGGCTGATGAACTGATCGACCGGCTGGATCCAGGCTCAGTACTGGTCGCTGATCGGGGGTTTTATAGTTTCCACCGGTGGGCTACCGCCCAGGACCGTGGTGCGGATCTGGTGTGGCGGATCCGGAACAATGTGAAACCACACCATGTGCGAACCCTGGAGGATGGAACATGGTTGGCCACGATTACCCCGAGCAGTGGGCCGGGGTGGCGGCAGGTTGCCCCAAGGATGGTGCGGGTGGTGGACTACCACATCGATACCGGTGACGATGAGGCTGGCATTGTCGACCAGCAGCATCGGTTGTTGACCACCTTGTTGGATCCTGATGAGGTGTCGGTGGAGGATCTGATCGCGGCGTATCACGCCCGGTGGGAGATCGAGAACACTTTCGATGAGTTGAAAACCCATCAGCGTGGACGAGAAAGGGTGTTGCGGTCAAAGTCCCCGGAGTTGGTGCGTCAGGAGATCTGGGGGCATCTGTGCTGCCACTACGCGATCAGGACACTGATGGCTGATGCGGCCACTGCCAGTGAGCACCCTCCGGTGCGGGTGTCATTTGTTAAGGCCTTGAAGCTTACCCGTCGTTCGGTGATCCAGGGCTCTTTTCCCCCCTGACGACCCGCACACCGCCCGAAGTTTATGGGATCGGGCAGTGTCTTGGCTGGCCAGGTACCTCAACCCACCGCGACGAAGGCGGAAGAATCCGCGGGTGATTAAACGAAAGATGTCGAAATGGCCGGTGAAACGATCCCATCATTGTGGTCGGCCACTCGGCCCAGTGGTCACCGTCATCCCACCACTAACTTAACGGTATTGTGTTTAACCCTGAGATCACTGGTGCTCTCTGGAGACAGGATCTCGGGGTTGAGGATCTGCGGGCTCCTTCCGGGTGGAAGCCCCCTGATACTCCGGGGATGAAACGTGTAACCTTTGCTCATTATCCCTTCCTACCCCCTGGGAGCAGACCACCCATGAACACCACCTGGCTCATCCTGGCGATCATCCTCGCTGTCATCGCCGTCGTCTTCTTCGTCCTCTCCGCGAAAAAGAAGAATGCCGAGCAGCCCCCACGTCCACGGGAGGATCCCCTCAAGTTCAGTGACGCTTCGGCTGATTTCGGCCCCGATGTCCTCGGTCCCGGCGCGATCGTGGGATACGGTGGCGTGGATTATGTGTGCCGTGGTGGTGTCACCATGCGTCAGGGTGCCTACACCTGGTACGAGTACCTCCTCGAGGGCGGCAAGGGAGGCGAGTATCTGAGCGTGGACTATGACGAGGGGCAGCTCAACCTCAGTTGGTGGATCTCGCGTCCGGACCTGGATGTGCAGCCGGCGAATGAGCTCACCGTCGAGGGTGTGCGTTACCGCAAGGTGGAAAGTGGGGTGGGGCAGTTCTACTCCGAGGGCACCACCGGGTTGCCCGAGAGTGGCCGTTTCGAGTACTGGGACATGGCCGAGGCCGGCGGTAAGCGCCTGCTGGGGTTCGAGCGTTTCGGTGAGGATGGACCCCTCGAGGCATCCCTGGGTTGGACGGTGCTGCCCGGTGAACTGACCGTCTACCCGGCGCCGAGAAACTGATGTTGCGCCTGGCCTGCGCCCCCGCCGATATCCGCGCCGGTGACCTCGGTGTGCGCTGGAACGCCCCCATGCCGGAGATCCTCGCCGAGATGCTTATCGACGACCCGACCACCCACTCCTCACTGCACCTGGTGGTGATCGGGGGTTCGCATGTGGTCACCGTGGAAGCGCCCTCCGGGCGCTTCCGGGAGGAGATCTCGTGTCACGCCCGTGAGGGGGGTGAGTGGCCGCTGCCGGGGGCCGTCGATAAGCAGGGGTACCGCCTGGAGACCCGCACTCGGACGCTGAGCCCGGGTGAATTCGCCGCCGAGGCCGCCGACATTGCGGACGGCGGCGGCTTGATCGCCAGCTTCCCCGGGGAGGGGGAGTATCATCTGACCGCGCTGCGCGGAGCATGCGTGGACGGGGTATGGCACTGGTGGACACATCACCTGTACCCGGGGGAGAACACCATCGTCAGCACAAGGAGCCAGTACCACCCATGAGTGCCAAAACAGCCAGGACACTGGGCATCATCTTCCTGTTCCTCGCGGTGCTGTGCCTGATCATGGCACTGGTGAGCAAACCGCCGGTGGAAAACCGCATCGCACAGACCTGGT
Organism: Corynebacterium efficiens YS-314; assembly: GCF_000011305.1. Taxonomy (NCBI): domain Bacteria; kingdom Bacillati; phylum Actinomycetota; class Actinomycetes; order Mycobacteriales; family Corynebacteriaceae; genus Corynebacterium; species Corynebacterium efficiens. The sequence goes on along the minus strand of NC_004369.1, from coordinate 2,718,673 downwards.
CGAACGGCAGCTGCGCCGGGGAGACCGGCGTGGCCGACCGCATCGCGGCGATGGAACGCCCCAGCGAACGCGCCACCGACCCTGCCACCGGCGACACCTACCTGCGGTACCCGAAGAAACTGGTGATCATCTCAGGCGAGGGCACCCCCGACTGCCGGATCACCGTGGAAGGCCTCGACCGCGTCAACAGCGGTGCCTTCATCTGGCTCGGCCCCGGCTTCGTCCCCTCAGCCCCCAGTAATTCCAGCGGCGGATCATCCGGATCCGGCGGCGGCGTGAAATAACAACAGGAATGGAAACCATGAGTGAGTACCTGATCAATGGTGTCGCAGGCACCCTGGCCTACTTTGTTCTCGCCGCCGTCATCCTGGTGGTCGGCTTCGTCATCCTCGACCTGATCACCCCGGGCAAGCTCCACGAGCTCGTCTTCGTGCACCACCTGCCCAATGCCGCCGTGATCACCGTGGCGCAGCAGGTGTCCATCGGCATCATCGTGGTCACCGCGGTGCTGACCTCCTCGGACAACCTGACGCAGGGACTGATCGAGACCGCGGTGTTCGGCGTGCTCGGCCTGGTGATCCAGGTGATCGTCATGGCACTGCTGGAGGTGTTCACCCCGGGCAGGTTCCGGGACCTGGTGGAGGACCCGAAGCTGCGTTCCGGCGCGGTCGTGGCCTCTGTTCTCCTTGTGGTGGTGGGAGCCGTCAACGCTGCATGTCTGGTCTAGAACAACCCGCTGAACTCAGCCGGGTCTGGCGCTGGCTGCTGCTGGTCTCCGTCGCGATCTGTGCCGCCTCCGGACTGGTGTATGAGCTGGCGCTGGTGTCGCTGTCGGCAAGCCTCAACGGTGGCGGCATCGTGGAGACCTCGCTGATCGTGGCGGGGTACGTGGCTGCCCTGGGCGTGGGCGCGATCCTGGTCAAACCCTTTCTGCGGTGGCCGGCGCAGACCTTCCTGGCGGTGGAGACCCTCCTGGGTCTGATCGGTGGCCTGTCCGCCCTGGTGTTGTACATGACCTTCGCGGTGGTCGGCCAGAACCTGTGGATGCTGGTGCTGGCCACGGCGTTGATCGGCATCCTGGTCGGTGCGGAACTCCCGCTGCTGATGACCATGATCCAACGCGGCCGGCTTGCCGACGCCCGCACCACCGGCTCCCTGGTGGCCACCCTCAACGCCGCCGACTACCTCGGCGCCCTGCTCGGCGGGCTGGCCTGGCCGTTCATCCTGCTGCCATGGCTGGGCATGATGCGGGGCGCGGCGGCGGCCGGCATGATCAACCTGCTCGCCGCCCTGTTCGTGGGCTGTGTGCTGCTGCGACACCTGCTGCCCCGCGCCCAGTTCATCAGGGCGGTGGTGGCACTGTTGGTGGCGATCGCGGTGCTGGGCACGGTGCTGGTGCGTTCCGACGGCATCGTCGCCACCGCCCGCCAACAGCTCTACCGCGACCCGGTGATCTACGCCCACCAGTCCGACTACCAGGACATCGTGGTCACCCAGCGTGGGGCCGATCGACGCCTCTACCTCAACGGTGGGCTGCAGTACTCCACCCGCGATGAACACCGCTACACCGAATCCCTGGTGTACCCCGGCCTGTCGGACTCCGCACGCACGGCCCTGATCATCGGTGGTGGCGACGGCCTCGCGGCCCGGGAACTGCTGCGCTTCCCCGACATGCGGATCACCCAGGTGGAGCTCGACCCCGAGGTCATCGAGGTGGCCAACACCATCCTGCTCCCCGACAACGGTGGCGCCATGCAGGACCCACGGGTCACGGTCATCACCGACGATGCCTTCACCTGGCTGCGCGCCGGTGGCGATGGGGGACAACGTTACGACGCGATCTTCGTCGACCTCCCCGATCCCAACAACGACACCATGGCCCGGCTGTACTCCCAGGAGTTCTACACCCTTGCCCTGGCACGACTCAACGATGGTGGGCGCATGGTGGTGCAGTCCTCCAGCGCGTACACCACCCCGGATGTGTTCTGGCGGATCGCTTCGACCATGTCCGCCGCCGGGTGCGGGGCGGTGATCCCATACCACGTGCATGTGCCCACCTTCGGCGACTGGGGTTTCCAGCTGTGCGGGCCGGAGGGGACGGAGCTGGGCCTGCGTGGGGATACCCCATCGCTGCGGTTCCTCACCGATGAGGTCCTGGCGGCGGCGGGTGTGTTCGGCGCCGACAACCAACCCCGGGAATTAGAGCCCTCCACCCTGGATCACCCCCGCGTGGTGGAGGACCTGCGCCGCGGTTACCGCCAGGCCGGGGAGTAACCAGGCCCCTCCCCACTTAACCCCGAGATCCTGTCCCCAGAAAACACCAGTGATCTCTGGGTTAAGCATCGTGGTCTCTGGGAACAGGATCTCGGGGTTAAGCATGGGGCCGGAAATGACAACACCCGCGCCCCGAAGGGAACGCGGGTGGAAGGAGGAACCCTCTATGCCTTGTAGCGCTCGATGGAGTCGGCGAGGATCTGCTCAGCCTCGGCCTTGTCGCCCCAGCCAGAGCCGTCGACGTGCTTGCCCTTCTCCAGGTCCTTGTAGTGGACGAAGAAGTGCTCGATCTCATCCTTGAGGAAGTCGGAGACATCGGAGATGTCCTGGATGTGGTCGTAGCGTGGGTCGTCGAGGACTGCGAGGAGCTTGTCGTCGCCACCGGCCTCGTCGGTCATCTTGAAGACACCGATGACACGGGACTTCACGATCACGTTCGGGAACACGGACTCCGGAAGGATGACGAGGGCATCCATGGGGTCGCCGTCCTCGCCCAGGGTGTGGTCGATGAAACCGTAGTCCAGTGGGTAGGCCATCGGGGTGAACAGGTAACGGTCGAGGTAGACCTTGCCGGTCTCGTGATCGATTTCGTACTTGTTGCGGGAACCCTTCGGGATCTCAACGGTTACTTCGACGCTCATGGGATGTCCTTTATCTTCTCGGTCGTTGATACCAGTCAGATGGTGATTCTAGCGTGTCGGGGGATTCCGGCAGACTTGGCACGCGATATAAGGTGTGGGGAAACAATCATGGTGAGGAGTTCGGGTGAAAAACGGCGTGTGGATCGCATCGGCTGTCGGTGCGCTGGCCGCGGTCGTCGGTGTGGCGGGGGTGGGGATCAATGCGCAGCTCAACAGCCTCAATCACCCTCCGGCTTTTGAGGTGGCGGCACCGGAGGAGATCTTCCGGCCGGTGGTGGCCACGGCGGAGGTGGATTTCTCGGCGCTGAACCAGCAGCTCACGCAGGCCGCCGCGGATCCCCGTCTGGGCAGGTTTGTCGGCCAGGTGCGGGATACCGCAACGGGTGAGGTCATCTGGTCGCAGAATCCGGATACCCCGGTGCGTCCGGCGTCGGCCACCAAGATCCTCACCGCTGCGGCGGCGCTGTATGAACTGGGGTGGGATGACACCATCCATACTGATGTCGTGGTTGGACAAACCCCCGGAACAGCCGTGATCCGGGCCGCCGGCGACGTCACCCTCAGCACCGATCAGCTCGATGATCTCGCCGCGCAGCTCACCGGTCAGGACATCGATACGGTCCTGGTGGACACCTCCATCTGGAGTGATGAGACCTTCGCGCCGGGGTGGGAACGCATCGATATTGATGCGGGGTATATCGCCCCGGTGGAACCGGTGATGATCGAGGGCGGGCGCATCGGTGGCAGCCATGGCGATCTGCCGCGCACCCACACCCCGGCCCTCGATGTGGCGCAGGCCCTGGCGCAGCGCATTGGGGCCACCGACACCGGGAAGGGCACAGCCCCCGCCGACGCTCTGGTGCTTGCCACCACCGAATCCGAGAACCTGGAGCAGCGTCTGCGCCGGATGATGGAGGAATCCGACAATGTCATGGCCGAGGCGATCGGCAGGGAGACCGCCCAGAACCGCGGCGCGGCCACCGACACGGGCAGTTCCGCGCAGCTGACCATGGATATCCTCAAGGAACACGGTTTCGACCTGCGCGGTGTGAGCATCGTCGATAATTCGGGGCTCAGCTTCGACAACCTCATCACCCCGCGCCTGCTCGATGACATTCTGCATGCCGCGGCCACGGATGAGACCCTGCGCCCGCTGCTGAACACCCTGCCGATCGCGGGCGGCAATGGCACCCTGGTGGACCGCTATGACGATCTCAGCGGCGCCGGCTGGGTCCGCGCGAAGACCGGCACCCTCACCGCGACCTCCGCGCTGGCGGGCACGGTGACCTCGGACCGGGTGTACACCTTCGCGTTCGTGTCCAATGACTCGAATATTCCGGATGCCCGCGCCGCGATGGATGAGATGGCGTCTGTCCTGCGGGAGTTCTAGGTGCCGGCGAGCATCGGTGGGCTGCCCCTGCCACGGATCTGCCCGCATTTCCTCACCCTGCGCGTGGCCATCCGCGCCCATCTCACAGATCATGTCCACATCGGGCTCTCCGGTGGGCCGGATTCCCTGGCGCTGGTCGCCGCGGCCCGCGCCGAGGGGGCGGAGGTCACCGCGATCTGCATCAACCACAACCTGCAGGAGGGTTCGGCAGAGGTCTCGGAACGCGCCGCCGCCCAGGCCGAACACATGGGGGCCACGGCCCTCATCCGGAGCATCACCGTGCCGCCGGGCAGCATGGAGGCGCAGGCCCGCGAGGCCCGTTACGCCGAGTTCGCCCAGCTCACCGACACCATCTGGGCCGGTCACACCATGGATGATCAGGCCGAGACCTTCCTGCTGGCCGGCCTGCGGGGGAACCCGGCCGGGATGAAAAGCGCTTCTCGACGCCCCGACCTCACCGTCATCCGCCCCCTCCTGGGTGTCCGGCGGGCCGACACCCACGGGGCCTGCACCGAGCTGGGGCTGACCCCGTGGCAGGACCCCCAGAACCGGGATCGTGCGTTCCGGCGGGTGGCCATCCGGGAGCAGGTCCTGCCCCTGTTGGCGGAGATCCACGCAGGTGATCCGGTGCCGGGCCTGGCGTTGGCGGCGACACGGGCAGCGATGGAGGGCGAGGCGTTGGAGTTTTTCGTCGACAAGCGTCGGGGTGAGTGGGCCGACGGGTTCCCGGTGCGGCTCGCGGCCGAACCGCATGCTTTGCGACGCCTCATGCTCGCCGATTTCCTCCGCGGACATGGGGTGCGGGTCACCTCGAAAAAGATCGAGGCGGTCGACCGTCTGCTCACCCACTGGCATGGACAGGGGGGCGTGGCGGTGGGCGGCGGTGCCCACGGGAGGTTGGAAGTGGTGCGTGTAAGTGGCAAGCTTGAGATCACCGGTTGAGAACACTCGAACAAAGAAGGTGCACGCTACACATGGTCAACAACGTCGAGATGGCAGGCGAAAAGGACTTCAACGTCCCCACCAACCCCTACGGAGATGACATCGAATCGGTCCTGATCAGCGAGAACAAGCTGAAGGAACGCATCCGGGAGATGGCCGCGCGGGTCTCTGAGGACTACCGCGACTCCGAGGAGGATCTGATCCTGGTGTGCGTGCTCAAGGGCGCGTTCTACTTCCTGTCGGACTTCTCGCGTGAGCTGACCATCCCCTCCCAGTCCGAGTTCATGGCGGTGTCCTCCTACGGCAACTCCACCTCATCCTCCGGCGTGGTGCGCATCCTCAAGGATCTGGACAAGGACATCGAGGGCCGTGACGTGCTCATCGTCGAGGACATCATCGACTCCGGCCTCACCCTCTCCTGGCTGATGCGCAACCTGAAGAACCGCCACCCGAAGTCCCTCAACGTGATCACCCTGCTGCGCAAGCCGGAGCGACTGACCGCGAACATCGACATGTACGACATCGGTTTCGACATCCCGAATGAGTTCGTCGTGGGTTACGGACTCGACTTCGCCGAGCGTTACCGCGACCTGCCCTATGTGGGCACCCTCGAGCCACGTGTCTACTCCGACTAGGTGGGAACGAATCGCCTCCGCTGAACGTTGATTGAGCTGCAGAGAGTTTTAACCCCAGACCCGAGAAAGGCCCGGGCCCGTTCCAGCCACCGCCGGACCGGCCATTGCGCATGAAGAACAAGAAATTCCTCCAGTACGGCGGCATCGCAGCCGTGGTACTCATCACCCTGTTCCTGTTTTCGCTGTTCACCAGCGACACCCGGAATTTCCAGGAAGTGGACACCTCCGTTGCCATGGAGCAGCTGGAGGCCAACAACGTGTCCGAGGCGCAGATCGATGACCGCGAGCAGCGCCTCCGCCTGACCCTCCGTGAACCGATCGAGGTGGAGGAACGCGAGGGCGTTGAGGAGATCATCACCCAGTTCCCGGCGCGTACCGCACCGCTGATCTTCGACAAGGTGGAGGCCTCCGACGCGGAGTCCTACACCACCAACGTGACCCAGGATAACTTCCTGGTCTCCATGCTGAGCTTCATCCTGCCGCTGCTGATCGTGTTCGGTCTGCTCATGTTCTTCCTGTCCCGTGCGCAGGGCGGTGGCATGTTCGGCATGGGTGCATCCAAGGCCCGGCAGCTGACCAAGGACACCCCGACCAACACCTTCGCCGACGTGGCCGGTGCCGATGAGGCGGTCGATGAGCTCCATGAGATCAAGGATTTCCTGGAGGATCCGACCCGCTACCAGGACCTGGGTGCCAAGATCCCGCGTGGTGTGTTGCTGTACGGCCCTCCCGGAACCGGTAAGACCCTGCTGGCCCGGGCGGTGGCGGGTGAGGCCGGTGTGCCATTTTTCTCCATCTCAGGTTCCGACTTCGTGGAGATGTTCGTCGGTGTCGGTGCGTCCCGTGTACGTGATCTGTTCAAACAGGCCAAGGAGAACAGTCCCTGCATCATCTTCATCGATGAGATCGATGCCGTGGGCCGTGCTCGTGGTTCCGGAATGGGCGGTGGCCATGACGAGCGTGAACAGACCCTGAACCAGCTGCTGGTGGAGATGGACGGTTTCGGTGACCGCGGCAGCGTCATCCTCATGGCGGCCACCAACCGCCCAGATGTCCTGGATCCCGCCCTGCTCCGCCCGGGCCGTTTCGACCGCCAGATCCCCGTGACCGCCCCCGACCTCAAGGGCCGCGAGCAGATCCTGGAGATCCACGCGAAGGGCAAGCCCTTTGCCCCGGATGCCAACCTCAAGGCCCTGGCCAAGCGCACCGCCGGTATGTCCGGCGCCGACCTGGGCAATGTGCTCAATGAGGCCGCGCTGCTCACCGCCCGCATCGGCGGCAACGCCATCACCGCCGATGCCCTGGAGGAGGCCACCGACCGTGTGATAGGCGGGCCGCGTCGTTCCTCCAAGATCATCTCCGAGCAGGAGAAGAAGGTCACCGCCTACCACGAGGGCGGGCACACCCTGTCCGCGTGGGCACTGTCCGACATCGAACGCGTGTACAAGGTGACCATCCTGGCCCGTGGCCGCACCGGGGGGCATGCCATGACCGTCCAGGAGGACGACAAGGGCATGTACAACCGCAATGAACTCTTCGCCCGACTCGTGTTCGCCATGGGTGGACGCGCCGCCGAGGAACTGGTGTTCGGTGCCCCCACCACCGGTGCCTCCGCCGATATCGAACAGGCCACCAAGATCGCCCGTGCGATGGTCACCGAATACGGCATGAGCCCCACCGTCGGCATGGTCAAGTACGGCGAGGAGCAGGGCGATCCCTTCTCCGGACGCGGTGGCGGTGGCACGCTGACGCACTCCCAGGAGGTCGCGGCGCTGATCGACACCGAGGTGGCCTACCTGCTGGACAAGGCGCATGAGGTGTCCTACAACATCCTGCGTGAATACCGTGACCACCTGGACAGGCTCGCGGAGAAACTCCTGGAGAAGGAGACCCTGCGTCGCCCCGACCTGGAGGTGCTGTTCAGCGACATCGAGCCACGCAGCATCGATGAGGTGTTCCCCGACGAGAATGACCGCTTCCCCCGCCAGGAGGACCGCGAGCCGGTGAAGACACCGGTGGAGATCGCCATTGAACGTGGTGAGGAACCCCCGAAGCGGTTCTCCATCGTGGAGGCATCCAAGGCGGCACGTGAGCGGCGCCGCAAGGAACTCGAGGAGCAGAAGGGTGCCGGGGTCAGCGTGCCGGTGGGGCTGTCCACCGGGAATGCCCCGACCCCGGATTATGGCACCCCGCCCCCTGCCGACTGGACCGTCCCGGGATCAGGGGCGAAACGCCCCAACCCCTACGCGGGTACTGCCGCCCCCAGCCCGGAGGCGGAACACCCCGGCATGAAGGCCTATGGTTTCGGTGACAAGGAACTCATGGACCAGTCAACGGGTGAGGAACACGCCCCCGGTAATGTGTCCCGAAAGGGTACAGGCCCTGGGGATGCCCCCACCCAGATCATTGGTTTCCGTCTCCCCGACCATGAACGTCCCGACCACGACCGTCCCGAGGGCACCGTGGAGGAACGTCCCGGCATGATGGACGAGGCGACCGAGGTGGATCCGGGGACCGAGAACGAAGGAGACAAGCGTGGCTGACAAGCTGGGTGCGGTGCGGGAATTCGACCAGGAGCGCGCCGAGGCGGCGGTGAGGGAACTGCTCATTGCGGTGGGGGAGAACCCGGAGCGTGAGGGCCTGCTGGAAACCCCGGCACGTGTGGCACGCGCCTACCGGGAGATCTTCGCCGGTCTGCACGAGGACCCGACCGCGGTGTTGAACAAGACCTTCTCGGAGGATCACCAGGAGCTGGTGCTGGTACGTGAGATCCCGATCTACTCCACCTGTGAGCATCATCTGGTTCCGTTCTTCGGGGTGGCGCACATCGGTTATATCCCCGGTGAGTCCGGTCAGGTCACCGGCCTGTCCAAGCTGGCCCGCCTGGCGGATATGTATGCCAAGCGGCCGCAGGTGCAGGAGCGGTTGACCTCGCAGATCGCGGATGCGCTCGTCGACAAGCTCGGTGCCCAGTCCGTGGCCGTGGTCATCGAGGCGGAACACCTGTGCATGGGCATGCGTGGTATCCGCAAACCCGGTGCGGTGACCACGACCTCCGCGGTGCGTGGCGGGTTCAAGACCAGCATGGCGTCCCGCGCCGAGGTCTTCGCGCTGATCCGGGGCAACTAGATGAACGTGGCAGACCTTACTGTTCCGGGGCGTTGTCTGGTGATGGGCATCGTCAATGTCACCGAGGATTCCTTCTCGGACGGCGGTCGGTACATCGAGACCGACCGCGCGATTGAGCACGCCCGTCGTCTGGTGGCCGAGGGGGCGGACATCATCGACATCGGCGGGGAATCCACCCGCCCGGGGGCCGTCCGCGTGGACGCAGAGGATGAACGCAACCGCGTGGTGCCGGTGATCGCCGCGCTGCGTGAGGAGGGCATCCACACCTCGGTGGACACCATGCGTGCCTCGGTGGCGGCTGCCGCTGCGGAGGCGGGGGTATCCATGATCAATGATGTCTCCGGTGGTCTGGCTGATCCGGACATGTTCTCCGTCATGGCCGACGCCGCGATCCCGGTGTGTCTCATGCACTGGAAGACCGTGCAGTTCGGGGATGCTGCCGGACGTGCGGACCACGGGGGCAATGTGGTCACCGATGTGCATGAAACCCTCGATGACCTGGTCACCCGCGCCCTGGCCGCCGGTGTGGCCGGGGATCAGATCGTCCTGGATCCGGGCCTGGGTTTCGCTAAGTCACGTGAGGACAACTGGGCGCTGCTCAACGCCCTGCCCGAGTTCATCGGTGGGGAGTTCCCCGTCCTGGTCGGCGCCTCCCGCAAGCGTTTCCTCGCCGGGGTGCGCCGCGAACGCGGCCTGGAGGTGACACCTGTCGACGCCGATCCAGCCACCGCCGCGGTCACCGCCATCTCCGCACACATGGGCGCCTGGGGCGTGCGGGTGCACAATGTGCCGGTGTCCCGCGATGCCGTCGACGTGGCCGCCCACTGGCGCAGCGCAGGTGACTACCGTGGCTGACCGCATTGAACTCACCGGCCTGGAATGTTTCGGCCACCACGGGGTCTTCGACTTTGAGAAGGAACAGGGCCAGCCCTTCATCGTGGATGTGACCTGCTGGATGGATTTCGCCGCCGCGGGTGCCAGCGATGATCTCTCCGACACCGTCGACTACGGGGCCCTGGCACAGCTGGTGGCAGAGATCGTGGAGGGGCCGGCACGGGACCTCATTGAAACCGTCGCCACCGAGACGGCCGAGAAGATCATGGACACCTTCGGTGCGCTACATGCCGTGGAGGTGACCATCCACAAGCCCAAGGCCCCGATTCGGCGTACCTTTGCTGATGTGGCGGTGGTGGCCCGTCGTTCCCGTAAAGCTCACGGAAGGAGCACCCGTTAGATGCGTGCCGTACTCTCCATAGGCTCCAACATGGATGACCGTTATGCCCTGCTGCAGGGTGTCATCGATGAGTTCCGGGACAACCTGGTCGCAGTGTCCTCCATCTACGCCACCCCGCCGTGGGGTGTGGAGGACCAAGATGAATTCCTCAACGCGGTGCTGGTGGTCGATGTTGACGGCATCCCGATTGAGCTGCTGCGCCGGTGTCAGAAACTGGAGAACGACGCCGACCGGGTGCGCACCCGCAAATGGGGACCCCGGACCCTGGACGTGGACATCGTCCAGATCCGCAACGGTGAGCAGGAACTGCTCTCCGATGACCCCGTGCTGACCCTGCCACACCCGTGGGCCTGGCAGCGTGCCTTCGTGCTCATCCCGTGGCTGGAGGTCGAGCCCAATGCCGTCCTCCACGGCACCGCTGTGGCGGCACTGGTGGAGAACCTCGATCCGACAGACATTGAAGGCGTGACCAAGGTCAGGGAGTTCTAACCCATGCAGCGGACGTCCACGGCAATGCTGATCGCGGTCGGTGGTTTCATCGCCGCGGTCTCGGCAATTCTCACGTGGCGTTTCTACGGCTCGATGAGCACCATCCCGGTCGCCATCTCCATCAGCCTGTGGGTGATGGCCGTGATCTGTGTGTTCGCCGGGTTCAAGGTCCGCGGCCGGATGGAGGAGGGGCTGATCGGCCAGGACCGCAGCCAGATGAATCCGCTGACCATCGCGCAACTCATGCTGGTGGGTCGGGCCGGTGCCTGGACAGGGGCCATCGTGGGGGGCATCTACGTCGGCATCTCAAGTTATGTGATTCCCCGGGTTGGTGACCTGATCGCCGCCTCCGAGGATCTCCCCGGGGCACTCGCCTCCGCGCTGGGCGGTATCGCCCTGGCGGTTGCGGGGCTGTACCTCGAACGCAGCTGCGAGGTCCCACCTCCCCAATCCGGGGAATCGATCAGCTAGATTGGAATCCATGAGTCACGAATCGTCGAGCAACAGGCCGGAGCCCGGTGCTTCCCCTGTCGACCGTGGACAGATCATCCTGATAGTCCTGATCGGCCTGGCACTGGTGGCCAGCGTGATCATGCTCCTCACCGACAGCGACGGGGCCCAGAAGATCGCACTGCTGGCCGCGCTGTGGTCCGCGGTCCTCGCCTTCTTCCTCCTCTTCCGTGACCGCAAACAGGTGGAGCAGGCCCAGCAGGAACTGGAGGCCAGGGAGGCTCTCCACCGCGCCGAGCTGGAGCGGAAGCAGGCGGAGCAGCAGGCAGAGAAATTCCGGCTGGAGAAACAACACCAGAACGAACTGCGCGTGAAGGACAATGAGACGCTGAAGGAGATCCGCCAGCAGCTCGAGGAGATGCGCGTGCAGCTGTCCGAACTCTCCGGCCGGGAGTGGGTCTATGAGCCCGCGGTGGTCCAGGCTGAGGCCCGCCGGATCATCGAGCTGGAATCGGAGCAGAACCGTCTGAAACGTGAGCAGGAGACCCCGGAGCCGGTGACGGCGGACCAGGTCGACACCGTTCCCACCCCCGAGTGGACCGCGCCGGAGGAACCCGAAGTGGTCGATGTGCAGGTGGAGCAGCCGGAGGAAGAGGAGCAGCCCCGCCGTTCCCGGCACGCCTCGCCCGATGCCGGGGGTGGGCGCCGTCGTCGCGATGAGCGCAGCGGAGGGGTCTCCGTCGCCGAGCTGCTCGCCGCGGCGAAGAAGAAGGACAAGAAGTAGTGCGTGCACCACGCCTGCGGGTGGGGGTGCTTGCCGACGGTGAGAACCTCGTCGACCTGACCCGCGAATTGTCCGCCGCCGGCCACGCCGTCCATGCCGTCACCGCGGCCGCCGACATCCGGGATTATGAACTGGTGGTTATCGCGGTGGCCGATGACAGCCTCGCCGAGACCGTCGTCCAGCTCGCCACCTACGCCCGGCGCGGGCAGATGTTCCTGCACACCTCCCTCATGCACGGCATCCAGATCATGGATCCCCTGGAGACGGAGGGCGCGATCGTCATGTGTGCCCACCCCCTGGGTGAGGACCGCTGGGTGGCCGCCGCCACCGATGAACTGGGCGAGACCATCGTCGGTCTGCTGGTGGGGGAGTTGGGCGGATCGGTCATCGAGGTGGATGATGCGCAGCGGGTCGAACTCGCCGCCGCCGTGACCTACATGGGGTATGTGCGCACCCTCACCCAGGATGCGGTGCGGTTCCTGGATACCTTCCTCGGTGACATCGAGACCTCCACCGATATCGTCGAGGCCGCCTCCGGCAGGTTTGTCCCCGTGCCCCGGCTGGATAGTCTGATACGTCAGTATGAATCCGTGGCGGACCCCGGCAGGCAACGTCTGTTCCGGGATCTGGCGCGCCGGCAGGCGGAGATCTCGCGGGCGCAGGATATTGAATTGTGGGCAATCCAGAAGGAGGACCGGTGAGTTTCGAACACGACCAGGGTCGGGTTTTTGACAGTGTGGACCACATCGGGATGTTCGGTCGCGCCCTGCGCCGGACCGGGAAACCGGTCGTGTTGGTGCCCCTGGGCACAGGGTTGCACGCGGGGCATATCGCGATGATCCGGGCGGCCAAACGCATCCCGGGTGCGGTGGTTGTGGTGGCCTACGCCGGGCCGGCGGAGGATCATGAGCGCATCCGTGAGGAACGCATCGATGCCCTCTTCACCTACACCGATGAGATGATGTGGCCGGGTGGAATTCGCACGGGGGTTGATGCGTCGATAGGCATGGACGTCGGGGAGGCGGTCACGCGCGTGCTCGGCCTGGTCGGTGCGACGGCCGCGAGTGATGTCGTGCTCGGCGAGAAGGATTATGCGCAGGTGGTGGCCGTGCAGCGCGCGATCCGGGACCTGCACCTGCCGGTGAAACTGCACAGCGTGCCCACCGTGCGCATGCCCGACGGCCTGGCGATCTCCCTGCGCAACACCCGCATTCCCGCCGCGGACCGGGAGCGTGCCACCGCCATCGCCGCCGCCCTGACCGCCGGGGCGCACTCCGCCGAACACGGTGCCGCGACCGTGCTGGAGACCACCCGTGGGGTGCTCGAGGCGGCCGACGTCACCCCGGACCACCTGGAGCTCCGCGGCCTGGACATGGGGCCGGCGCCCGAGGTCGGCGACGCGCGCCTGTTTGTCGCCGTGACGCTTGGCGACGTCCTTCTCACCGACAACGTAGGCCTCCCGCTGGGAATCGGGTTCAAGAATATCGAGTGATTGCAGAGTGATTGCTCCCGAGCCAGGGGTATCGACTAACGTTGGTATCCGTGACTGACTCGAATTCCACTTCCAAGAACAATTCCGCCGATTTGCCTGAACAGCTGCGCATTCGTCGCGAGAAGCGCCAGCGCATCCTGGACAGTGGAAAGGCCGCCTACCCTGTCGAGGTCGACCGCACCATCTCCATTACGGACCTGCGTGAGAAGTATGTGGTGGGGGAGGGTGACGCCGAGGGCGTGACCTACCTGGCCGCCGGGGATGAAACCGATGACACGGTGGCCATTGCCGGCCGCGTCATGTTCATCCGCAACACCGGCAAGCTCTGCTTCGCCGTCATCCAGGAGGGCAACGGCACCACCGTCCAGGCGATGCTGTCCCTGGCCGCCGTGGGTGAGGAGGCCCTGGCTGGCTGGAAGGCTGACGTCGACCTCGGAGACATCGTCTCCGTGCGTGGCCGGGTCATCGCCTCCAAGCGTGGTGAACTCTCCGTCATGGCCGACTCCTGGCACATGGCCTCGAAGTCCCTCCGCCCCCTGCCGGTCGCATTTGCCGACATGAGCGAGGACACCCGCGTCCGCCACCGCTACACCGACCTGATCATGCGCGAACAGGCACGCACCAACGCCCTGACCCGCATCAAGGTCATGCGCGCACTGCGTAAGTACCTGGAGGGCGAGGACTTCCTCGAGGTGGAGACCCCGATGCTGCAGACCCTCCACGGTGGTGCCGCAGCACGTCCCTTCGTGACCCACTCCAACGCCTTCGACCTGGACCTCTACCTGCGTATCGCGCCGGAGCTGTTCCTGAAGCGCTGTGTGGTCGGTGGCATGGAGCGCGTCTTCGAGGTCAACCGCAACTTCCGCAATGAGGGCGCCGATTCCACCCACTCCCCGGAATTCTCCATGCTGGAGACCTACCAGGCCTGGGGCACCTACGAAACCGGTGCCCGCCTGATCCAGGGCCTGGTGCAGTTCGTGGCGCAGGAGGTCTTCGGCACCACCGAGGTGACGCTTGCCGACGGCACCACCTACGACCTCGGTGGCGAATGGAAGACCATCGAGATGTACCCCTCCCTCAATGAGGCCCTCCAGCGCAAGTTCCCCGGTCAGCCCGAGGTCACGGTGGAAAGCTCCGTGGAGGAGCTCCGCGAGATTGCCGCTGTCATCGGTCTGGCCGTGCCCGAGAAGGGCGGCTGGGGCCACGGCAAGCTGGTCGAGGAGATCTGGGAGCTGCTGTGCGAGGACCAGCTCTACGGCCCGATCTTCGTCAAGGACTTCCCCGTGGAGACCAGCCCCCTGACCCGCCAGCACCGCGACAAGCCGGGCGTCACCGAGAAGTGGGACCTCTACGTCCGCGGCTTCGAACTGGCCACCGGTTACTCCGAGCTGGTTGACCCGGTCATCCAGCGCGAACGCTTCGAGGACCAGGCCCGCCTGGCCGCCGGCGGCGATGATGAGGCCATGGTGCTCGACGAGGACTTCCTCGCCGCCATGGAACAGGGCATGCCGCCGACTGCGGGTTGTGGCATGGGCATCGACCGTCTCCTCATGGCCCTGACCGGCCTGGGTATCCGCGAAACCGTGCTGTTCCCCCTGGTCAAGCCCGAACCCCGGCAGTAGGTTCCCTGCTCCTTTTCGCCCTCCACTGTTAACCCAGAGATCCTGTTCCCAGAGAGCAGTACTGATCTCTGGGTTAACTTTTGTGCTCTCTGGGGACAGGAACTCTGGGTTAGTTGATTCGGTGACGGCGGGCAACCCAGCCGGGCCCTGAGCTGTGGATAAAACAGCACGATCCACAGTTTTCAGGACCCTGCGACCGGTCATTGTTGCCCAGAAACGCTCAGTCCGTCATGGTCAGATCCATGAAGAACTGGGCAGAAGAATTCGGGCTGATCAACTTGACCAGACTGAAACAGAGTGATCATGAGGTTTCCAGGCGTGTGGCTGACGGTGCCCTGCGGAAATTGACTGCAGAGGTAGTCATGGATGCTGAACTGTATGAGCAACTTCCCCCATGGGACAGGGCTACCGCACGGGCCTTCGCAGTGGGACTGACCGTGGACAAGGCTGTGGTGTCAGGCCAAGCCGCAGCCCGGCTGTGGGGACTGCATACCCTCACCATTGAGGACTCCGTCTCCTGCTATCTACCGGATGGGAGAACACCCAGCTCTCCAAGACAATGGCCGCCGGGTGTTGTGTATCGCTACGGGCACATGGATCCAAAGGATGTCCATGAATATCACGGTATCCGGGTGGCCTCCTTCACCAGGTTCTTCCTGGACATCGCCCATTATGAGGGCGTGCACGCTGCCGTGGTGGTCGTTGACTCCGCCCGGCGCCAGTTCCCTGAACTCACCGAGGAATTTCTGTTGGACAGGCTGAAGGCCTTTCCACGCTATCGGGGCCTGACCAATCTCAGACGAGCCATCGAGTTGTCCATCCCCGATTCCGACAGCGCACAGGAGACCCGCGCCCGGATCATTGTGCATGAGGCGCAGCTGCCGGGCATCACATCGGTACAACCGCAGGTGCGTTTCCACCGGGGCACCACAGGGCGGTTCTACATGGTTGATTTCCTCATCAACGGGTGGATCATCGTGGAGATTGACGGGCGCTCAAAGTACACCACCGGCAACCCAGAGGAACTGGAAGCCGCCCTCATGGCGGAACGTGATCGGGAGAAGTTCCTCACCAACCACGGCTATATGGTGTTGCGCATTGATCCGAAGCAGCTGGATGCGCCACCCGGCGCAGAATGTGAGTTCATCCGCATTCTGCGCAGGGCACTTGAGCAGGAGCCTCCGGTGCATCTGCAGCAGGTGGCTTAGGCACGCTGGTCCAGGTTGCTCTCCCTCCACCGGCTGTGGCAGGATTGGGGAGTTTTTCCCCTTCTTCATGCGCCTGGTATTAAGCCTGTTATTAAGCCCGGTACAGTCCACGCCCCCGAAAGGTCCCCAGTGTCAACCGTGGAAACGACCACCAAACCAGCCTCCCCGGCGCTGCCCCGGGAGGTTGTCGTAGTTCTTGCGATCCTGGTGGTTTCCGCCATGATCATGATCCTCAATGAGACGATCCTGTCGGTGGCGTTGCCGGCCATCATGGAGGATTTCCAGATCCCGGAGACCACCGCCCAGTGGTTGACCACTGGTTTCATGCTCACCATGGCGGTGGTCATCCCGACCACCGGTTATCTGCTGGACCGTTTCAGCACCAAGACCATCTTCGTCACGGCATTGCTGTTCTTCCTGGTGGGTACCCTCGTGGCGGCCCTGGCACCGACTTTCGCCGTCCTGTTGACAGCCCGCATCATACAGGCGGTGGGCACCGCCCTGATCATGCCGTTGCTGATGACCGTCACCCTCACCGTGGTGCCGATGGAACGTCGTGGCGCGGTGATGGGCATCATCTCGATCGTCATCTCGGTGGCACCTGCCTTGGGGCCGACGGTCTCCGGTTTCATCCTCAATTCCCTGACCTGGCACTGGCTGTTCTGGATCATGCTCCCGATCGTCGCGGTGGCGTTCATCGTGGGCACCCTCCTGATTGAGAACATCGGCGAGAACAGGATCTCCCCGCTGGATATCCCGTCCGTGCTGTTGTCCGCGGTTGCCTTCGGTGGTCTGGTTTATGGGTTCAGTTCCATCGGCGCGGTCCTCAACGGCGACAGCACGACAGGCATTGTCGTCATCATCGTCGATGCCCTCGCCCTGGCCATCTTCATCCGTCGTCAGCTCCAGCTTGGTAGGCAGGATCGCGCACTGATGGACCTGCGCCCATTCCGCATCCGCAACTTCACCTTCGCCCTGGTGGCGATTCTGCTGGCTTTCGGTGCGATGCTGGGAACCGTGATGGTACTGCCGATCTACCTGCAGACCTCGCTGGGTGTCACGGCACTGGTCACCGGCCTGGTGGTCATGCCCGGTGGTCTGCTGCAGGGGTTGGTCGCCCCGTTCATCGGACGCTTCTACGACAAGGTCGGCCCACGCCCGCTGCTTATCCCGGGCGCCATCCTGCTCACCGCAGCCGCCTGGTCCTTCGCCCTGGTGACCAGCTCCACCCCGGTGGGAATGGTCGTCGGGCTGCACATCGTGTTCTCCATCGGTATGTGTCTGATGATGACCCCGCTGATGACCACCGCGCTGGGCTCACTGCCCCGGATCCTCTATGGACACGGTTCGGCGATCCTCAACACCCTGCAGCAGCTCGCCGGTGCCGCCGGTACCGCCATCATGATCGCGGCCCTGTCCCTGGGCACCGCACTGGCCGGCGGTGCCGAAGCCGAGGCGGTGGCCGCCGGTGCGCGTACCGCGTTTGTCGCGGGGGCGATCATTGCCACGATCGCGCTGGTCGCCTCACTGTTTGTGACCCGGGTGGAAGAAACCTAGCGCGACGCCCGTGGCTTGCCCTCGGCGTAGCCTTCAGTGGACTGCACACCCACCACGGCACGTTCCGCAAACGACGGGATGGAGTCCGCGCCCGCGTAGGTGAAGGCGGAGCGCACACCGGCGATGATGTCGTCCACCAGATCCTCCACACCACCGTTCTTCTCGTCGATGTAGATGCGGGCGGTGGAGATGCCCTCCTCGAACATGGCGCGCCGGGCCTTCTCGAAGGCCTCGACCTTCTGGTTGCGGTTCTCCACCGCGCGGCGCGAGGCCATGCCGAAGGATTCCTTGTACATCCGGCCGTCGGATTCCACGTGCAGGTCACCGGGGGATTCATAGGTGCCGGAGAACCAGGACCCGACCATCACATTCGAGGCTCCCGCGGCCAGGGCCAGCGCCACATCACGGGGATCACGCACGCCACCGTCGGCCCACACATGCGCGCCCAGCTCGCGGGCCGCGGCAGCACATTCCAGCACCGCGCTGAACTGGGGGCGGCCGACGCCGGTCTGCATGCGGGTGGTGCACATGGCACCCGGGCCGACGCCCACCTTCACGATGTCCGCGCCGGCCGCCACCAGGTCGCGCACACCAGCGGCGGTGACCACGTTGCCGGCGACCACGGGGACGTCGACGCCGACGGCACGGACGCGTCGTAAAGCATCGATCATGCCCTCCTGGTGCCCGTGGGCGGTGTCGACGACGAGGACGTCCGCACCGGCGTCGATAAGCGTGCGGGTACGCCCCTCGATGTCGCCGTTGATGCCGATCGCGGCGCCCACCCGGAGCCTGCCGGAGGAGTCGACCGCGGGGTCGTACATGGTGGCGCGCAGGGCGCCCGCGCGGGTGAGGATGCCGCGCAGACGGCCGCTGGAGGAGACGACGGGCGCGAGTTTGCGGCTCGCGCCGTGCAGGATCCCGAAGGCCTCCTCGGGGGCGATGTCATCGGGCAGGGTGAGCAGCGAGGTGCTCATCAGCGTGCCCACCTGCGTGAAATTATCCACCGCACGCAGGTCCTTGTCGGTGATCAGGCCGATCGGGGTCTCGCCCTCCACCACGATCGCGGCGCCGTGGGCGCGCTTGTGCAGCAGATTGCGCGCGTAACCGACGGTGTGGTGCGGCTTGATGGTGATCGGGGTGTCGAACACCAGATCCGCCTCCTTGACCTTCCCGATCGTCTCCGCGGCGATCTCGGCGGGTACATCCTGCGGCAGGATCGCGATGCCACCACGACGCGCAATCGTCTCCGCCATGCGTCGCCCGGCAACCGCGGTCATGTTCGACACCACCAGCGGGATCGTGGTGCCGGTGCCGTCCACGGTGCGCAGGTCAACCGACATCCGGGACCCCACATCGGAGCGCGACGGGACCATGAACACATCCGCGTAGGTCAGTTCATACGGCGGCGTGGAATCGTTGAGAAAACGCATGGTGCAAGCTCCCTGGGGTCGTCGGTCAGAACGCCCGCTAGGATACCCGCTCCCGCCGTTTTTGCTTGTCGACGCCCGCCCGAATCCCCGTACCCGACGTTGTTCGCTACAGGCGTACAGGGCCAAAACCCCTCAGGAAACACCACCTGACCTGCCAATACGGACGTTCTGTCCGGTCGTTGCACTCCTGCGTGGACAAAACAGGGGAAGTTTTGTCCGGTCCCCGCGTTAGAGTGGGTGAAAGTTAAAATTAGAGGAAATAAGTAAGGGGAGAACATGTTCGAAAGGTTTACCGATCGTGCACGCCGCGTGATTGTGCTCGCGCAGGAAGAGGCGCGCATGCTCAACCACAATTACATCGGCACCGAACACATCCTTCTTGGTCTCATCCATGAGGGTGAGGGTGTAGCAGCGAAGGCCCTGGAATCCATGGGCATTTCTCTCGATGCTGTTCGCCAGGAGGTCGAGGAGATCATCGGTCACGGCTCCAAGCCGACCACCGGTCACATCCCCTTTACCCCGCGTGCCAAGAAGGTCCTGGAGCTCTCCCTGCGTGAGGGGCTCCAGATGGGCCACAAGTACATCGGCACCGAGTTCCTGCTCCTCGGTCTCATCCGCGAGGGTGAGGGCGTGGCAGCCCAGGTGCTGGTCAAGCTCGGCGCTGATCTGCCGCGCGTGCGCCAGCAGGTTATCCAGCTTCTCTCCGGCTACGAGGGTGGCCAGGGTGGATCCCCGGATAGCCCGCAGGGTGGACAGGGTGGCGACGCTGTCGGCGCCGGTTCCGCCCCCGGTGGCCGCGCCACGGGCAGCGGTGCCGGTGAGCGTTCCAATTCGCTGGTCCTCGACCAGTTCGGCCGTAACCTGACCCAGGCCGCCAAGGACGGCAAGCTGGATCCGGTGGTGGGTCGTGACAAGGAGATCGAGCGCATCATGCAGGTGCTCTCGCGTCGTACCAAGAACAACCCGGTGCTCATCGGTGAGCCCGGTGTGGGTAAGACCGCCGTGGTCGAGGGCCTGGCCCTGGATATTGTCAACGGCAAGGTCCCGGAGACCCTGAAGGACAAGCAGGTCTACTCACTGGACCTTGGTTCCCTGGTCGCCGGTTCCCGTTACCGCGGTGACTTCGAGGAGCGTCTGAAGAAGGTGCTCAAGGAGATCAACCAGCGCGGCGATATCATCCTGTTCATCGATGAGATCCACACCCTCGTCGGTGCCGGTGCCGCCGAAGGCGCCATCGACGCGGCCTCGCTGCTGAAGCCGAAGCTGGCGCGTGGTGAGCTGCAGACCATCGGTGCCACCACCCTGGATGAGTACCGCAAGCACATCGAGAAGGACGCCGCCCTGGAGCGTCGTTTCCAGCCGGTGCAGGTTCCGGAGCCCTCGGTCGAGCTGTCCATCGAGATCCTCAAGGGTCTGCGTGACCGCTACGAGGCCCACCACCGGGTGTCCATCACCGATGGTGCCCTGGTCGCCGCAGCGCAGCTGTCGGACCGTTACATCAACGACCGTTTCCTGCCGGACAAGGCTGTCGACCTCATCGATGAGGCCGGCGCCCGCATGCGCATCAAGCGCATGACCGCCCCTGAATCCCTGCGTGAGGTCGACGAGCGTATCGCCGATGTCCGCCGTGAGAAGGAGGCGGCCATCGACGCCCAGGACTTCGAGAAGGCCGCCGGTCTGCGCGACAAGGAGCGCAAGCTGGGGGAGGAGCGCGCTGAGAAGGAGAAGCAGTGGCGTTCCGGTGATCTCGAGGAGATCGCGGAGGTCGGCGAGGAGCAGATCGCCGAGGTGCTGGCCACCTGGACCGGCATCCCGGTGTTCAAGCTGACCGAGGCCGAGTCCTCGCGTCTGCTCAACATGGAGGAGGAGCTGCACAAGCGCATCATCGGTCAGGACGAGGCCGTCAAGGCTGTCTCCCGTGCGATCCGCCGCACCCGCGCAGGTCTGAAGGACCCGAAGCGTCCGTCCGGATCCTTCATCTTCGCCGGCCCGTCCGGTGTGGGTAAGACCGAGCTGTCCAAGGCACTGGCCGAGTTCCTGTTCGGCGACGATGACTCCCTCATCCAGATCGACATGGGCGAGTTCCACGACCGCTTCACCGCCTCCCGTCTCTTCGGTGCACCTCCCGGATACGTCGGCTACGAGGAGGGCGGCCAGCTCACCGAGAAGGTCCGCCGCAAGCCGTTCTCGGTTGTGCTTTTCGACGAGATCGAGAAGGCCCACAAGGAGATCTACAACACCCTCCTGCAGGTGCTCGAGGATGGTCGTCTCACCGACGGCCAGGGCCGCATTGTGGACTTCAAGAACACCGTGCTCATCTTCACCTCGAACCTGGGCACCCAGGACATCTCCAAGGCTGTCGGCCTGGGCTTCAGCGGAAGCAACGAAACCGATTCCGATGCCCAGTACGACCGCATGAAGAACAAGGTCCACGACGAGCTGAAGAAGCACTTCCGCCCCGAGTTCCTCAACCGTATCGACGAGATCGTGGTATTCCACCAGCTGACCCGCGAACAGATCATCCAGATGGTGGAGCTGCTCATCGGCCGTGTCTCCCGCGCCCTGGCGGACAAGGACATGGGCATCGAGCTCACCGACAAGGCCAAGGCACTGCTGGCCTCCCGCGGTTTCGATCCGGTACTGGGTGCACGACCACTGCGTCGTACCATCCAGCGTGAGATCGAGGACGCCATGTCGGAGAAGATCCTCTTCGGCGAGATCGGTGCCGGCGAGATCGTCACCGTTGACGTCGACGGCTGGGATGGCGAGTCGAAGAACACCGACGGAGCGACCTTTACCTTCACCCCGCGCCCGAAGCCACTGCCGGACGGTAAGTTCTCCGAGATCTCCGTCGAGGCGGCCGAGGCCATCCAGGATGTCGACTCCGCAGCCGACGGCGATGTCCCGGAGACCGGTTCCCTCGATGGCATCGACCCGGAGACCCTCCGCGAGCTGGATGAGGATGCCTCCTCCAACCCCACGGAATCCGAGCGTGTCACCGGTGACTACTACGGCACCGATGACCAGCCGGGTGGTGCTGCACCACAGCGCGAGCAGTAGACCGCTTCACGACGAAACCCCGCATCGCTGGATGCGGGGTTTTGTTGTGCCGTAGCCACATTCACCGACGCCGAATCTTAACCCAGAGATCCTGTCTCCAGAGAGCACCAGTGATCTCTGGGTTAAGTATTGCGGTTTCTGGAAACAGGATCTCTGGGTTAACGCGGCAGGTGGAAGTTCCCGTCGGCGTCCTGCTCTGCGAGGCCATCGGACAACAGGGAGAACAGCGCCCGGGAGCGTTGTGCCTCGTCGGGCCAGACCACGTCGATGGCTGATTTCGCCACGGGTGCCTCGGCGCCGCGCAGCACATCCATGATCAGGCCACGTACCTGCCGGTCGGTTCCGGTGAATTTCTGCACGCGTTTCTTCGCGGAGGCGAGTTCCTCCTCGGAGGGGGCGGGGCAGTCCAGGCGTTGCCATTCGCACAGTTCCAACAGTGGGCACGAAGCACATTTCGGTGAGGTGGCAGTGCAGATCAGTGCGCCCAGTTCCATGATCCCGGCGGAGAATTCGGGGCCGGAGTCGGCGGGGAGAATGGCGGCGACGTCGACAAGCTCCTTTTTGGAGGCGGTTCCCTGCAGGAAGCGGCCCTCGACCGCGCGCCTGTACACGCGGCGCACGTTGGTGTCCACGACCGGAACATTCTGCCCGAACGCGAACGCCGCCACGGCGCGCGCGGTGTAGTCTCCGATGCCGGGCAGGGCGAGCAGTTCGTCGACGGTGTCCGGTACCCGGCCACCATGCTTGTCGACGATCACCCTCGCACACTCCAGCAACCGCAGGGCCCTACGCGGATACCCCAGTTTCCCCCAGGCGCGCAGCACCTCATCGGTGGAGGCCTCCGCGAACGCCTGCGGGGTGGGCCAGGTTGCCATCCATTCCAGCCAGATCGGCTCGACGCGGGCGACAGGGGTCTGTTGGCTCATCACCTCGGAGAGTAGGATTCCCCAGGCAGGGGTGTCGGGATCACGCCACGCCAGGTCGCGGGCGTTGAGGCGGAACCACCGGAGGACAGAAGACTGGAGAGCGTTATATGACATGTCCCCGAAAATTCTAATGCATGGGTCGGTTCGCATCCCAAACATCCATGATGGAAGAATAGAACCCATGCCATTGCGAAATGTAGAACGTACCCCCACGGGCGTCTGGGAGGCGCTGCAGGCCGGTAATCAGCGATTCATGGACCACCGGGGTGACCACCCCAACCAGGATGCCCCCCGCCGTGCGGCGCTGCGTGACGGTCAGAAACCCTCCGCCGTTGTCATCTCCTGCTCCGATTCCCGCGTTCCGGTTGAGATCATCTTCGACGTCGGACTGGGTGACCTCTTCGTGGTCCGCACCGCCGGGGAGATCCTCGACCAGGCTGTTTTCGGTTCCATCGAATACGCCATCGAAGCCCTCGATGTGCCACTGGTTGTCGTCATGGGACACGAGTCCTGTGGTGCTGTCGCCGCCACCGCCGCGGCTCTCGACGGCGGGGAGATCCCGGGTGGGTACCAGCGTGTGCTGATTGAGAAGGTCGCCCCCTCCATCCTGGAGGCACGGGGCCTGGGTAAGTCCACCGCTGAAGAGTACGAAGGCCATCACGTGCTGGCCACCGTGAACCAGATCCTGTCCCGCTCCCCGGAGATCGCCGAACGTGTTGAACAGGGCAAGGTGGGCATCGTCGGCCTGCGCTACCGTCTCTCCGACGGCTTCACCGAGCCTGTGATTACCCGCAACGTGGATTAACAGTAGGGGGTGAAAACCAACACGTTCACGTGTTGGTGCATCCCCGGTGGGTGAGCAAGGAATATGCTGATGCCTGTGGGAACTCCGAGACACAACGAAGTCATCTACAGGCGCCGTCGTATCGCCGCGCTTGTCATTCTGCTGGTCGTGATCGCCCTGGCCATCTGGGGTCTGACCTCCCTGGGTGGGGAGGAGACAGACACCGACCCCGCCGCGGCCACCACCACCTTGGACAACTCCGTGGATCTCACCCCGGAGACCACGACAGAGGAAACCACAGAAAAAACCACCGCAGCCTCCTCCAGCCCGGAAGATGCAGCCGGTTCCTCGGTGTCAGCCGCCGAGGGCACCACGGAGGAATCCCCGGAGCCGACCGGCGCGCCGAAGGACTCCTGCGAACTGTCGGATCTGATCATCACCGCCGGCAGTAACAAACCGAACTTCGCCCCCGGTGAGGAACCACAGCTGTACATGACGGTGGAGAACCCCACCGCCGCCGACTGCGAGGTCGACCTGGATGACGAGGTCCTGCGCTTCGAGGTCTATGACCTGGCCACCAACGCCCGTGTGTGGGCGGATGTGGACTGCAACCCGGCGGTGGAAACCGGCACCCGGGTCTTCCCTGCAGGCGAGGAGCGTTATTTCCAGGCCATCTGGTCACGCACCACCTCCGCACCGGAGCGGTGCTCCGACCGCCAGCCGGTGCCCGCGGGTGCCTACTTCCTGCACACCGTCATCGGGGACAACCCCTCCCAGGCACTGACCTTCAACCTGGGTTAGGTCAACCGGGCCAGCCCATCGGTGATGTGACGGGCCCACAGCGATCCGACACCGTCCACGGCACTGATCTCCTCCACGGAGGCGCTGGTCAGGGCATGCAGGTTGCCGAATTCGCCCACGAGTTTGTCCATGAGGAATTTCTGCACGCGGGGCACCCGGTTGAGGGTGCGGTAACCGCGGGGCACCACCGGTTCATCGAGTGCCTCCTCGGTGGGGGGAAGGCCGAGGATGCGGGCGATGTTGGAGGGCTTCATCAGGGATTTGTCATCGAGACCGGACACCGCCTCCAGAGCCTCGGTGATCGTCTCATCGGTGGGGATACCGTCGGTGACCAGGTAATCGGCGATGATGTAACCGCGTTCGCGGTCGTTATCGCCGCGCAGTTCGGTGAGCTGAATCTGGATCTGTTTGGCCTCCCGGCCCAGTTCGAGCACATTCGTGTCGATGGTCTCGCCGACACGGCGCAGCATCTCCTCACGCTGGATCACGGAGACCACATCGATCACCGTGGCGTAGTTGTGCAGCTCCGCCATGTGGAGCCGGGTGTTGACCTGATCGAGGCGGTCACGGTACCGCTCCATGGTGCCCAGCGCCTGATTCGCCCGGTTGAGCAGGGTGGAGGGCTCCTCCAGGATGTGGGACTTGCCCTCGACGTACAGGGTGATGGTGTTCTGGGATTCTGACACGGCGATCACCGGCACACCGGTCTGCAGGGCGGTGCGCTCCGCGGACCTGTGGCGGGTGCCTGATTCCTGGGTGGGCCAGGACGGCGAGGGGATCAGCTGCACATTGGCGCGTTTGATGCGTTCGCCATCCGAGGACAGGACCACGGCGCCGTCCATCTTGCACAGTTCGCGCAGGCGGGTGGCGGCGAAGGTGACATCGAATTCGAAGCCGCCGTCGCAGATGGAGGTGACATTCTCCTCATCGCCGAGAACGATGAGGGCGCCGGTGTGGCCACGGACGATACGGTCCAGGCCGTCGCGCAGTGGGGTGCCGGGTGCGAGACGTTGCAGGGTGTCACGCATGGTGTGGACATCCGGGAGGATATCGGTGGTGGTGCTCATGAATCACAACTTTACAGCTGCCAGGGCATCGACCAGCGTTGATGTCTCCATAACCTGCAGACCCGTCTTCTTCACCCCGGAACCCGCAGGTACAACGGCTTTTTCATATCCCAGGCGCTCAGCCTCCGCCAGGCGGCGTTCCACGTTGGGCACCCTTCTGATCTCACCGGCCAGACCAACTTCACCGAGCACCACCGTCTTGTCCGGAAGTGGTTTCTTGGCCAGCGCGGAGGCGGTCGCCAGCGCCACCGCGAGATCGGTGGCGGGTTCCCCTACCTTCATGCCACCGACGGTGGCCACATACGCGTCCTTGCCCTGGGTGGCGCGCCCGGCGCGCGCGGAGAGCACCGCCAGCACCATCGGAACCCGGTTGGCGTCGAGCCCCGTGACCACGCGTCGGGGGTTCTTGGAGGGGGCGTCGACAAGCAGGCTCTGCACCTCGGCCAACAGCGGGCGCACACCGTCCATGGCGACCGTCACGGCCGTGCCATCGGGGGTGGAACCGCGGTGGGAGAGGAACAATCCGGAGGGATCCGGGACCTCCTTGATGCCATCGGACTGCTGCTCGAAACAGCCCACCTCATCCGTGGCACCGAAGCGGTTCTTGATGCCGCGGAGCATGCGTAACGACGAATGCCGGTCACCCTCGAAGTTGAGCACCACATCCACCAGGTGCTCCAGCACGCGGGGGCCGGCGACATTGCCGTCCTTGGTCACGTGACCCACCAGCAGGATCGGCACCCCGGAGGTCTTGGCCAGGGTAGTCAGGGCAGCTGTGACGGCACGCGACTGGGCGACACCGCCCGCCACACCCTCCACGCCGGCGGCGTGCATGGTCTGCACCGAGTCG
The DNA here is from genome assembly GCF_000011305.1 of Corynebacterium efficiens YS-314. Taxonomy (NCBI): domain Bacteria; kingdom Bacillati; phylum Actinomycetota; class Actinomycetes; order Mycobacteriales; family Corynebacteriaceae; genus Corynebacterium; species Corynebacterium efficiens. Next base: position 2,691,908 of record NC_004369.1, on the reverse strand, counting down.
ACGATGAGCAGGCTGGGTTTGAGCTGGTTGACATGTCCGAACACCACATCCAGATTCGATTCCGCCGCCAGGTACAGGGTGTCCTTGACCGCATTGGTGCGTTCCGCGCGCAGACGTACCTGGCCTGCGGATTCCTCGGCCGTGACATAGAGGGCGGTGCGGGTGCCATCCCCCTCCTTCATCGACGACCACCGGCTGGCCACCTCCAGCAGGAGCGTGGACTTACCCACGCCGGGCTCACCGGCCATGAGCACCACCGAACCCGGGACGATACCGCTGCCGAGCACGCGGTCGAGCTCCCCGATGCCGGTGGAGATGCTGGTGGCTGTGGACGCGACGATCCTACCGATCGGTACCGCCGGGGAGGTGGGTGTCAGGCCGGTGGGGGCGGCCCCGGACACAGCTGCCTTCGCGGCACCGGTGGTGGCGCCGACAGTGCGTTCCTCCATGGAACCCCAGGAACCACATTCCGGGCAGCGACCCAGCCACTTCGGACTGGAGTAACCACATTCGGAGCATTCATGCACACTGCGTGCCTTTTTAACCATGGCCACATCCTAAACGGTGGCCCGGACAAAAACATGTTCGAAAAGCACAAAACCCAGGCCGGAGCCTGGGGATCGTAGGATGTGGGAGCTCTAGTGGGAGCCCTCGTGTGCGCCGCCCTCACCCTGTTCACGGTTGAAGGTGCCGGACTCCAGCGGAGGTGCGGAGATGGCGGCATTAACGGTGATGGTGCCGGTGTCGAAGACGAACTCGACGGGCAGGTTACCGCCGTAGGCGAAGCCGGGGTTCTCCAGGGAGGTGGCCACGTGCTCGATGCAACCGACTTCCGGCTCGACGAGCTTGTCCAGCTCCTCCTGAATATCAGCGACGAGTACGCATTCGCGCTCCAGCGGAGATGGGTCATCCATCTCGACCTCAATGCCGTCAACGGTGACGCTCTCGAGGGTGTGGGTGGTGTGGCTGGTGTCCTGGTTGATGGCGGTGAACTTCAGGCCGGCCTCACCGTCTTCGGTGACATGGATGGTGACGTCGCGGACGGCGATCTCGCCATTTTCCGTGTCGGCGTTAGCGCCGTCAACAGCGGCTACCTGGGTCGAGGTCTGGGTGACCTGTCCTGCACTGCAGGAAGCAAGCGCAAGCGCCGACAGTGCAGCAACAGTCATGATCGCGCCGCGACGGGCAGCTGAATTCAGGGACTTCACGGATTCGTCCTCCACTTGGGTCTATATTCCAGGAACCATCCAGAAAAAACTGGATATGCTGCAGACAACCCTAGTCCGTTTCATCTGGTTCACACAGTTGGTTGGTTTAACCGAGGGTGTAAACGGGGGCAAACTAAAGGGGCATGTTCCGGAGCCCTGGGTGGATTGAGGTGGAAGGGTGCGGTGGCATTCCTGCTGTGTGGTTGCCCGTTCAGCCGTGACGTACCTAATTGGAAATACAAGACCATTTCAATGGAATTTGTCTGTGAGCTGCGTGGCAGTAGGCTGGGTGTTAGATTTCTTTCTGTGAAAAAATTCAAGCTCAGAACCGCTTATCTCTCAGGGATAGTCGCAATATCTTTAGTATTTGGTCAGGCCCAACCGGTGGCGGCGCAACCTATCCCCGAGGTTTCGAGTAGTGCGGTAGATGGTGTCTCTGCTCCCTCGATCGTGCCCCGGATTGAAAACGGCACACTGGTTATTGCTGGAAATCGTATTCCGCTGGCGCATCTCGGTTTTGCTGCAGGTGCCATCGCTGCTCTTGTCGCCGCACTATCTGGTTTAGGCGGTTCAAGTGGACGATCATCCACCCCGGAAGCAGATCCCCCTGAGGAAGAGCCGGATTGGTTGCCAAGTCGCCCCCTGGAGAACCGTGCGGTACCCAAGGAAGACACTGTCATCGCCGAACCCGGAGCGGTGCTGCATGTGTCGGCGGGCGTGGACCATCCCAAAATTGTTCTCATGAACCCGGAAATCATGACTGCGCCGGACGTTGGTGAAATTCTCGTCGTCAATGTCACTGCCAGCACGCCCATCGGAGTGGTTGGAAGAGTTACCCGTTCAGTAGTCCTGGACAACGGCCTGGTTGAACTCACGGTCGAGGCGGTATCCCTGGAAGATGCCTATGATGATTTTTCCTTCGATGTTGATTTCACGCTCCGGGATGCGATCATCTACGATGCCGGCGATGTGGCGGCTAACGCCCTACGACTGTTTGCTCGAGCGGCCGCGTCGCCATCCACCATGAACATTTCCCCCACTCAATCGATGTGGGAATGCGAGAGTAAGGCTCAGCCACGTGTGGAGATGGGTTCCGTCATGGAGCTCACCGGAAAGGCACAGTTTGATCTCTGGGATAGATACGCCAAAGTTGAAATCGAGCAGAAAAACGAGCTCTATCTCCAGATTCTCGGTGCACTGGAGGAAGAATGTGAGCTGGGAGAGCACATCCTTCCCCGTGTCTGGATTCCTATCTGGGGGCCACTGGGGCTCGAATTGGGACCCGAGGTTACCATCGCATTATCAGCGACAGGTGGTGCGACATTCTCCGTGGCTACTGAGACGACAGTAGGGGCAATTTTCGACGGGAACCAATCCAAGCCGATTTTTGAGCATAAGAATGAGCCCTTTGCTCCCGCAATGGAGGCGAATGTGGCTGCGGATGTCTTCGTGGGCATCAAGGGTGCTCTGAAGGGTGAGATCGGCGTGGCCGATGCAGGTCTCTTCGTGGAAGGTGGCCCTGGGGTGTCTGCTGAGGCCACCGTGAGCTCCACCCTGGAGGATAACTGTATTGAGGCATACCTTTATGGCGTGCTCAACGCGGGTATCGAGGCAGAGGTTTCGATGCTCTGGGATTGGGAGGCGAAACTTCCTGGGACCACAATTGCGAAATTTTCGATCTACGAACATTGCGTGGAAGTAGACAATCCTGACGGTGGTTCCGGTGAGGTAAGCCAGCCGACCCGGCCTCTACCACCGGTAGGTGAGTTTTATACCCGTCCGGGCGAACTGACCAACCTCACCATCTCTCCTCAACTGGCAACCCGCATCGACTCTGTCGAAGATGGGCGCAGTGTGTATTTCCAGAATTTCTGGGCTGGAACGAATCTGTTTGTGGGGGGCCGTTCCTATGGCGTGGCCGCTGACTGGATCAATAAGGAAAACGGTTTTGAGGTTGTCTCCGGGCCGGTGATAACGGGAACGGGGAGCGCCTGGGATCCCTTTGTTGTGAAGACATCAGTACGGGCTGGGGATTCCGGATTGCTTATTGAACAGTTGGATGTGTTTGAAGATCTGAATGGCCGCTATCACACCGCCATTTCCGTCACGAACACTTCTGAGAATGCCCACGATTTTGTGCTCTATCGGGGCGCTGACTGTTATCTCAACCGTGATGATTACGGGACCGGTGAGGTTTTTGACGGGGGTGCTTCATGCGTGGCATCCGACGGTCGACGGATCACACTCACTGACAACTCCGGCGATGTCAGGGCTGCAGCTGGCCGGTACCTCGATATCTGGCGCACCATCGTCGACGGCTCTGAATTCAATGATACGGCTGCGCCAGGTCGTTATGATAACGGCATGGGAATCAGCTGGTCCCGCACAGTCAATTCGGGCGAAACCCTCAGTTTTATTTCCACCTTCCAGCTGGAGGAGCCAGCTGGCCGGTGATGAGGGGACCTGTCCATCCGTGCCCCGTTTTGGCTGTTCATGCTAGAATCTGTGTGGTTAAGGTCTGTGCTCTGGCGCCTGAATTGGTTCGCCCGGGCGATGACATGGCTTAAGTGCCATGAAGAGGAGTGGGAATGGATTTCAAGGTCGGCGATACCGTCGTCTATCCGCATCACGGTGCTGCGATGATCACAGCCCTGGAACAGCGTGAGCTGAACGGTGAGACGATGGACTATCTGGTTCTCAAGATCAACCAGTCCGATCTCGTTGTCCGCGTTCCGGCCAAGAACGCCGAGCTCGTCGGTGTGCGTGATGTGGTCGGCGAGGAGGGCCTGCAGAAGGTCTTCTCCGTGCTGCGTGAAACCGATGTGGAGGAGGCCGGTAACTGGTCACGCCGCTACAAGGCGAACCAGGAGCGTCTGGCCTCCGGTGACGTGAACAAGGTGGCCGAGGTTGTGCGTGACCTGTGGCGTCGTGATCAGGACCGTGGCCTGTCCGCCGGTGAGAAGCGCATGCTGGCCAAGGCCCGTCAGGTGCTCGTCGGTGAGCTGGCACTGGCGGAGACGGTGGATGAGGCCAAGGCGGATGCCTTCCTCGCGGAGGTCGATGAGACCATCGCCCGCCACCGCGCTGATCTCCTCGGTGATGATGAGGAGAAGAAGGACGCGTTCGATGACTTCGATGATTCCGATGTGGATCTCGATGATCTGAGCTTCGACGACGAAGACTAGAACTTCCATGTCCAGGCTCCCCGTGGTCGCCCTCCTTGCGGCGGCCGGTCGAGGTACCCGGTTGGGTGGCCCGATCCCCAAGGCGTTCGTGACGCTGCGGGGCAGGTCACTGGTGGAACGCTCCCTCCGGGCGATGCTCACCTCGGAGGTGGTGGATGAGGTCATCATCCTGGTCAGCCCCGATATGGAGGACTACGCCCGGGAGCTGTTGACCCGACGTGGCCTGCTCAACGATCCGGAAGGTGTGCGCGTCCGCCTGGTTCACGGTGGTGGCGAACGCGCGGACTCCGTGTGGGCGGGTCTGCAGGCCATCGATCATGATGATGCGATCGTGCTCATCCATGACAGTGCCCGCGCCCTGACCCCTCCGGGGATGATCGCGCGGGTCGCGCGGATGGTTGCGGACGGTGCGCCCGCGGTGATCCCGGTGGTGCCGGTCGCCGATACGATCAAGCGTGTCGACGGATCGACAGTCGTCGACACGCCCAACAGGGCGGACCTCCGTGCGGTGCAGACCCCGCAGGGTTTCCTCCTGTCCCGGTTGCGCGCCGCCAACGAGAAATTCTTCGCCACCCCGGATCCGGGTTTCATCCCCACTGATGATGCCAGTCTGATGGAGTGGTACGGCGTGGAGGTCACCTGCGTGCAGGGCGATCCGATGGCTTTCAAGGTGACCACGCCGATTGACATGATGCTTGCCCAGCGGATCACCGATGAGGCAGAACCGACGATTTTTGAGGTGCCAGGTGACTGAACAGATCATCCCCCGGGTGGGAATCGCCTCCGATGCCCACCAGATCGAGGCAGGCAAACCGTGCTGGATCGCCTGTCTGCTTTTCGACGGCGTCGACGGCTGCGAGGGACACTCCGACGGTGATGTGGTCGCCCATGCCATCGTGGATGCCCTGCTGTCGGCCTCCGGACTGGGTGATCTCGGTTCCTTCGTCGGGGTGGGACGCCCCGAATATGACGGTGTCTCCGGAACACAGCTGCTCATCGAGGTACGGGAGCTTCTGATCACCCGTGGTTTCACCATCGGCAATGTGGCCGCGCAGCTGGTGGGGCAGACCCCGAAGTTCGGCCCGCGCCGGGAGGAGGCGCAGCAGGTGATCTCCGATATCCTCGGTGCCCCGTGCTTCCTGTCGGCCACCACCACCGATCACATGGGGTTCACCGGCCGCGGTGAGGGCAGGGCCGCGCTGGCCACCGCGGTGGTGTGGACCGGGTAGGGTTCTCACCCCCGTTTCGGTGTTCACAGTGTTTTCCTGCGTCCCACGGCCTAACTTGAATAACAACCAGTGGGATAACAGAAGGGCAGTGCCATGACTATAGCGCGCAGGCCATCGCGTTCCAGGTCCACCACCCAGGAGGCGGTGGCGGGTATCAAACGCTACATCCGGGAACAGGGGCTCCGGCGGGGTGACATGCTGCCGTCGGAAACCGTGTTGTGTGCGGTGATCGGATGCTCCCGGTCGGCGATCAGGGAGGCCATCAGGTCCCTGGTCACCCTGGACATTGTCGAGGTACGTCATGGTTACGGCACCTTCGTGTCTGATATGTCCCTGGAACCCCTGATCAACGGCATGGTCTTCCGGACCATCCTGAACACGGACACCTCCCTGAAGAATCTGCTGCATGTGGTTGAGACGAGGGAGATCCTCGACCTGGCCCTGGGTACGGAGTTGTTGCGCACCTTTGACGGGCAGCTGCGCAATGACCTGCTGGGGTACGTGGACCGCATGCGTGAGCACAGTGAGAAGGGGGAGTCCTTTGCGGCGGAGGACCGTTCCTTCCACCTGACGCTGGCGTCGAAGGTGGGGAACCCCCTGATCCGGGAACTCAATGACGCATTCTGGCGTATCCAGGCGGAATCACAGCCTCTGCTGAGTCTGCCGATGCCGGCTGATATCCACCAGACCATCGATGCCCACCAGGAGATTGTGGAGGCGTTGAACGCCGCGGATCCGGAGAGGTACGAGGCTGCGGTGAAGAATCACTATGCACCTTTCCGCAGGTTGCTCGCGCAGAAACTGGGGATGGAGTAGTCCGCGGGGATCATCATTCAACCCCGTATGCCCGCTGAAATATTGTGGTTGGGCAGCCAGGTGGCAGAATTAGGCGGGTTGTGGATCAAGCGAATCCACCCGAGACTTAAAAGGATTTCGAACATGGACATCATCATTCGGGCGGATGCCCAGGAGGTCGGCAAGGAAGCTGCGGCAATCATGGCACCCTTCATCAAACAGGGGCGCACCATCGGTCTTGCTACGGGATCATCCCCGCTGACCACCTACCGGGAACTGATCCGCATGTATGAGTCGGGGGAACTGACCTTCAAGACCATCCAGGCATTCCTGCTGGATGAGTATGTGGGTTTGGCCCGCGACGATAAGAACAGCTACTTCCGCACCATCCGCGATGAGTTCACCGCCCATGTCGATTTCGTGGATGCCAACGTCCACAGCCCGGACAGCACCGACCCGGATCCCTACCACGCCGCCGCCCTCTATGAGCAGAAGATCATCGACACCGGTGTTGCGATCCAGCTGCTCGGCGTGGGTGTGAACGGCCATATCGGTTTCAACGAACCGACCTCCGCGCTGCAGGGACCGACCAAGGTGCAGGCCCTGCACCCGCAGACCATCAAGGACAATGCGCGCTTCTTCAATGACTGCATTGAGAATGTGCCCACCCACGCCATGACCCAGGGGCTGGGAACCATCACCCGCGCCGAGAACATCATCATGGTGGCCACCGGCGAGGCCAAGGCCGATGCCATCCACCGCATCGTGGAGGGCCCGCTGACCGCCCTGTGCCCTGGTTCCGTGCTGCAACTGCACGCGGATGTCACCATCGTGGTGGACGAGGCGGCGGCCTCGAAGCTGGAACACGCGGATTACTACCGCACCATGGAGCGGATCCGCCTCTAGATAAAATCGGCCTTCCTGATCAGTCCGTGGACACCGGTCGTGCGGTCCACCACCTGTGAGATGGTGAAATCCGCGGCTGCAGACAGGTATGCATAAGCGACCGACCTGGTTATGTTCAGGTCAGATTCTAGGAAATCCAGCGCGTTGACGACTGCCCTGCGCATGGCCACGTTGAGATCACTGTTCTGGCCGCCTCCCTGTGAGCCGTCCGGGTCGGACAATCCAATTGGGATCCAGTGCTCATCGGTTTCCCCGAATGGATAGTTGAAGGCGATTGAGGGGGCATCGCCACTGCCGGGCTTGCAGACGGTGAGCTTGAAGGTGGTTCGTAGAGAACCCTCCATAGCGGTCAGTGCGACTTCGCCGTCACCCATCCCCATATGCGGATCGCCGGTATAGAACAGGGCTCCCTCCGTATTCACAGGTAGGTAGAAGGCAGAGCCGGCAGACAGGTGGCGAATGTCAATGTTGCCTCCACCCAGGGTCGGTGGAATGGAGTTGAGTTGTGGAGCGGTGGGATCCCCGTCTGCAAAAGCCACCCCCATCATGCCCATGAAAGGCCGAAGTGGAAAGCGGATCTTTGACTCCCCTCCATCCATGATCCCGTGGCCATCCTCCACGGGCGTGTAGACGGAGATATTCCCGTAGTCGGTGGGGATCCCGGTCTCGCGACCGTCAGTGTGAGTGGGGGGCATGACCTCCGAAATGTGGATTCCGGCCGGTGGGGTGCCGTCCGGTTTGATCCCGAGTGCACCCTTGCCGTGTCGACTGGAAACCACCCCGTACGGCACGCGTAGATCGGTTTGGAGCGTTTCCACTTTGAGTACGTCGCCGGGTTGTGCGCCTTCAACGAAAATCGGTCCGGTGACAACATGGGGCCCGTCGAGATCGAAGTCGCGGGGTGTACGCGAATAGGACGCTGCGATATCTTTAGCATCCTCCAGCACTTCCGAGGAAGCTACTCCATGGTGACCAAAAAACGTCTCTGGGTCTCTGCCCTGATCCTCCAGGAGTCCCTCGTGACTGACGGTGTCCACTGTGACCGTCTCTCCCGAACGGATTTGCAAGGTGGGTGGTGTGTGCAGACCCGGCACGTAGCCCCATAGAACCGTGTCCGGAGTGGAAGAGAGGTAGTGGTCTCCGGGGATCGGTCCCATGCCAGCATTGAGAATGCCTGCGGCGACGCTGCTTCGCGCGGGGGTAGCGTGTGAGCTGCAGCCACTAACCGCGCCAGCTGCGCCGAGGGCGAGGACTGCCTGAAGGAAATTGCGCCTTCCGAGCTTGAAACTGATGAGATCTGATATTTCCCTGCTAGTCATAAAACGCCTTTTCTATCGACTTATAGAAACTGTACCAGGGGGGATTCTATAACTCTATAGAATTGCAATGCAAGCATCCCTGGTGGAAATATTCAGAGGTGGGTGGTGGCCAGCTAGACTGAGGGGCGTGACTCTACGCATCTTTGACACCGCTACCCGTACGCTCCGAGAATTCATCCCGTTGAAGCCGGGACATGCCTCCGTGTACCTGTGTGGTGCCACCCCGCAGGCGCAGCCCCACATCGGCCATGTCCGCTCCGGGGTGGCCTTTGATATCCTGCGTCGTTGGCTGCTGGCCAAGGGGCTGGATGTGGCCTTCGTCCGGAATGTCACCGATATCGATGACAAGATCCTCACCAAGGCCGCTGAGCATGGTCGGCCATGGTGGGAGTGGGTGTCCACCTATGAGCGTGAGTTCACCTGGGCGTACAACACCCTGGGTGTGCTGCCTCCGAGCGTGGAACCACGCGCCACCGGCCATGTCACCCAGATGGTGCAGTACATGCAGAGGCTCATCGACAATGGTTTCGCCTATGAGGTCAACGGATCCGTCTACTTCGATGTCACCGCCTGGGTGGCGGCGGAGGGCTCCGATTATGGTTCCCTCTCCGGCAACCGGGTGGAGGACATGGAGCAGGGGGAGACCGACAACTTCGGTAAGCGTGGCCCCCAGGACTTCGCGCTCTGGAAGGCCGCCAAGCCGGGGGAGCCGTCCTGGCCCACCCCGTGGGGTGAGGGACGGCCCGGTTGGCACCTGGAATGCTCCGCCATGGCCACCTACTACCTGGGTGCGGAGTTCGATATCCACTGTGGTGGCCTGGACCTGCAGTTCCCCCACCATGAAAACGAGATCGCCCAGGCCCATGCTGCCGGTGATGGTTTCGCCCGGTACTGGATGCACAACCACTGGGTGACCATGGCGGGGGAGAAGATGTCGAAGTCCCTGGGCAATGTCCTCTCCGTCCCGAACATGCTGGAGAAGGTCCGCCCCGTCGAGCTGCGTTACTATCTCGGTTCCGCCCACTACCGCAGTGTCCTCGAGTACTCCGAGGGTGCACTGACCGAGGCGGCTGCCGGTTACCGTCGCATTGAGGCGTTCGTGGACCGGGTCGGTGAGGTGGAGGTGGGCACCTGGACCGCTGGTTTCGAGGCCGCCATGGATGAGGATCTGGCGGTGCCGAAGGCGCTGGCGGAGATCCACAACGCGGTGCGTGAGGGCAACAGTGCCCTGGCGGCCGGGGAAATGGAGAAGGCACGTGAGCTGGCTGGTGCTGTCCGGGCCATGACCGGTGTGCTCGGGTTTGATCCGGTGGAGTGGGGCACCCAGACCGATGACTCCGCGGCCCATGAGGCCCTGGAGGTGCTGGTCCATGCCGAACTGGAGCGCCGGGCCACAGCGCGGGCGGAGAAGGACTGGGCGGTAGCAGACGAGGTACGTGACCGCCTCGCGGCCGCTGGTATCGAGGTGGTGGACACCGCTGATGGCGTGTCCTGGAAACTGCAGTAGAGTGTGAGACTTCTAGGAAGGGAATTTTTTCACCATGGCAGGAAATGACGGCCGCCACGGCGGTGTGCGCAAGACAAACAAGAAGGGCGCCCAGAAGGGCAGTGGCGGCCAGATCCGGCGTGGCCTGAGGGGCAAGGGCCCGACCCCCAAGGCGGAGGACCGCGTCTACCACGCGGCACACAAGCGCAAGCTGGAACGACAGCGCCGGGAAAAGGGCCGTCACCAGCGGGAACAGACTGAACTGGTGGTGGGTCGCAACCCGGTCCTGGAGTGCCTCCACGCCCGGGTCCCGTCCACCGCACTGTATGTTGCGGAAGGTGCCGCCAATGATGAACGTCTGAGTGAATCGGTCCGTCTCGCAGCTGACCGTTCCATTCCGGTGCTCGAGGTGAACAAGCTGGAGCTTGATCGCATGACCGGTAACGGCATGCACCAGGGTATCGGCCTGGCCATCCCACCGTTCGAGTATGCGGACATCCACGACCTGCTTGCCGACGCAGCACAGTCCCCGAAGCCCGGCATGTTCGTCATCCTGGACAACATCACCGACCCCCGTAACCTCGGTGCGGTCATCCGCTCCGTGGGCGCCTTCGGTGGCAACGGTGTGATCATCCCGGAACGTCGGTCCGCATCGGTGACCGCCGTGGCATGGCGCACCTCCGCGGGTACCGCGGCGCGTGTCCCGGTGGCCAAGGAAACCAACATGACCCGCACCATCAAGGAGTTCCAGAAGAACGGCTACCAGGTCGTCGGTCTGGATGCCGGTGGGGACCACACCCTGGACACCTACGACGGCACCGACAATGTGGTCATCGTGGTCGGTTCCGAGGGCAAGGGCATCTCACGCCTGGTCCGTGAGAACTGCGACACCATCATGTCCATCCCCACCGAGCCGTGGGTGGAATCCCTCAACGCCTCGGTGGCGGCAGGTGTGGTGCTGTCGGAGTTCGCCCGTCAGCGCCGTCTGGCGCAGTAGAACCCTAGATGGAGGCGTGGAGCAGGCGGCGTCGATAAGCATCCTCGTCGCGCTGCGCCCCGCGCCCGCGCCACCAGCCGATCACCCTGCACACCAGGTAGATGATGAAGGAGATGGTGGTGACGAATACGCTCACCGGCAGTCCCGGCGCGAGGGAGAGCAGCAGGCCACCCACGGCCGCCACCTCCGCGAAGATCAGCGACAGGACCACCGCCGTGATCGGGTTGGATGTCACCTGCACCGCGGCCGCGCCGGGCACGATGAGCAGTGACATCACCAGCAGCGCGCCGACGATCTGAACGGACTGGGAGGTGGCCAGTCCCATGAGCACGGCGAAGCCGATGGCGATCATCCGCACGTTCAGCCCCGAGGCCCGCGCCAAGACCGGGTCCACGGAGGCGAACAGCAGCGGGCGCCAGAAGATGGCCACCGCCCCCACCACGATGACCGTCACCGCCACCAGGATCCACAGGGAGGCGGAGGACACGCCCACGATCTGACCTGTCAACAGGGAGAATGCCGTGGAGCTGCGCCCCGGGTAGAGGTGGATGAACAGCACGGCCAGACCGAGACCGAAGCTCATCACCACACCCACCGCGGCGTCCTGTTGTTTCATGCCCAGGACCGCCAGCAGGATGGCGGTGAGTACGGATCCGATGATCGCCCCGCCCCCGACGTTGAAGCCGAAGAGCAGTGCGGCGGCACCACCCATGAGGGCGAGTTCGGCGGTGGCGTGCACGGAGAATGACATCTGCCGCATCACGATCAGGGGGGCCATCACCCCGGAGAGCACACCGAGTACCGCCGCGGCGATCAGTGCGTGTTGCACGAAATCAACGGAGAGCAGGTACTGGGTATCTGTCAGCCAGGTGCCCATCTACACCACCACGATCCGGTCGTTGATATGCGCAACGGTCACCTGGGCGTCGTAGAGTTCGGACAGGCGGTCGGACTGCATGACCTCATCCATCCGCCCCAGGGTGTGGCCGTGGGGGGCCAGGTAGAGGATGCGGTCGACCAACCCGAGGAAGGGGTTGATGTCGTGGGTGATCACGATCTGTGCGACACCCTCGGCCTTCAGTTCCCCGAACAGCCTCACGGTGCGCTGCTGCACACCGGGGTCGAGGGAGAGCAGGGGTTCGTCGGCAAGCAGCACCTGAGGCTTCATCGCCAGCGCCTGCGCCTGCCGGATCAGCTGCTGTTGCCCACCGGACAGTTTACCCACCCGTCGCCCGGCCAGACCGGTGGCACCGACGCGTTCCAGCAGGGTATCCACCTCGGCCCTGTGCCCGCGCCGGAACACCCGGTGCTCGGCGACGAGGGAGACCAGGTCGCGTGCCCGCAGGGGCAGGTCGGGGAACATCTGCTGTTGGGGGATATAACCCAGCCGCGCCCCGACGGTGACGGTGCCTGAGGTCAGTTTGCGGGTGCCCAGGATGGTGCCCAGGAAGGTGGATTTTCCCACGCCGTTGGGACCCAGAACAGCGATGAATTCCCCCCTGCGGAGCTCAAGATTGAGGTCCTTCCAGAGGGGATCCACCGCCGCGTCGGTGAAGTTGACTAACATTGCGTCGATTCTACTGACCGGCCTGCTCGAGGTCCGCGACTGCCTTTTTGAAGGCCTCAAGGAAATTGGTACCGGGCTCCGGGGTCTCTGCGATCTCGACCACCGGAATGCCCTCCTGCTCTGCGAGTTCCCGGATGCCAGTGGACACGGAGGCCGCCGACTGGGGGTTGTGGATGAGAATGTCGATCTCACCGTTTCGAATCGCCTCATGGAACGCGGCGACGTCGGCTGCCGTCGGTTCGCCTTCACTCAGGGTGGTGGCACGGTAGCCGGCCGGGGTGGATTCAATCATGGCGGAGTGGGCCAGCAGATGGTCGGCGATCGGCTCGGTCTGTGCCACACGGGCTGCGGGCAGATCGGCGATGCGTGCAGCCAGGTCGGCCATCTGGGTGACCACCGCATCGGGGGAGACCCGGGTGTCGGGGGAGGTCTCCGTGACCTTCCCGGCCAGGTCCTCCGCGACGTGTGTCACCGCCTCCGGGGAGTACCAGATGTGTTCGTTGTCGGAGTCGTGGTCATGGTCATGGTCATGGTCATGGTCATGGTCGGAGTGGTCATGCGGCTCCAGGTCCATGGCGGAGATGATGCGGTCATCATCCTCGAGGGAGTCGTAGAGCCAGGAGTCATACCCACCCCCGCCGACGAGGATGATGTCAGCGGTTTCCACCCGGGCCATATCCGCAGCGGAGGGTTCGAAGGAGTGCGGGTCCTCGTCCCCCTGCACGATGGCGTGGATGTCGGCGTCCTCGACGACCGCCTCAGCCACATCCGCCCAGACCTGGGTGGAAGCGACGATGGTGAGGCCATCGGCGGCTGATTCCGCGGGAGCTGCGCAGGCGGTCAGGGGTAACACGAGAGCGAGGAGTCCGAGTTTCTTCATGACACCCAGTAAAATCTTATTGGAAACGATTGTCAACATGAAAATCTAATGAAAATGAAGGTAGGTTTAGGGGACTATGGCACGGCGACCTCAGCAGACCGGCACCCTCGCATCCCTCGCGGCGAAGTTGGGTGTCTCCCGAACCACCGTTTCAAACGCCTACAACCGGCCGGAGCAGTTGTCCGCGGAACTGCGGCAACGCATCCTCGACACCGCGGAGAAGATGGGTTATCCCGGGCCGGACCCCATGGCACGGTCGCTGCGCACCCGTCGTGCGGGCAGCATCGGTGTTCTGCTCACCGATCATCTCTCCTACGCCTTCGAGGATATGGCCTCGGTGGATTTCCTCGCCGGCATGGCGGAGGCGGCCTATGGCAACACCATGCTCACCCTGGTTCCGGCCAATCCGGAATCCTCGGTGGATCTCACCTCCGCGCAGCAGCTGGTGAGTCAGTCGGTGGTGGACGGTTTTGTCGTCTACTCGGTGGCCAAGGGTGATCCACACCTGCAGGCGGTCCGCCAGCGCGGGCTTCCCGTGGTGATCTGTGACCAGCCCGCGGATGAGGAGGATCTGCCGTTTGTGGGCATTGAGGACCGGCTGGCGATCGCCCCGGCGGCCCGCGCGCTGGTGGCGGCCGGACACCGCAACATCGGGATCCTGTCCATCCGCCTCGACCGTGAGCGCAATGATGGTCGCGTAACCCGCGAACGTCTGGATAATGCCCACCACCACGTGCAGCAGTCCCGGGTGCGGGGTGCTCTCGATATCTTCCGGGCAGCCGGGATCAACCCGGTGGATGTCCCCATCATGGAGTGCTGGCTCAATGACCGCCCCCATAACGTGGCGACGGCGAAGGCCCTGCTCGAGGCACACCCTGATCTCACCGCTGTCTTGTGTACCACCGACTCCCTGGCATTCGGTGTACTGGAGTACATGGCCTCGATCGGGAAATCGGTCCCGGAGGACCTGTCTGTCACCGGTTTCGACGGCACCCAGCTGGCGCTGGCACGCCACCTCACCACCGTCATCCAGCCGAATAGGCAGAAGGGGGTGGAGGCCGGCAAACTGCTCTCCAGCATGATCGAGGGCGGCGATGCCCGCCGTGTGCTGCTGGAGACAAGTTTCGCCCCGGGCAGCACTGTCAGGACACTCTAGAGGCCGAGGGCCTTCGCCTCGACGTGCTGCTGACGTTCATAGGCCAGTTCCTCCAGCATGATCCCGACATCATCGATGCTGTCGATGCGGGTCTTGGCCGCGGTCTCCCCCTCGCCGACCTTGACGGTCAGGGCGGTCGGGACGTCGGCAAGCATCTCGAAACCGTGCTCATCGGTGGTGTCGTCGCCGATGAAGATCACGCCGGTGGGCTCGGTGCGGCTGATGTGCTCGCGCAGCCATGATCCCTTGGTGGCCCGGCTGACGGAGTACTCGATGATGTTCTTACCCTTGGTCACCTTGAGATCACGGGTGTCAATGTCCGCTGCACGTGCCTGGATCCCGGCGATGGCATCAGGATCGGATACCCGGATGTAGTGGAGCACCCGGTGGAAGGGTTTGACCTCGACGTAGGCACCCTCGATGCCGTCGATGACGCGCTCGAGTTCGGTATGGATGCGCTCGAGTTCCTCACGCTCCCCCGGTGTGAGGGTGCGTGGCCGGGAGGAATCCTCGGAACCGTGGGAACCGACGGTGGTGATGTCGTAGGCACCCAGATCGAGCACCTGTGACAGGCCCTCGAGGTGACGGCCGGAGAGAATCACCACCCGGGTGTCCGCCAGACGGGACAGGTCCTTGATGGCCTTCAGCGACTTCTGGTTGATGGGAACCTGGTACGGGTCCTTGCTGAAACCCGCGATGGTGCCGTCGAAATCGGAGACAACGAGCAGGCTGCGGGTCCGTGCGATGTCTTGGATGGTCAGGTTGTCACTCATACATCCCGAGTGTACGGAAGCTACTCGGTCATCACCCAGGAGACCAGGCGTATCGACGGCCTGTCCAGCTCATCAACATCGCTTGTCAGTACGATTTCCGTGTCGCTGGTCCGGTTGATCTCAAAGGACCCGGGGAGCAGTTCCACCAACCTGTGGTGCACCAGGCGTTCCTGCCCCTGGCACCGGTCGGTGAGTTCATCGAACTCCAGCTCGGTGAAGGTGAGGTAATCGGCCTCCTCGGCGGTGCTGGGTTCCCCGTCGCGGGAGAATTCCGCCAACCCCTGGAAGGGCACGCACCCGGTGTGCCCGGACAGCGAGGACCGCCCGAAGTCCAGCGTGGGCTGGGTGACCACGAGATCACTGACCACATTGGGTTCATCGGGGCTGATATAGATATTGGTGACCATCCAGGTGGAATCGGTCATGCGGATGACGTCACCGGAGCACGCGGTGAGCGGGAGCACCAACAACAGTGCCCAGAGCTTTCTCACTTGAAGTCCTCCAGGCAGGTCAGGAAGCTGCTCGCCCACACATTGACATCGTGGGACAGCACCTGCTCACTGTTGGCACGCATGCGTTCGGCCGCATAATCCGGGTTGTGGCGCAGGTCGTGGACCGCAGCGAGCATCTGGCGTTTGATGGACTCCAGATCGAAGGGGTTGCAGAGATAGGCCTCGGTCAGTTCGTCGGCGGCACCGGCGAATTCACTGAGGATGAGTGCGCCCGTCCCGGAGCGGTGGGCGGCCACGTATTCCTTGGCCACCAGGTTCATACCGTCCTTGAATGGGGTGACCAGCATTACATCAGCAGCCGTGTAGAGGATCTGGAGGTCATCCTTGGGCAGTGACCGGTGGAGATAGTGCACCACGGGATGGCCCATGCGACCGAAGCGGCCGTTGATGCGGCCCACGGCCTCCTCGACCTGGGATCGGGACACGCGGTAGTGTTCGATGCGTTCCCGGGAGGGGGTGGCCACCTGCAGAAACACGGTGGTTGCCGGATCAAGTCCACCGGATTCCAGCAGCTCCTCGAAGGCCAGCAGCCGCTGCAGGATGCCCTTGGTGTAATCGAGGCGGTCGACGCCGAGGAAGACGATCTCCGGTGAGCCCAGGTCGGCGCGTAGCGCCTCCACGCTGCTTTGCGACGCCTGCTCCACCGCCCCGGTATCAATGGAGATGGGAAATGCCCCGACCCCGACCTTCCTGCCGTCGGCGGTGATCACATGGGCTTTGACCTCACGGATGGCTGCCTCACCCTCCACCTCGAGTTCATCGGGCTGGCCGGTGTGCGAACCGGCGGTGCCGGCGACCTGCCGGGTGAGACTGAGGAAGTTGTCGGCATTCTGGGGGAGGTGGAAACCGATGAGATCCGCGCCGAGCATGCCACGGACGATCTCCTCCCGCCAGGGCAACTGCCGGAACAGCTCCGGGTTGGGGAAGGGGATGTGCAGGAAGAAACCGATGCACAGGTCGGGCCGCATCTGACGCAGGATGCCCGGCACCAGCAGCAGCTGGTAGTCCTGCACCCAGACGGTGGCGTTCTCCGCGGCAACCTGGTTGACGGCCTCGGCGAACTTGAGATTGACCTCACGGAAATCGTGCCACCAGTCGACGTCATAGACAGGTGGCACGATGAGGTCATGGAACAGTGGCCACAGGGTGGCATTGGAGAACCCCTCGTAGAACCCCTCGAAATCACTCGCGGTGAGACGCACGGGGTGGAGGAGGATGCCGGTGTCAGTGCGGAAGGGGTCAGGGGCGACATCGACCGTTCCGGGCCATCCGACCCAGCATCCCCGGTGCTGCTCCAGCACCGGGGACAACCCGGTGACCAGCCCACCGGGGCTGGGGGTGATGCTGTAGGTGCCATCGGGGTGGGCGGTCATGTCCACCGGGAGGCGGTTGGCAACGACAACGAAACTGTTGAGTTCTTCCATGGGACCCCAGTTTAGGGCGTAGAAAGCCCTATGCCTTCTTGGTGGTCTTCTTGGTCGTCTTCTTCGCGGTGGTCTTCTTGGTTGTCTTCTTGGCCGTGGTCTTCTTCGCGGTGGTCTTCTTGGTGGCCTTGCGGGTGCGCTTGGTGGCCTTCTTCGGCTGCGCCTCCTCGTGCTCGGAGGCGACCTTGGTGTAGCGCAGACCGGCAGGTTCAACACCGAGCATGCACATGAGGGTCACGCCATCGAAGAAGTCCTTGGAATATGTGGCGACAATCCTGCGCGCACCTGCAGCGGTCTCCTCTTCAACAGCGTGAAGGGTTTCTGGGGTGGGGCGGGTGTCAGTGATCTTGGCCGGCAAGGATCCTCCTGGAGTTTTCTAAAGCGATCAGCCATCAAGTCTACTCCATTCCCGTACTGTTTACCGACGTGGTGGTTTGTTCCGGGAATCCTGGAACGAGAACTGGGTGGCCTTGATCAGTGCCCGGTAGGGGTTGATCCTCGGCGGGCGACGCAGTCTGCGTGCGAACCACTCACCGAAGACCACACCTGCCGCCAGGGCGGAGGCGGTGGCCAGCGCCACGGCGATGTTGGTGAAACCGATGAGGGCCTGATCGTTCAACGATGCGTACATGCCCCGGTAGATCGACAGGCCCGGCAGCATCGGGGTGATACCGGCGATGGAGACGATGAGCGGTGGGATGAGGTAACGACGCGCCAGGAGACCACCGGCGAAACCCACGGCCGTGGCAGCCGCGGCGGCAGCGACCACACCGCCGGCCCCGATGGACAGCATGAAATAGAAGAATGAGGAACCCACCAGCGCGGTCACACCGGCGATGAACACCGAGGACCACTCCGCGTAACAGGCGACGGTGAATCCCGCCGCCGCGACACCACCGGCGATCACCCGCACCGCGATCGACGCGGAATTGGGGGCGGTGGCTGTCTCCAGGGGCGGCAGCATCACCCCTATGGCCCCCGCGAGCTGGATGCCGATACCCACACCACCGACGATGCCGCCGGTGAACAACAGGGTCTCGAAGAACCGTGCGCTGGCGGTCACCGGAGCCCCGGTGATGCCGTCCTGCAGTGACTGGACCAGCGTCAGTCCAGCGAGCAGGACGATGATGCCCGAGGCGATGATCTGCGAGGGTTTGATCTCCAGCCCGTAGTCGAGGGCGAGCTGGTAGGCGACGGCCGCCGGCATGGTGGCGATGAACCCGCCCGTGACGTTCTGGAAGAACGTCGGCAGGCCAGCTCTACCCAGCAGTGTGGACACCCCGATGATGATGCCTGCGGTGAGAAACGCCACCAGGGCCACCAACCATCCACCGCCCAGCAGGGTGGCGACGGCACCGCCCAGCAGCGACCAGCCGAAAAGCGAGGTGACAAAGCCATACGAGGCCGGGGACTGTTCGATGTCGTCGAGGATCTTCTCCGCCACCTCGGGTGGCGTGGCGCCAGCCTGGATGGAGCGGATCAGGCGGTCAACCTCGGACAGTTTGGAGAAGTTGGTATCCAGCTTCCGGACGACACGGAAGATACTCACCGGGGTTTTACGCTCCACGCCGATGGTGGTGAAGATGGTGATGGTGTTGAGCGTGATATCCACATGGCAGTAGTACAGGCCGTATGCGGCGGTCACCGCATGGATCTGAACCTTGGTGTCACTGTTAGATGTCCCGGAGGACAGGAGGATGTCCCCGATCCGGGCGGCCAGGTCCATTACACCGGCCACCTGGGGATGATCGGTGAGGTCAATGGGGGCAAGGGGTGAAGGCGGGGGTGCTGCCTTGGCTGCATCGACGGTGGAGATGCGTCCCCTAAGCGTGGCGAAGCTCACCAGTCGCTGAAGAAATTCCTGCACGAGCTGGTCCAATCAGATCGATTCTGCGGTTTGTTTGTGGTTGATTACCGCCACCTTAGCTGTGGTCGGGGGTCGATTCCCACCACCGGCGATGTGTGCGCTACGATACGTTGTTGTATTTGACGTAACACCCTCACGGGGCGACGGCAGATGCGGTGCTGGAGTGGCGCAATCGGTAGCGCAACGCACTTGTAATGCGTAGGTTGCGAGTTCAAGTCTCGTCTCCAGCTCATTTTCCAACTGGGTGGAGTGGGAATCCTCCTGTTAGTGTCATTGCCATGGATATCCTTCACTCCCTTCTGATCTTCTTCCACATTCTGGGTACAGCGGCGCTGGTCGGTGGTTGGCTGGCAACGTTCAAGAACCCCACCGTGCTGCAGTGGCAGCATATCGGTGCCTGGGTTCAGCTGGTCACCGGCATTCTGCTGGTCGGCCTGCTGGAGATGAATGACGGTGATGTCAACCATATGAAGATCGGCATCAAGCTGGTCATTCTCATCGTCGTGCTGGTGGCAGCCATCATCGGTCGTCGTAAGGTTGCCCGCAATGAGCCGGTTTCCAAGGGGCTGGCTCATGCCGTCGGTGGTCTCGCCCTTATTAACATTGCTCTGGCTGTGTTCTGGTAAATCATTTCTGGAATTGAGAAAAGCGCCGGTTTTCCGGCGCTTTTGCATTTCCTGGGTGTGCTAGGAAGCGTTGTCCGACTTCAGTTTGGTGTCCAGGTTATTCAGGGCGCTGCGCACCGTCGCCGTGAGAATCCCGGTGGCCACGGCGGGGAGCGCGATCAGACCTGTGGCGGGGAGCAGACGTGAGGATGGTCGGGCGGCTGCAGCGAGGAGCAGCAGGGACATGGTCTGCAGACCCAGTGCCTGGGCGGCCAGGGTTACGTCGACACGCGGTGCGGCGGTGGCCCAGATGGCGGAACCGGCGGAGATGAGCACGGGTGGTGCCACCGCTGCCGGGGCGTTTGACCACCTGGCGGGTTTCATGGTCAGCCCCCAGTGTGAGGGGAGGCGGTCATGGGTGCGGGCGAGCTGGACGCCGGCCACGGTCACGGCCACCGCGCCGAGAATGGGCGCGATGCGCAGCGTGGTGCTCACCTCGTTGGGGATGTGTTCCTCAAGATCGGGCAGGGAATCATCCGGGCGGATCAGTCCCAGTTTGACCGCCACGGCCCCGATGTTGAGATCCCAGCCCAGGCCGATGGTGCGGGGAACCCATAGATTCGGGTTTTCCGGTTCGAAGTTGCGGAGACGGGGATTGGTGTTGAAGAACTTCATGGCGTGTCCTCTCTCAGGATGTTGGTGACGGTGGTGACCAGGGTGTCCCAGTCGTGACGGAGTGCTGTCAGACGCTGCTGACCCTGTGCTGTCAGGTGGTAGATCTTGCGTGGCGGACCGACGGGCGATTCCTCCCAGCGGGTCTCCAGGACGCCACTGCGACGCAATCTGGATAACAGTGGGTACAGGGTTCCGGAGGAGATGTCCGTTCCCCCTGTGCCGGTGAGGGTCTCCAGCAGGGCTCCGCCATAGGACGGTGTGCGGTTCAGGATGGCCAGGACCATCAGCTCCAGGACACCTTTACGCATCTGGGATTCAGACATGGGGCACCTTCTTGATTGTTTAACAAACTACTATGTCATACAAAGTACTGCGCCCACCGGGCTCCTGTAAAGAGGCGGGGCGCTACTTTTTCTCCGAAGGCACCAACTTCCCCGTCGGTTGCGAAGTGGTGGACTTGGCCTTGCCGGGTTTCGGGTCCAGCAGCCACGCCAGCAGGCATCCGAAGACAATGCCCCAGAATGGTGCGGAGATACCCAGGAGGGAGATCTCGGAGACAGTCACCAGGAAACACACCAACGCCCCGGTGGAAAATGCCCCGGAGAACCCCGCCACGAAGGCATTCTTCAGCGGGGTGAACATGGCGATGCCCGCGAGGGTGGCCACGAAGGAAACGGGCATGGCCAGCATGAAGCCAACGAAAGCCGGGGAGACCAGGCCAACACAGACCGCTCCGATCGCGGTAACCATCGCCGCTGCATAGTGGCGTTCCTTATTGGGGCCGGACACGATCAGCGCGTTGGTCGGGCCGGTCAGGCATGAGGTCACATTGCCGATGAAGGCCATCGGGATGGATACGAGCCCACTGGCCGCAGCCGCCAGATTCACAGCCGGTTTATGTCCAGCTGCGCTGAGCACTGCGATTCCCTGTCCGTTCTGGACGATGACCACGGTGATGGCCAGGGGAATGACAAGCTCGGTCATGGCAGCGAAGGAGAACACCGGGGTGATGAACACCGGGGTGGCGATGACGCCGTTGTCCAGGATGCCGGACCCGAGCGCACCCGAGAGGATCGCAACCACGGTTCCCACCACCGCAGCCATGGCCACAGGTGGTGCCACCGCGGCGATCTTCGGCATCATGCTCAGGACTACGAACAGAATGATCATGGGCAGGGCGATGAGGGGATCGCCGGTGGCGGCGGTGATGAGGTCGAGTCCGAACCGCAGGAAGATGCCGGCGACCATCGCCATGACGATGGTCGGCGGAAGTACCGCCATGATCCGGCCGATCAATCCCGTCCAGCCGAGTAGGAACACCACCACCGCCGTGGCCAGATAGGCGCCCACCACCTCCCCGAAACTCAGGTGGGTCAGGGCATCACCGGCCAGGACAGTGCCGGGTATGGTCCAGAAATAGGCCTGGGGGCTGCGGTAGAGGTAGGTCAGGAACAGTGTCAGCAGACCGTTGCCCAGGAAGGCACCGAGAATCCACGAGGAGGTTTCATCCGGTGTGAGATTCCCGGAGGCCGCGGCGGCGAGGATCACCGCGATGGGACCCGACGCGGAGAAGATCAGGGCCACCAGTCCATTGCCGATCTCCTGGGGGCCGGCGTCGCTGAGAAACTCCCTGAGGGTCGGTCGGGGCAGGTGGGGTTTTTCAATCGCCAGGAGCGGAGACATGGAAAATCCTAACAACTAAGGGGGCATGTTCCCGTAGATAGTAGTGTCCCAACTCACTTTGTGGGGGTTCCGGGTCTCCCCGGAAAAAGATGAAGAGCGTGACGACGAAGCGTCACGCTCTCCGGGGGCCGGAAATAATCCGATCTACAGGGCCGAGAAAATCCAGATGGCCAGCGCAATGATGGCCAGGATGCCGACGATGGTCCAGATGAGTCCACTTCCACGCATGTTCTTTCTCCTTTGTTCGATGTTAGGCCCGATTGTAGGTCCGTTTATCTGTGATTCCCTCTCAGGTATGTAACAGTTTGCGAACATCTAAGTGTCAGTTTGTAACTTTCCTGCTCTGACTAGGGAGATTGTCCCTGTGATGTGGTCTCGGCACGATGGAGCGTCGAAAAGCGTACGATTGTGGCATGGGAAACATACTTTTTGTCGACATCGGCGGAACGTTGATCGACTACACCAACCGGCTGCCCCATTCAGCGGTCGAGGCGCTCCGTGCAGCCCGCTCCAATGGGCACAAGGTCTACCTGAGCACGGGCCGAAGCATCGCTGAGGTCCCGCAGGAGCTGTGGAACATCGGCGTCGACGGCCTGATCGGAGCCCAGGGCGCCTATGTGGAGAGCCATCAGCAGGTGGTCTACCACCGTGGTCTGTCCGGGGAGGAGACCCGCCAGGTGGTGGACTGGCTGAAGCAGCGCGGATGCGAGTTCTACCTCGAATCAAATAACGGTCTCTACGCCAGCCCCAATTTCGAGGAGGAGGGTGACGCACTGCTGCGCCGGATGGCGGAGGAGAAGGGCATCGATGAGATGACCACCCGTGACTTCTACCCGGATATGATCTGGAACGAGAATCTCTACCGGGATGACGTGAACAAGATCAGCTACATCCTCAATTCCTACGATGACTTCGAGGCCACCCGCAGTCATTTCCCCAACCTGGAGCATTCCACGTGGGGCAACTTCGGCGAGGACGCTCTGTTCGGGTCCGTCGGCGTCGGTGGTGTGTCCAAGCGTGAGGCGGTCAACCGTCTCCTGAAATTCCTCAACGCACGTCGCGAGGACACCATCGCGTTCGGTGACAGTTCCCGTGACCTCTCTCTATTTGAGGCCAGTGCCCGGGGGGTCGCCGTGGGGCGCGCTTCCGTAGCACTCACCGAGGCGGCAGACCTGGTCACCGACAGTGCGGAGGAGGATGGACTGGCCAAGGCCTTCATCGAGCTGGGCCTGATTGAGAAGGACCAGGTCAGGATCTAGAGGCCGAAGAAATCGGCGATGACCTCCGCGGCGACGAGCTCATCGGTGGAGGGGCCGAGGAAATCCGGGTAATTCTTGTTGCTCGGAACCAGATGGCCCACCCCGATGAGCGTCCACAGCTCCACCGGTGACTCACCGTCCCACCGGTCGACGACGATGTTCCCCGCACGCCGGGTCTTCGTCGATTCCGTCAGCCCATTACGACCGGCGAAATACGCTGCCGAGTCATGGGCGGACATGCCGCGGCCACGTCGGTGGCTGGCACCAATGCCCGCATCCCCGCCGGAGTAGGGCGAGAAGGGATCCGCTGTGCCCGCCATGGCCAGATAGGGGACGGGGTGGGGCTTGTGGAGGAGCACCTCAGGGAGGGTGTTGTCGGGAACCGGCATGTTCGCCGCCACGGTGGCCGCACCTGACAACATCTTGGGTACCTCGTGCATGAGCCGAAGGACCATCTGGCCCCCGTTGGAGTAACCGGCCACAAACACACGGGTGATCCCGTGGTGCAGGTGCATGTATTCCACCAGTTTGATGAAGAAACCGACATCGTCGATGTTCATGTGCCGGGTCTTTTCATCCAGGCCGATACGCGCATCGTTGAAATGCTGCTCAACCCCGTCGGGGTAGACCACCACGCATCCCCGGTCTGTCAGCTCATCGAAGGTGAAGTTGGTGAACTTCCTGGTGACAGTTCCGGATTGTTGGGATCCGTGGAAGAACACCAGAAGGGTATCTGAGGGTTGTTCCGGCTCGATGATGGTGAAGGTGCGTTCGTGGCCCTGGTGTTCCAAAGATCCCCTGATCATGACACCAGTATGCACGGCAGTATGCTCGGGGGAGAAACTTGCCACCATCATCCTGGAGGATAGGAAATGTCGAAGATCCGCGCAGCAATCGTTGGTTATGGAAATCTGGGGAAGAGCGTCGAGAAGCTCATCGTCCAGCAACCGGACATGGAACTGGTGGGGATCTTCTCCCGCCGCGACACCCTGGACACCGACACCCCCGTGTTCAACGTCGCCGAGACGGAGAAGCACACCGGCGATGTTGATCTCCTCTTCCTCTGCATGGGTTCCGCCACTGACATCCCGGAGCAGGCCCCGGGTTTTGCGGCATTCGCCTGCACCGTGGACACCTATGACAACCACCGGGACATCCCGCGTCACCGTCAGGTGATGGATGAGGCCGCCCGTGCCGCCGGCAATGTCTCTGTTGTCGCCACCGGTTGGGATCCGGGGATGTTCTCCATCAACCGCGTGTACGGCGCAGCCCTGCTCGCCGATCACCAGCAGCACACCTTCTGGGGACCGGGTCTGTCCCAGGGCCACTCCGATGCCTTGCGACGCATCGACGGCGTCGAGAAGGCCGTCCAGTACACCCTGCCTTCCGAGGATGCCCTGGAGAAGGCACGCCGCGGTGAGGCTGAGGGGCTGACCGGTAAACAGACCCACAAGCGTCAGTGTTTCGTGGTCGCCCCGGAGTCCGAGCACGAGCGCATCGAGAATGAGATCCGCACCATGGCTGACTACTTCGTCGGCTATGAGGTGGAGGTCAACTTCATCGATGAGGCTACCTTCGATTCCGAGCACACCGGAATGCCCCACGGCGGTCATGTGATCACCACCGGTGACACCGGCGGTTTCCACCACACTGTGGAGTACACCCTGAAGCTGGATCGCAACCCTGACTTCACCGCCTCCTCCCAGATTGCGTTCGGACGTGCTGCCTACCGACTGAAGGAAGCAGGTCAGGCTGGGGCATTCACCGTTCTGGAGGTCGCTCCCTACCTCCTGTCCCCGACACCACTCGATGACCTGATCGCCCGCGACGTCTAGAACGGTGGCTCGTCGGCCTGGGTTTCAGCGGTTCCTTTCGCTGCCGCCCTCGCCTCGGCTCTAGCCTCAGCCGCCCAGCGCTTACGGTGCGCGGTGCGGTACTGGGAGACGGTCTGTGCCCACCTGGCGCTGGCCGGGGTCAATGGTCCTTCCGGCACATCGACCGCCCAGGATCCGTCCTCCAGTACCCACACGGTGATTCCGGTGACGGGATCCATGAGGTAAGCGATCCGACCGTTGGTCTTGGGGTTGTGGTGGTGTCTGCACAGCCGCTTGCAGTTGTGTCGGCATGTCGCACCACCATCAGCGTGGTTCACGCGGTGGTCACAGTCGCAATTCTCTGCCCTGACATTGCAGCCCGGGAAACCGCAGGTGCCATCCCGTCCGGTCAGTGCTGCAGCGATGTCCGGGGTTGGGTCGTGGCCGGAGGTGTGTTTGCCCATCGCCTCGTCCATATCCCGGAATCGGGTGGCGTGACCGACCCATTCCACTCCCGAGCAGGCATCCAGCCAGCCAACGCTGCTTGACCACACAGGGGCATCAGCGAGATCCTTCGCGGTGTAGAGGTTGACAGTGACATCGAGATTGATATGTTCCCGGATCAGGTCCACCAGGGCCTCGGATTCCGTCTTGCCGGTGTTGGCTGCGTGTTGTGTCACCGCATCCTGAATCATCTGGGCATCCATGGGGGAGACCTCCGCGTGGACTTCTGCGGTCCCGTCTGTGCCGACGGAGACGTTGAAGTTCTTCCGCACTCTGCTGCCGGTGGCCCGGGGATCATCGACCATATCCCTGATGGCGGCGATCTTCCGTTTGATCGCCCCGGTGGAGGGCAGCATCTGATTGGGAGCGCACGGCGTGAGGTACTCCGTGAGGTGCTCATCCACCGTGGGCAGGTGGTCGGGGTTCAGGCCGGCGAGCGCGGTGGAGATAGCAAGCAGCCGGTTCAGATCCAGGTGGAAGAACTCATGCTGGAGCGAGTGGAGGCGGGGAAGGTCCGCGAGCTGGTAGAACGCCATGATCAGTGATTGGACTCTGCCACGGCTTTCCCCGGTGCCGATTGACAGCGAAGCCACGGCGAGTTCCAGATCGGTATCTTCCTCCGGTATGAGTTCCTCCCAGTACAGGTGCCAGGCCCGCCGCATCGAAGTGCCGGCCACGGCCATGGGATTATTGACATTGTTGACGGAGTAATAATAAAGCTGATTAACGGGGCCATCGGCCCCTTGTTCGTCTGTCGGGTCGAACATCTGGTCAAACATGGTGTCACCCCCGAGGTAAAATTGATTAGTTCACATGTTCTAATCCCACTTTAGGGGCCGGGGTGGACACGGGTGCCCCCACTCGCTTAAAAATCCACTCTACCTGCGGTTATCTTCCCTGGCCGGGGGTTTCACCGCCATCAACAGGCCCGCACCCAGCAGCAGCAACAGACCGATACCCCAGATGCCCGCGCGGTCCTCACCGGTGATGGCCACGAACAGTCCGAACAGCGTCGGGGCCATCCAGCTCACGGCGCGCCCGGTGGTCGCGTAGAGGCCGAAGAGCTGGCCCTCCTGGCGGTCCGGGGACAGCCGGGTCAAAAAGCTTCTCGACGCCGATTGTGCCGGCCCCACGAACGCACACAGGATCAGGCCGAAGATCCAGAAGTTCTGCGGTCCATCCACGAAGTAGAGAATCACCACATCCACCACCATGATCAGCAGGGAGACGATGATGATGGGTTTGGGGCCGATCCGGTCGTCGAGAAAGCCCCCGAGCAGGGCACCCAGTGCGGAGACCACATTGGCTGCCACCCCGAACAACAGAACATCACCTGCGGAGAGCTCGTAGACGGTGACCGCCAGGATGGCACCGAAGGTGAACACCCCGGCCAGGCCATCACGGAACACCGCTGAGGCGATGAGGAAGAACACCGCGTTGCGGTTGCTCCGCCACAGTTTCCCGATCTGCCGGAACAGGTCGGCGTAGGCGGCCACGATGCCGCGGGGTTGGTGGCCGTCAACGGCCTGCGGGGTGATCTCCGGGATGCGAAACAGGGCGGGCAGCGCGGAGACCAGGAACCACACGGCGGCGAACACGGCCACCAGGCGGATATTCAGTCCCTCTTCTGTCGGGATGTTGAGGAAACCACGGGTGTCCCCCTCGCCCGCCACGAACCCGAAATAACAGATCAGCAGGAGGAAGATCCCGCCGAAATAACCCATCGACCACCCGAAGCCGGAGACCCGGCCCACGGTGTGGGGCGTCGAGACCTGCGAGAGTTGGGCATAGTACTGGACCTCCGCGAATTCGAAGGTCACATTGGCCACCGCCATGATGGCCACACCGATCCAGTAATACGCCGGATCGGTGTTCTTCACGGCAAAGAGGCTGAACATCAGGATGATGGTGACCAGTGTCCAGATACGCAGGGATGCCCGGCGGGTGCCCCAGATATCGGAGCGTCGTCCCATCACCGGGGCGACCACCGCCACCACCACACCGGCCAGGGCCACCGCCATGGAGTACAGGGGGGTGGCATTGCCCGAGGGCAGGGTCGATCCCACCGAGTCGGTGAGGTAGACCGAGAAGATGAAGGTCACCAGGACCGCGTTGAAGGCGGCGGAGCCCCAGTCCCAGAAGGCCCAGGAGATAACGGGGGGACGTTTGGCAACAGTCATGTCCACGACTCTAAGCCAGCGGGTAACTCCTGTCTCGGGGACAGAATGGGCCATCGGGTTTTTCGTCGACAAGCATCACCCGGGGCGCTTCGGGTTGTCGCGGAAGCACCACGCGGTGATGAAGGTGGTCACCAGGGCCACACCGAGGGCGATGAACAGGACGTTGACATAGGCCGAGTCCAGCGCGGCGCGGGCGGCCTCGCCGAACACCGCATGATCCACCCCGGTGGCGAAACTGTCGGCCACCTCGGCCGGTGCGGAGAGGGCGTAGAACGCGGGGAAGAGGCTGCCGAGGATCGCCACGGAGCACAACGTGCCGAACTCGTAGGACACCTCCTCGATGGAGGCGGCCATCCCGGCCTTGCGGACCGGCGCGGACCCGATGATGGCGGTGGAGGCGACAGAGATCGTGGCGCCGCTGCCGAGGCCGACGAGCACCAGGCCCACGACCAGGGGGATCAGGCTCACATCCAGCGCCCAGATGATCAGGGCGACACCGACCGTCGCGCTGAGGAAACCACCGCTGATCAGCGGCAGGAAGCCCCAGCGGTGTAGGTTGGCACCACCGATGACCGACATCGGGATGCTCGCCGCCGCCAGCGCCGTCATCAGGAAGCCGGCCTCCAGGGGGCTGAACCCCGCGGACAGCTGGAAGCGCTGCGTGGTGGTCATCTCCAGGCCGGCAACCACAAACATGGCCAGGCCGGCCGCGATCACGCCACCGGTGAACAGGCGGTTGCGGAAGAGCGAGAAGTCCAGGAGGGGTTCCGGCTGTGACGCCTGTCGACGCTGGAACAGCACCGCACCCACAACGGCAACCACCACCGCGAGCAGCCAGAGCTGCCCGGTGGGGGACACGGCCTCCTTGATCGCCATGACCAGACCGGTCAGGGCCAGGAGCGCATACACCGAGGAGAGCGCATCCCAGTGTTTGTCCGGGTTGGGCATATTGGGCGGGGCGACCAGCAGGGTGAGGACGAGTGCTATCAGAACCACCGGCACATTGATCAGGAACACCGAACCCCACCAGAAGAACTCAAGCAGCACACCGCCGAGAACCGGGCCGGCCGCCGCACCCGCGAGCGCCACCGATCCCCAGATGCCGATGGCGGTATTTCTCTCCCGCTCATCCTCAAAGGTGATCCGGATCAGTGCGAGTGTGGCGGGCATCATCGCCGCCGCACCGATCCCCAGCAAGGCGCGCGCGGCCACCAGCACCCATGCCGTTGGGGAGAAGGCGGCGGCCAGGGAGGCCACGCCAAAGACCGCCAGTCCGGTGAGGAACATCAGACGGTGCCCGATCTTGTCCCCGAGCGTGCCCGTACCCAGCAGCAGGCCAGCCAGCATCAGGGGGTAGGCATTGATGATCCACAGCCCCTGCAGCTCGGTGGCCTGCAGTTCCTCCCGCAACACCGGCAGCGCCGTATAGAGAATGGAATTATCCACGCCGATGAGAAACAGGCCAGCGCTGATCACGGCCAGGAAGGTCCAACGTTGCGAGGCTGTGGGATTCATGGAGCGTAACTCTAAGGGATTTCCGTTTTCCGGGCACAATCGAACAAAAATGTTTACAGTATTCTCACAGGAATCGGTCAGCTGGCCGCTATGGCCACGGTGTTGACTGGAGACAAGATCGCACCAGACACATACCCTTAGGAAGTGCTGAACCATATGGAAAACCAGACTGACGGACAGGTCAAGGTCCTTGTCGTCGATGATGAACCCAACATCGTGGAGCTGCTCACCGTGAGCCTCAAATTCCAGGGTTTCAACGTCATGACCGCCAGCGACGGCAATGAGGGGCTGAAAATCGCCCGCGAATTCCGTCCGGACGCCTACATCCTCGACGTGATGATGCCCGGCATGGACGGTTTCGAACTGCTCACCAAGCTCCGCGCGGAGGGACTGGACGGGCCGGTTCTCTACCTCACCGCCAAGGATGCCGTGGAAAACCGAATCCACGGCCTCACCATCGGCGCGGATGATTATGTGACCAAGCCGTTCTCCCTCGAGGAGGTGATCACCCGTCTGCGGGTGATCCTGCGCCGTGGTGGTTCCGTTGAATCCGAGAGCAATGACGCCACCCTCACCTACGCCGATCTCACCCTCAATGATGAGACCCACGAGGTGACCAAGGCCGGTGAGCTGGTTGATCTCTCCCCGACGGAGTTCAATCTGCTGCGTTATCTCATGCTCAACGCCGAGGTGGTGCTGTCCAAGGCGAAGATCCTGGACAATGTGTGGCACTACGACTTCGGTGGGGATGGAAACGTCGTCGAATCCTATATCTCCTACCTCCGCCGCAAGGTGGACACCCATGAGCCCCAGCTCATCCAGACCGTCCGAGGAGTGGGTTACGTCCTGCGCACCCCGCGCACCTAGGCTTGACGGCTAGTATGACAGCTCCCGAAAACCCCCATGCCCAGGTCACCCCGGTGGGTAGATTCCGTCAGGCTGCCCGCGGGGTACCCCTGCGCACCCGGATCATCCTCCTGGTGGTCGGCATCGCGGGGCTCGGGTTGCTGGTCAACGCCATCGCGGTGTCCAGTCTCATGCGCGAGGTGTCCTACTCGCGCATGGACCAGGAACTCGAGTCCGCCATGAACAGCTGGGCCCAGACAGCCGAGCTCTTCGGCAGCATCACCCTGGGCCCTCCCAGCGACTACTATGTGGTGCGGATTTTCCCCGATGGCTCCCACATGGTGTTCAACCAGTCCGACTCCGCCCCCGACCTGGGAGAGACCACCATCGGTATCGGTCCCCACACAGCCAGTGCCGCGCCGGGGTCATCCTCAAGTGTTCCGTGGCGCGTCATCGCCATCTCCGATAATGGGACCATCACCGTGGTGGGCAAGAGTCTGGCCCCGGAATCCATGCTGCTCTACCGACTGGTGATCGTGCAGCTTGTCATCGGCATGCTCATCGTGGTCGCCATTCTGTTAAGTTCCCTCTACCTGGTCAACCGTTCCCTCCGGCCGCTTCGGGAGGTGGAGAAGACCGCGAAGAGCATCGCTGGCGGCGACCTCGACCGGCGCGTACCGCAGTGGCCGATGACCACGGAGGTGGGACAGCTGGCCAATGCACTGAACATCATGCTCGAACAGCTGCAGGCCTCCATCCTGTCGGCCCAGGAGAAGGAATCACAGATGCGCCGCTTCGTCGGCGATGCCTCCCACGAACTCAGAACCCCGTTGACGTCCGTGAAAGGGTACTCGGAGCTGTATCACTCCGGCGCGACCCGTGATGCGGACTGGGTGTTGTCCAAGATCAGTGGCGAGGCACAACGGATGAGTGTGCTGGTTGAGGATCTGCTGTCACTGACCCGCGCCGAGGGGCAGCAGATGGAGAAACGGCCGGTGGATGTACTGGAGCTGTCGCTCTCCGTAGCCAGTTCCATGCGTGCGGCCTGGCCGGAGCGATCCATCACCGTGGTGAACAAAACGGGATCGCTCCCGGTGGTGGAGGGCGATGCCACCCGGTTGCATCAGGTCTTGACCAATCTGGTGAACAACGGACTCAACCACGGCGGTCCGGATGCCTCCGTGGAGATCGAGATCAGCGCCGAGGGCGGTTCCGTGCTGGTACGGGTCGTCGATGACGGCGTGGGCATGACCGCAGAGGATGCCCAGCACATCTTCGAACGTTTCTACCGGACGGACACCTCCCGATCCCGCGCCTCGGGCGGTTCCGGACTGGGACTGGCCATCACCAAGTCGCTGGTGGAGGGGCACCGTGGCACCATCACCGTGGACAGTGAGGTAGGTGAGGGGACAGTGTTCACCATCACCCTCCCGTCGCGGATGGAAGACTGAACGGGCTCATCCGGCCTATCCCAGGGGCCAGCCATCCTCATCGGTACCCAGGACCTCACGGATCTTCTGAGCGGCCTCATCCATCTTCTCCGGATCGGTCGCATCGGCTGCCATGGCGTTGGAGAAGCTGTAATCCGCCATCTTGTCGGTGGGGAAGAGGTGGATGTGGGTGTGGGGGACATCAAAGCCGGCGATGATATAGCCACAGCGTGGGGCGTTGAAAGCCTCACGGATGGCATCACCGATCAGTTGGGCCGCCTCATTGACCTCACCCCAGATATCCTGTGGCAGGTCGGTCCAGCGGTCCACCTCCATGACCGGAACCACCAGGGTGTGGCCGTAGGCCAGGGGTTCAATGCTGAGGAATGCCACGACACTGTCGGAACGGAAGACGAAGCGCCCCGGTAGGTCGCCGTCGATGATTTTGGTGAAAACGGTGCTCATGTGCCCAAGGTTACTAGTATCGGGTGGCATGAACCCGACGACATCAATCATCAGGCAGGTCAACCACGACAATCCTGAGGTCGTGGCCCATCATGTCGGTGCCAGGTTCCCCGTCCCGGCTGATGTGTTGTTCGCATACCTCACTCAGGAGAAACACCTGGAGCAGTGGTTCGGGAAGGTGACGCGGGATGAGTTCGTCTACGAGATCGAGGACACCGCGAGCGGGAGAATCGAATCATGTACGGATCATTCCTTCCTCATCACCTGGGAGAAGGGAGGGGATGTGGCCTTCCTCAATGTGGAGGTGACCCCGGATGGTGATGATTCACTCCTGGCCGCCGGGTACAGCACCCGCACGGAGGACCTCCGGGAGGATTTCGCCGACAGGTACGGGTCCGGTGCCACCGCGGTGGGATGGGACCTCACCCTCTGGGCACTCGACCGCTATATCGCCGGTGTCACCGCTGAGCCACCCCGGGAGGCCTACGCCGAGTTTGTCGCCAAAAGCGCACGCGGGTGGGCCGACGCGGATGCTGCGGCGGGTGTCGCCGGGGACCCGGAGACCATCGCGGACAACACCTACCGGTTCTATCTGGGGTTGGAGGACGGCTACGAGAAGAGGGAGAAATAGGCCGGGGGTAGTTTTGCAGGATAAACTCAACAACCATGCGCATTCTGGTAATCGGCTCGGGCGCCCGTGAGCACGCCCTCCTCCGTGGACTTTCCCAAGACCCTGCAACCACCGACCTCCATGTGGCACCCGGCAACGCCGGTCTCGGTGCCCTGGCCACCATCCACCCCGACATCAAGGCAGATGATGCTGACAGCGTCACCGCGCTGGCACGTGAACTGAACGTCGATCTGGTGGTCATCGGCCCAGAGATCCCTCTCGTGGCCGGTGTCGCCGATGCCCTGCGTGAGGCAGGCATCGCCGTCTTTGGTCCGGGTAAAGAGGCCGCCCGCATCGAGGGGTCCAAGGCGTTCGCCAAGGATGTCATGGCATCTGCCGGTGTTCTGACCGCCCACGCCGAGGCCATTCAGCCCGGAGCCACGGATGAGGCCATCGAAGCCGCCCTCGACCGTTTCGGCCCGACCTGGGTGGTCAAGGATGATGGCCTGGCCGCCGGTAAGGGAGTGGTGGTGACCCCGGATCGCGCTGCCGCACGGGAGCATGTCGACGCCGTACTGGCCGCCGGCAACCCGGTGTTGTTCGAGTCCTTCCTCGACGGTCCCGAGGTGTCCCTGTTCTGCCTTGTCGACGGCGAGACGGTCGTCCCCCTGCTGCCCGCCCAGGACCACAAGCGTGTCTTCAACAATGATGAGGGCCCGAACACCGGTGGCATGGGCGCCTACACACCGCTGCCCTGGCTGCCGGAGGACGGTGTGCAGCGCATCGTCGATGAGGTCTGCGTGCCGGTCGCCCGGGAGATGGCCAGGCGTGGGTGTGCGTACTCCGGTCTGCTCTACGCCGGCATCGCCTGGGGTGAGAAGGGCCCTGCCGTGGTGGAGTTCAACTGCCGCTTCGGTGACCCGGAGACCCAGGCGGTCCTGGCACTGCTCAAGACCCCGCTGGCGGGCCTGCTCAACTCCGTCGCCACCGGTACTCTCGCGCAGCAGCCCGAGCTCGAGTGGATCGACGGATATGCACTGACCGTGGTGCTGGCCTCCCACAACTACCCGGACACCCCACGCACCGGTGATGTCATCCGCAACGCCGACGCGGACAACATCCTCCACGCCGGCACCGCCCTCAACGACCGGGGCGAGCTGGTCTCCGCAGGTGGTCGCGTCCTCAATGTCATCGGCGTCGGTGAGACCCTCGAGGCGGCCCGCGACCAGGCCTATGCCACCATCGCCGACATCGAGCTCGACGGCAGCCACTACCGCACCGATATCGCCCTGCCCGCGGTGGAGGGACGTATCTCTATTCCACTTCCACGCGGGTAGGAACTACGCTGAGTGGTCATGAACCCCTCACCGCTCAGCAACCGAAGTAACGTCCCGCCGTTCCGGGTCATGCAGATGCTTGACCAGGTACACCGTCGCCGGCGTGAAGGTCACAGCATCATCATGCTGTGCGCCGGACAGCCCGCGACCGGTGCCCCGGAGGCGGTGCTCGCTGAGGCCGAGATCGTGCTGCGGTCCGGCCCCCTGGGGTACACCGAGGTGGTCGGCGACCGCGAATTCCGTGAGGCCGTGGCCGCCTGGCATTCCGCCACCTACGGTGTGCAGACCAGCGCGGACAATGTCATCATCACCACCGGCTCCTCCGGTGGTTTCATGGCGGCCTTCCTGGCCACCCTTGACCACGGTGACCGTGTGGCACTGTCGGTGCCGGGATATCCGGCCTACCGCAACATCCTCCAGACCCTCGGGGCGGAGATCCTTGATCTGCGCTGCACCGCTGAAACCCGTTTCCAGCCCACCGCCCAGATGCTGGAGGAGCTGCCGGAGGTCCCCAAGGCCGTCATCGTCACCAGCCCCGGCAACCCCACGGGCACCATCATCGACGTCGAGGAACTCGAACGCATCGCCCGGTGGTGTGATGCCAACGGCACCGTGCTCATCTCCGATGAGGACTACCACGGCATGAGCTTCGGGCGTCCGCTGGCCACCGCCCGGCAGTTCTCCGACAACGCCATCGTGGTGGGCACCCTGTCCAAGTACTTCTCCATGACCGGATGGCGCGTGGGCTGGATCATCGTCCCCGATGAACTGGTCACCCCCATCGAGAACATCCAGGCATCGGTATCCCTGTGCGCACCCGCGATCGGTCAGGCCGCGGGTAAGGCTGCCTTCACGCTCGAGGCCGCGGCCGAGCTGGACGCACATGTGGAGGTGTACCGCGAGGCGAGGGATATCTTCGTCGACAAGCTCCCCGAGATCGGCCTGGACACCTTCGCCGACCCCGACGGCGGGCTCTACCTGTGGGTGGATGTGTCGAAATACACCGATGACTCGGAGGCGTGGGCCCACGAACTCCTCGAGCAGGCCGGGGTGGCCGTGGCACCCGGTGTGGATTTCGATCCCACCGAGGGGCACAAATGGGTCCGATTGAGTCTGTGTGCCTCACCGGCGGACACACTCGAGGGGGTGCGCCGCATCGGGGAGTTCCTCAACAGGGTTGTTTAACTAGGTTAGTTCCGGTTGGTGGGGAATAATCAGTGTCGTGGCTGATAAGAAGAAGATTGCAAACGTCCTGTCCAACCGTTACGCCTCCGCGGAGCTGTCCAACCTCTGGAGCGCCGAAGAGAAGATCATCATGGAGCGCCAGCTGTGGATCGCCGTGATGAAAGCCCAGCAGGATCTGGGTGTGGAGATCCCCGCCGAGGCGATCACCGCCTACGAAGCAGTGATCGACCAGGTTGACCTGGCCTCCATCGCCGACCGTGAACGCGTCACCCGCCATGATGTCAAGGCCCGCATCGAGGAGTTCAACGCCCTCGCCGGCCATGAGCACATCCACAAGGGCATGACCTCCCGTGACCTCACCGA
Organism: Corynebacterium efficiens YS-314; assembly: GCF_000011305.1. Classification (NCBI taxonomy): domain Bacteria; kingdom Bacillati; phylum Actinomycetota; class Actinomycetes; order Mycobacteriales; family Corynebacteriaceae; genus Corynebacterium; species Corynebacterium efficiens. The sequence goes on along the minus strand of NC_004369.1, from coordinate 2,656,133 downwards.
GAACGTCGAGCAGCTCCAGATCCACCGCTCGCTGGAACTGGTGCGCAACAAGGCCATCGCCGTGGTCGCCGCGATCGGCAACCGTGCCGCCCAGTACCAGAGCCTGGTCATGGCCGGTCGCTCCCACAACGTCGCCGCGCAGGCTACCACCCTGGGTAAGCGTTTCGCCACCGCCGCCGATGAGATGCTGGTGGCCATCGAGCGCACCGATGACCTGCTCGGACGCTACCCACTGCGTGGCATCAAGGGCCCCATGGGCACCGCACAGGACATGCTGGATCTCATGGACGGCGATGAGTCCCGCCTGTCCGAACTGGAGAACCGCATCGCCTCCCACCTCGGTTTTGACCGCGTCTTCGACTCCGTCGGCCAGGTCTACCCGCGTTCCCTCGACTTCGATGCCGTCTCGGCGCTGGTGCAGCTGGGTGCGGGCCCGTCATCGCTGTCCCACACCATCCGCCTCATGGCCGGCACCGAGACCGTCACGGAGGGCTTCAAGGAGGGGCAGGTCGGTTCCTCCGCCATGCCACACAAGATGAACGCCCGTTCCTGCGAGCGCGTCGGTGGCCTCCAGGTGATCCTGCGCGGTTACCTGACCATGGTTGCCGACCTGTCCGGCCAGCAGTGGAACGAGGGGGATGTGTTCTGCTCCGTCATCCGCCGCGTGGCGCTGCCGGATGCCTTCTTCGCCCTGGACGGCATGTTCGAAACCTTCCTCACCGTCCTCGACGAGTTCGGTGCCTTCCCCGCCATGATCGAGCGTGAGCTCGAGCGTTACCTGCCGTTCCTGGCCACCACCCGCATCCTCATGGCCGCTGTCCGCGCGGGCGTGGGCCGTGAGACCGCCCATGAGGTGATCAAGGAAAACGCGGTTGCCGTTGCGCTGAACATGCGTGAAAACGGTGGCGGGCAGGATCTGATCCAGCGCCTGGCCGCCGATGAGCGCCTGCCGATGGATGAGGCTGCCCTCACCGAGGCGCTCGCGGATCGCCACGCCTTCATCGGGGCTGCCGAGTCTCAGGTTGCGCGCGTCCTGGATCGCATCCAGGTGCTTGTCGACGCCCACCCCGACGCCGCTGCCTACCGTCCGGGTGAGATCCTCTAGGGACCTCTGAAACGACCGCCCTAGTCGCTCAAAACCGGATTTTGAGCCATTTTTGGAAAAAATTTAGATAAATTTTTCATGATGAATAAAACCCTCATGAACTTAAATTTTCCTTAAAGGCACTAGCTTTCAATTGGTCAGAATTCGGCATTTGTGCGGGTGGGGAGCTTGCACTCCTGTGTGAGCTTCGACAGACTTGAGTTATCCCAGCCGGACAGCAAGAGTCTGGCACCAATCGAAAGGAGCTCATCATGGGCGACGTTCAGAATGTTATCGAGACCATCTACAACAGCATCGTGGCACTTGGTTCCGCCATCGTCAACGGTGTTTCCAACTTCTTCGGCACCGGCGCAGCTGCCGGCGGCGAGGTTCTCGACTCCTTCTTCCAGCTCTCCTCTTAATTAGGAGAGTTCCTGAAGGAACTCGGAAATTAGCACCCACCAGACGGTGGGTGCTTTTTTGTTTTCCCAACAATTTTCCGAACGTTCCCGGTGGGTCTAGACTCTCCTGATATGCGTCCTGAACTCTCCCAGTACAAGCACCTTTCCGCCGGTAAGGTCCGCGAGATCTACGAGATCGATGAGCACCATATCCTCATGGTGGCCTCCGACCGGATCTCCGCCTATGACTTCATCCTGGACACCGAGATCCCCGACAAGGGTCGGGTGCTCACCGCGATGAGTCAGTTCTTCTTCGATGCCATCGATTTCCCGAACCACCTCGCCGGCCCCATCGATGATCCCCGCATCCCCGAGGAGGTCCTGGGACGTGCGATGGTGTGCAAGAAGCTCGCCATGATGCCCTTCGAATGCGTGGTGCGCGGCTACCTCACCGGCTCCGGCCTGGAGGAGTACCGCCAGACCGGAACCGTCTGCGGCATCACCCTGCCCGAGGGACTGGTCGAGTCCTCCCGCCTGCCCGAACCGATCTTCACCCCGGCCACCAAGGCCGATGTGGGTGACCACGACATCAACGTCTCCTTCGACGTGGTGGAGGAGCGACTCGGTGAGGCCCGCGCCAACCAGCTGCGGGATGCCTCCATCGCCATCTACTCCCGTGCCGCCGAGATCGCCCTGGAGCGCGGTGTGATCCTGGCTGACACCAAGTTCGAGTTCGGCCTCGATGAGAACGGGGAACTGGTCCTCGGCGATGAGGTCCTCACCCCCGACTCCTCCCGCTACTGGCCGGCCGAGGGATACGAGGCAGGCCATGTGCAGCCGTCCTTCGACAAGCAGTATGTGCGCAACTGGCTGACCGGGCCGAAGTCCGGCTGGGATAAAAACAGTGGGGTGCAGCCACCCGCCCTGCCCGGATCCGTGGTCGAGGCAACCCGCGAGCGCTATATCGAGGCCTATGAGCTGATCTCCGGGAACAAGTTCTCCACCTGGATCGGCTGCTGCGTCTAGCCCGACTATGATCGTGGCTTATGTCTTCTGAACGTCTCACCCCACCGGTGGCCGCTGTCCGACCCACCACCCGTACCGTCCACGACATCAACTTCGTGGACGACTATGAGTGGCTCCGCGACAAGGAATCCCGCGACACCCTCGACTACCTCGAGGCGGAGAACGCCTACACCGACCAGCAGACCGCCCACCTGAGCGGGCTCCGCGAGAATATCTACAACGAGATCAAGTCACGCATCAAGGAAACCGACATGTCGGTGCCCGTGCGTAACGGCCGCTACTGGTATTTCGGACGCACGGAGGAGGGAAAGAGCTACGGCATCTACTGCCGCATCCCCGTCGGCGATGAGCCCTGGGTGGCACCGGAGATCCCCGTGGAACCGGCTCCGGAGGAGGAGGTCTTCCTCAACGCCAATGAGCTCGCCGAGGGTCATGAGTTCTTCTCCCTGGGCACGGCCACCGTGACCACCTCGGGGCGGTACCTGGCCTATTCCACGGATACCTCCGGTGATGAACGTTTCACCCTGCGCATCAGGGACCTCCACACCGGGGAACACCTCGGCGACACCATCACGGGCATCTTCTACGGAGCCACCTGGGTGGGGGAGGAATACCTCTTCTATCAGCGCGTCGATGATGCCTGGCGTCCGGACACCATCTGGCGGCACAAGATCGGTACCTCCGTCGAGGATGACGTTCTGGTCTACCGCGAGGCCGATGAACGTTACTCCACCTGGATCGGCACCACCCGTTCCGACCGGTTCATCCTCCTCGGGTCTGCCTCCAAGGTGACCTCCGAGGTGCAGTACATCCCCTTCGAGGATCCCGAGGCCGAGCCCGTGGTGCTCATCCCCCGTGAGGAGGGCGTGGAGTACGACGTCGATCACGCGGTCATCGCCGGCACCGATACCTGGCTGGTGGTGCACAACCAGAACGGTCCCAACTTCGAGGTGGGGCACGCGCCCGTCGGCAAGCTCTCCTCGCTGGCCGCGCTCGAACCGCTGGTTCCCCACCGCGATGATGTGCGCATCGAGGGCGTGGACGCCTACCGCGACCACCTCACCCTCGGGTACCGCTCGGGTGCCATCGGGCAGGTTGCGGTAATGAAGCTTGACGACGCCGGATTCACCCGCTTCGAGGAACTCAGGTTCGATGAGGAGCTCTACACCGTCGCCTCCTCCGGCAACCCCGAATGGGATGCCCCCGTGATCCGCGTGAGCTATGGATCCTTCACCACCCCCGGCCAGCTGTTCGACTACTGGGTGGAGTCCGGGGAGAAGGTGCTGCTCAAACAGCAGGAGGTCCTTGGCGGGTACAACCGGGAGGACTACACCGCGTCCCGGATGTGGGTGACCGCCCGTGACGGCGAACAGGTTCCCGTCTCCCTGGTCCACCGCGCGGACCTGGAGCTCAATAACGTTCCGGTGCTGCTCTACGGCTACGGTTCCTATGAATCCTCCATCGACCCCGGTTTCTCCGTCGCCAGGTTGTCCCTGCTCGACCGCGGCATGGTCTTTGCGGTGGCACATGTCCGCGGTGGTGGTGAGATGGGGCGTCGCTGGTATGATAACGGCAAGACGCTGACCAAGAAGAACACCTTCACAGACTTCATCGATGTCGCCGATGCCCTGATCGAGCAGGGGATCACCTCCCCGGACCGCCTGGTGGCCGAGGGCGGATCCGCCGGCGGCATGCTCATGGGCGCCATCGCCAACATGGCCCCCGACCGCTTCAAGGCAATCGAGGCGGTGGTTCCCTTCGTTGATCCGCTGACCTCCATGCTCATGCCGGAGCTGCCACTGACCGTCATCGAATGGGATGAGTGGGGCAATCCCCTCGAGGACAGGGAGGTCTATGACTACATGGCCTCCTACGCACCCTATGAGAATGTGGAGGCGAAGAACTACCCCAATATCCTCGCTGTGACCTCGCTCAATGACACCCGGGTGCTCTATGTCGAACCCGCGAAGTGGATCGCCCGCCTGCGCGCGACCGCCACCGGTGGGCAGTTCCTGCTGAAGACCGAGATGTCCGCCGGCCACGGTGGTGTATCCGGACGTTATGAGAAGTGGCGCCAGACCGCCTTCGAATACGCCTGGATTGTGAATCAGGCGACAGGCCTGACGCAGTAATCCCGTTCAACATGACGGAAACGGCCGGACGTGGGACAATGCCCTCATGTCCGGCCGTTTGCTAGTCTCCGTCTCCAGTATCTTCGACCAGACCCGGAAGGCCACGGACGCGCTGGTGAAAGACCTGCACGCCGAGGGCATCGGGGTCTCGCTGCTGGTGGCACCGCATATCGACGGCAACTGGAAACTGGCGAAGGACAAGGCCACCCGCGCCTGGTTGGAGGACCAGCTCGGCCAGGGCCGCGAACTGATCCTCAACGGATTCGACCAGCCGGTCCAGGGCCGACGCTCCGAATTCGCCACCCTGGAAAAGCACGAGGCGCGCCTCCGGCTCACCGGAGCCATCCGTCAGATGGAACGCATCGGTTTCACCTTCACCGTGTTCGCCCCACCCAGGTGGCGCATGTCCGAGGGCACCTCACAGGTCCTGCCGGAGTTCGATTTCAAGGTGGCGGCGTCCAGCAGGGGACTCCACGACCTGCGCACGGGGGAGTTCCTGCAGTGCAGGAACCTGTCCGTGGGCGAGGGGTTCGGGGCGGCGAAATGGTGGCGGCAGAATGTGCTCGCCGCAGCCACCCGCGGTGCCTCCCGGGGAAACACCATCCGCCTGTCGGTGTCGGGTCGCAACCTGGTCAACCCGAAGGTGGCGCGTGACTTCCGGGCCGCCGCCCTGGCAGCCCTGGAGCAGGGTGCCCAGCCCAGGACCTACATGACGGCCATCTGATCAGCTGGACAGTGACCTGATGATGGGCAGCTGCTGGAACCAGGACAGGATCTGACCCAGGACACCCGCAACCATCGCGAAAATACCGCCGGTGGACGGGGCGTCGTCCTCTTCAGTGCTCTCCAGATTGAAACCGACCTTGATGGGGTCATGGTCGGAGGACCGGAACACATTGTCCGCCTCGAAGACATCCACCGTGTTGTAGTTGCGGCGGGAGTACTCGAAGGCGATGGACTCATCGGCGTTGATGTCCCACACCTCGGCATCCACGACACGGTTCATGGCGGCGTCATTGCCCAGGGCGTGGTCGAGGGAACCGATGCGACCGGAGAACTGGTAGCTGTACCCGGCATCGTACTCGGCGGCAATGTTGCTGTACCCGGCGCCAGCCAGGGTGGAGAGGACGGTTTCCCTCGAGTAGGCGTTGAGATCACCGAGGATGAACACCGGTTTGTCAGCCCAGTCGTCCTGGTTCTCCAGGTGATCGATCAGGGCCTGTGCCTGGGCGAGGCGGACATTCGCAGAATGGCCCTGGCCGTCGCCGGTGTCCGCATCGCCGTTAACGGGGGAACCCTTGGACTTGAAGTGGTTGACCACGCCGACGAAGGATTCCTTCGTCTCATCCAGCGGCTGGAATTCCTGCGCGAGGGGCTGGCGGGCGGTGCCGGTGTAGGCGGGGTCATCGAAGATACGGGATTCACCGACGGGCTTGACGGTGGTGACATCGTAGATGAAGGCCACCCGGATGACATCCTCGTCGGTGCCCAGCTGCAGTGGGGACTCCACAGCGGCCCAGCGGGTGGATCCGTGGGCGGTGTTGAGGGCGTCGACAAGCGCGTTGAGGGCTTCGTCACGACGGGAGACATCGCCGGTGACCGCCGCGGTGTTCTCGATCTCCTCCAGCCCCAGCACGTCAACGTCGAGCCTGTTGATGGCCGCGACGATCTTGCCCTGCTGATCCTCGAAGGCCTGCTGGCTGTAGGCACCACGGACATCACAGTTGCGGGCGGAGATGGGATTGCCGTTGATGTCGGTGTAGGCATCGCAGTCGTAATCCTCACCCAGGGAGGTGAAGTAGTTCAACACATTGAAGCTGGCGATGTGGAAATCACCCTCGACAGCGTCAATGGCTGCCAGTGCCGACGGGCGGGAATCCTCCCAGGTGATCGGCAGCTCCACGCCCGCGGTGTTGCCGGTGACCGGGGCGGTCGGCTGGAAACGCCACAGATCGAAGCGGTAGTCGAAGACCACCGGGTGCTGGAAATCAACCTGATCACCGGTGCGTAGTGACTTGATGGTGTCACCATCCTGCACGATCCACGGCATGGGGACATCCTTGTCGCCCTGCATATACCGGCCGGAACGACCATCATCCAGGGTGACCAGTTCAGCCTGGTTCGTCGCCTCATAGGCGATGGCCTCCGCGCCGGGGGTGACCTTCTCAGTGGCCTGGTAGTAGGGCTCGGTGCCCGCGGCCAGGCCGATCTCACCGAAGTCGTTGAGGGAGTAGTTGTTGGTCACGGTGTAATCACCGGTCGGTTGCACGAGCATGCCCTCATAGGCCTCGCGGATGTCCGGGTCGGCGGGCATGGTGTCGATGGCCACGGGGGTGACCGCCTCGAACTCGGTTGCCGCCTCGGTGAAGGTGGCGGAACCCAGCTGGGTCATGCCGTAATACTCGGCCGGGGTGCCGGTCACGGTGATGGAATCACCGATCTCCGGGTAGATGCCGTTTGCACCGACGTAGACGAAGACGCCGTCGGAGGCGTCGCCTGCGGACTTGGGCTCCCCGGTGCCGGGGGTCTGCATGTAGTAGCCGTTGAAACCACCCTCATCGAATACGGCGGTGACCACGCCTTCGGTGACCACGGTCTGACCCGCCAGGGGAGTGGTGTCACCGGTGCCCTGGATCTCGGCGATGGTGACGGTGACCGGATCAACCGGTGTGGTCGGAGCCGTCGGAGTCTCAGCGCCACCGGACTGCGGGGTGGGCGTATCGACGAAAAAATCCACCGAATTGTCATCGGAGTCCACGGCGGAATCGACACGCTGGGCTGATGTGCCATTCGCGGTACGGGGTGCGGGGGACCCCTCGGTGAGGGTGGCGTCGCCCCACCCGACCAGGTCTACGCGGGTGGAGGCGTCGTCGACAAGCGCGACGGACCCCTGGGAGCCGGACATGTTCGCGGTACCGACCGCGTCCGGCGAGGGAAGCCCCGGCAGGCTGGTGTTGGCACCGGGATTCTGCTGGATCAGATAGTAACCGCCGGCGGGGATGGTGCCGGTCAGGGGCGTGGTGTTGCCGAGGTTGCCACCCGCGGAGAAGTACTGGACCGCCCAGCCATCGAGGTCAACGTCCTCAGCGGTCGGGTTGAACAGCTCGATGAAATCATGGGAGTAGACGGCCCCGTTGTTGCCGCCACCTCCGTAGACCTCGGAGATGACGGGGAGGGAACCGTCGGGGGCCGCAGCCGCATTCGGGGCTGCCAGCAGGCTGGTTGCGGTGACACCGGCGAGGGCGATCGCCAGCGCACGCGCGGGGATGTGCTTCATTCACATGACCTTTGAATAGAGAGGAAAGTGGGATACCACCCTTATCCACTACCGCAGATTATGTGCCCCCGCTGATGAGCAGATCAGCTCATGCTGGGAGTTCACCTGCACATAGACGAAAGTTCATGAATATGTCAGTTTCCGGGACGCTAGGGTGGAGGCCATGACTTCCATCCATGACATCCCTGTAACGCTCACCGACGGAACGGAAACCACCATGGCTGATTGGGCCGGTCACCTCGTGATGGTGGTCAATGTGGCCTCCAGGTGTGGCCTGACCCCACAGTATGAGGGGCTGCAGCGGCTCTTCGAGGACTACCAGGACCGTGGTTTCTTCGTGATCGGGGTGCCCTGTAACCAGTTCATGGGCCAGGAGCCCGGCACCGACGCCGAGATCTGTACCTTTGCCCAGGAGAAGTACGACGTCACCTTCCCATTGCTGGCCAAGACCGACGTCAACGGTGAAAATGAACACCCCCTGTATACCGAGCTCAAACGCTTCGGGGAGGGCGGCGATATCGAGTGGAATTTCGAGAAGTTCCTCATCAATGCCGATGGTGAGACCATTGCCCGTTTCGGTCCGCGGATGGATCCGGAGGATGACGAGGTCACCTCGGTGATTGAGGACAATCTCCCCGTGTGACACCGGGCTAGGTTGTTGCGGGATCAGGCGATACACTGTGCAGGTAAAACATTGTCGCCTTGAGTTAGGGAAAATACGTGGCCCGTGTAGTTGTCAATGTCATGCCGAAGGCGGAAATTCTGGATCCCCAGGGACAAGCGGTCCACCGCGCCCTGGGCCGTATCGGGGTAACCGGAGTTTCCGATGTCCGTCAGGGTAAGCGCTTCGAGCTGGAGGTCGATGATTCCGTCTCCACCGCCGACCTGGAGAAGATCGCCGAGACCCTTCTTGCCAACACCGTCATCGAGGACTTCGATGTGGTGGGAGTAGAGGTCGCCAAGTGAGTGCCAAGATCGGTGTCATCACCTTCCCCGGCACCCTCGATGATGTCGATGCGCTGCGCGCCGTCCGCATCGCAGGTGCCGAGCCGGTCAACCTCTGGCACGCCGACGAGGATCTCAGGGGCGTTGACGCCGTTGTGGTCCCCGGTGGTTTCTCCTACGGTGACTACCTGCGCACCGGTGCCATCTCCGCACTGGCACCCGTCATGCAGTCCGTCATCGAGGCCGCAGGCAGGGGCATGCCTGTCCTCGGTATCTGCAACGGTTTCCAGATCCTCACCGAGGCACGCCTGCTGCCCGGTGCCCTGACCCGTAACCAGGGTCTGCACTTCCACTGTGTGGACACCCACCTCGAGGTGGTCAACACTGACACCGCCTGGACCGGCACCCTCGAACAGGGGCAGAAGATCCTGGTCCCCGCCAAGCACGGTGAGGGTCGCTTCCAGGCGGAGCCGGACACCATCAGGATGTTGGAGGAGGAGGGCCGTGTGGTCTTCCGTTACACCGACAACTTCAACGGCTCCATCAACGGCATCGCCGGTATCACCAACGAAACCGGCCGCGTCGTCGGCCTCATGCCACACCCGGAGCACGCCGTCGAGACGCTCACCGGACCGTCCGTGGATGGTCTCGAGCTGTTCCTGTCCGCCATCGGCACCATCGCTGCCTAAGGAGTCTGAAGATAACAATGAGCACGATTTTCAACGACACCGTCGAGGCAGCAGCCGAGAACCCCGATCTCGAGCAGCCCTACGCCGAACTCGGCCTCAAGGACGATGAGTACGCCCGCATCAAGGAGATCCTGGGACGCCGCCCCACCGATGCGGAGCTGACCGTCTACTCCGTCATGTGGTCCGAGCACTGCTCCTACAAGTCCTCCAAGGTGCACCTGCGCTACTTCGGTGAGACCACCACCCCGGAGATGGCCGAGAAGATCCTCGCCGGCATCGGCGAGAACGCCGGCGTGGTCGACATCGGAGACGGCAACGCCGTGACCTTCCGCGTGGAATCCCACAACCACCCCTCCTTCGTCGAACCCCACCAGGGTGCCGCAACCGGCATCGGTGGCATCGTCCGCGACATCATGGCCATGGGTGCACGCCCGATCGCAGTCATGGACCAGCTGCGTTTCGGCGCCATGGACAACCCGGACACCCAGCGTGTGCTGCCCGGCGTGGTCAGCGGCATCTCCCACTACGGCAACTGCCTCGGCCTGCCCAACATCGGTGGCGAGACCGTCTTCGACGATTCCTACGCCGGTAACCCCCTGGTCAACGCCCTGGCCGTGGGTACCCTCAAGGTCGATGACCTGAAGTTGGCCTTCGCCTCCGGCGCCGGCAACAAGGTCATGCTGTTCGGTTCCCGCACCGGCCTCGACGGCATCGGTGGCGTCTCTGTCCTGGGTTCCGCCTCCTTCGAGGAGGGCGAGGAGCGCAAGCTTCCGGCCGTCCAGGTCGGTGACCCCTTCGCCGAGAAGGTCCTCATCGAATGCTGCCTGGAGCTGTACCAGGCCGGAGTGGTCGTGGGTATCCAGGACCTCGGTGGCGGTGGCCTTGCGTGCGCCACCTCCGAGCTGGCCGCCGCCGGTGACGGTGGCATGCGCGTCAACCTCGACGCCGTGCCCCTGCGCGCCGAGAAGATGTCCGCAGCCGAGATCCTCGCCTCCGAGTCCCAGGAGCGCATGTGCGCCGTGGTCACCCCGGAGAACGTGGAGAAGTTCAAGCAGATCTGTGCCAAGTGGGATGTCACCGTCGCCGAGATCGGTGAGGTCACCGACGAGAAGGACCGCTACCTCGTGGTCCACAACGGTCAGACCGTCATCGACGCACCGGCCTCCACCATCGATGAGGGCCCGGTGTACAACCGCCCCGTCGAGCGCCCCGCCAACCAGGATGAGATCCAGACCCTCGGTGGGCTTGAGCGCCCGGACACCGCCGAGGGTATCCGTGACGCCTGGTTCAAGCTCGTGTCCTCCCCGGCACTGTGCTCCCGCGCGTTCATCACCGAGCAGTACGACCGCTACGTCCGCGGCAACACCGTCCAGGCAAAGGATGCCAACGCCGGTGTGCTGCGTATCGACGAAGAGACCAACCGCGGCGTCGCCATCTCCGCCGACGCCTCCGGCCGGTACACCCGCCTCGACCCCCGCACCGGCGCACGCCTGGCACTCGCCGAGGCCTACCGCAACGTGGTCTCCACCGGTGCCCGTCCGGTCGCCGTGACCAACTGCCTCAACTTCGGTTCCCCCGAGAACGCCGGCGTCATGTGGCAGTTCAAGGAGGCCGTCCACGGGCTTGCCGACGGTGCCAAGGAGATGGGTATCCCCGTCTCCGGCGGTAACGTCTCCTTCTACAACCAGACCGGCGACGAGCCGATCCTCCCGACCCCGGTCGTGGGTGTCCTCGGTGTCCTGGATGATGTGGAAAAGACCATCGGCAACCGCCTGCCTGCCGGTGAGCAGGAGCTGTACCTGCTGGGTGAGACCCTCGACGAGTTCGGTGGATCCATCTGGCAGCAGGTCTCCGGCGCGGGCCTGTCCGGTCTGCCGCCGCAGATCGACCTGGCCAATGAGCAGCGACTGGCTGACCTGCTGGTTCCGGCTGCCGACCTCGTTGGCGCAGCCCATGACCTCTCCGAGGGTGGCCTCGGCCAGACCCTCGCCGAGCTGGCGATCCACGCCGGCCGTGGCCTGGATGTGGATCTCACGCAGGTCCATGAGGACCTGTTCACCGCACTGTTCTCCGAATCCGCCTCCCGCATCGTCGTGGCCACCACCCGTGGTGATGAACTGGTTGCGCGCGCTCAGGAGCTCGGTGTCCCGGTGACCAGGCTCGGTGTCACCAACGACTCCGGTGTCATCACCGTGCGTGGTGGCGACCTCAGCGTCGAGGTATCCGTCGAGGAGCTTCACGACGCATGGTCCAACACCCTGCCCGAGGCATTCGGACATGCTGTGGGAGCGAACTCCGTCGTTGAATAACATCACCGGGTAATATCGCCCCTGACTCGCCGCTAACCGGGTTTCACCCTGAATGGTGAAACCCGGTTAGCTGTATTTTGGGAAGACAGGGCTGTGAACCAAACCCCGCGCAGAAAGGAAGACGATGTCAGCACACGCACCCCGCGGTGAGGAAGCAAGGGACTACATGGACGCTGACCCTTCCATCGAGGGCGTGCCCAGATCAAACGACGGTGGGCCATCCGACGAACCCATCCTGGAACTGACCAGATATGTCTTCGACCGTGGCCCCCGCCCGCGTGCACGTGGACTGTTCCACCAGATCGCGGCTTTTCTCAGTGTGATATCCGGTTCGGTGCTATCCACCTACGCCTGGATGACGCTGGTGTGGTGGGAGGCCCTCGGCGTGACCATCTACGCCCTCTGCATGTTCGGACTGTTTGCGGTCTCCGCGGCCTATCACCGTGGCCAGTGGCGGCGCATGCACACTGTCGCCTGGTGGCGGAGGGCCGACCACTCCACGATCGCGGTGTTCATTGCAGCCACCTACACACCGCTGTGCATGATTGTGCTCCCGCCCAACCTCGCGACCTGGATGCTGGTGACCGCCTGGGTGGGCGCCATCCTCAGCGTGATCCTCAACATGGTGTGGATCGACCACCCGAGGTGGCTGTCCGTGGTGGTCTACCTTGCTCTCGGCTGGCTGATTGTGCCACTGATCCCCCAGCTGTGGGCGGGGGCGGGCCACACCGTGGTGTGGCTTCTGCTCGCCGGCGGCATCATCTACAGCCTGGGGGCGTTGATCTACGGCTTCAAATGGCCGGGGCGTGAGGCCCGGTGGATCGGCTACCACGAGCACTTCCACGCCGCCACCATCGTCGCCGCAGTGGTTCACCTGGTGGCGGTGTGGATGGTGGTGGTGGGTTAGTCGATCCGCGGCATCGAATGACGCGGGATCAGCGGGACCGGGGAGTACTCCGCCCGCAGATCACGCAGGATGTTGGCGTGCTCCGCCAGCTGGATGTCCTCCGGGGTGACCGGGGTGAACTGTGGAGCAGGCAGTGGCTGGCCATCCAGGTCGATGCCGATGTAGGTGACGGTGGCGTGGATCGCGGTGCGCAGATGATCACGCCCGCCCTTGGGGTTGCCGCTGCGGACGTGGATGGACATCTGCATGGAGCGGGTGTCCGTCCTCATCAGGCGGGCATCCACCTCGATGAGGTCACCGATGGAGATCGGGTTGTAGAAACGGATACCACCGGCGTAGACGGCGACGGTGTGGTTGCCCGACCACTCCATGGTGCACGCGGCACCGGCCTCGTCGATCCACTCCATGGCGGTGCCACCGTGGACCTTGCCGCCCCAGTTGATATCGGTCGGCTTGGCCAGGAAGCGGGTGATCAGGCGGGGGGCGTCCGAGGGGCCGTCATAGGTCTGCTTCTCCATCTCCGCCTCGATGGCGCGACGCAGGTCGATGCGGGAGAGCGCGGACTGCAGCACACGCTCCTCCTCCGCGGTCTTCGGGACGAAGGTGGGCACCTCCTGGGTTTTACCGGTGGCGGTGTCCTTGGCCACGAAGATCACCAGGCAGTCGCAGGCGCGCGTGAACTTACCGTCGCGTGGATCCGCGGAGAGAACCTCGTTGACGATGTGCATGGAGGACCGCCCCGTCATGGCGATGCGGGAACGGACCTCCACCATGTGCCCCGAGGGGATCGGGCGGGTGAAGTGGATGTGCCCCACATACGCGGTGACACAGTAGGTTCCGGACCACTGGGTGGCGCAGGCGTAGGCGGCCTTATCGATCCACTCCAGGACACGACCACCCCCGACACCGTGACTACCGGCCATGAGGACATCGGTGGGGGCGGCGAGGAAGCGCAGTGTCACATCGGGGGAACGTGGTGAAGCGGTTGTTTGGTTATCAGACATAGAGACACTTTAACGTGCCGGACTAACGTGGGGACCATGAAGATCGACCCCCACGACACACGTGTCGCCGTGCAGGCGATAGCCGACTGGATCGCGGATCCGGATAATCAGGAAAAACCAGCTAGAAAGCAGTTGGCGGACGCCACCCGCCTGACCGCCCGCACCCTGGCGCAGGACGCGCCGGGGCACAGCGTGGAGGTCAGGGTCCCCCCATTTGTGGCGGTTCAGTGTATCGAGGGCCCCCGACACACCCGCGGCACCCCACCCAATGTCGTGGAAACCGATGCCCTGACCTGGTTGCGCCTGGCAACAGGGAAAACAACCTTCGAGGAGGAATTGGCCAACGGCAGAATCGAGGCCTCGGGTACCAGGGCCGGGGAGATTTCCGCCTGGTTGCCCATCATCTCGTTGTAGGGCTGCTGAACGGTTTTAGTTTCTGATAGGTTGACCGACTACCATTTATGCATGTGGCACAACTTGATCAGCACACATCCCCCGGTTCTGTCGTGAACTACCCCTACGATGATCACAACGAACAGTCCCCGCAGGAGGAATGCGGAGTGTTCGGTGTCTGGGCTCCAGGTGAAGAGGTGGCCAAGCTCACCTACTTCGGTCTGTTTGCCCTGCAGCACCGTGGGCAGGAGGCCGCCGGCATTGCGGTAGGGGACGGCGAACAGATCCTGGTGTTCAAAGACCTCGGTCTGGTATCCCAGGTCTTCGACGAACCCATCCTGGAGTCCCTGCAGGGGGACATCGCCATCGGGCACACCCGGTACACCACCGCGGGCGGCAACTCCTGGGAGAACGCCCAGCCGATGTTCCGCATGGCCCCGGACGGCACCGATGTGGCGCTGGGTCACAACGGCAACCTCATCAACCATGTGCAGCTGCGCGAGAAGGCGACCGAACTCGGCCTCGTCGACCCGCAGCAGAAGCCTTCCGACACCGATGTGCTGACCGCGCTGCTGGCCAACGGCATCGGTGACGGTGATGATCTCTTCGAATCCGCCCGGAAGCTCCTCCCCGAGGTCAGGGGGGCCTACTGCCTGACCTTCACCGATGGCCACACCCTCTACGCCGCCCGTGACCCCTACGGCATCCGACCGCTGTCCATCGGACGTCTCGCCCGTGGCTGGGTGGTTGCCTCCGAGACCTCCGCCCTGGATATCGTCGGTGCTTCGCTGGTGCGTGAGGTGGAGCCCGGTGAGCTCATCGCCATCGATGAATCCGGGCTGCGTTCCACCCGTTTTGCAGAGACCAACCGCAAGGCCTGCGTCTTCGAATATGTCTACCTAGCCCGCCCCGACTCGGTGATCAAGGGACGCAACGTCAATGAGGTCCGTCTGGAGATCGGGCGCACCCTGGCACGGGAAGCCCCGGCCGAGGGTGATCTGGTCATCCCGACACCTGATTCCGGCACCCCTGCGGCGGTGGGGTTCGCCCAGGCCTCCGGCATCCCCTTCGGGCAGGGCATGGTGAAGAACGCCTATGTGGGACGCACCTTCATCCAGCCGTCCGACACCCTGCGTCAGTTGGGCATCCGCCTGAAGCTGAACCCACTGCGCGAGGTCATCGCAGGAAAACGCCTCGTGGTGGTCGATGATTCCATTGTGCGTGGCAACACCCAGCGCGCGGTGATCCGCATGCTGCGTGAGGCCGGGGCCGCCGAGGTCCATGTGCGCATCGCCTCCCCGCCGGTGAAATGGCCGTGTTTCTACGGCATTGACTTCGCCACCCCCGGTGAGCTCATCGCCAATGCGGTCACCAGTGACAACGAGGAGGAGATGGTGGAGGCTGTCCGCTCCGCCATCGGCGCTGATTCACTCGGTTATGTCTCCATCGACGGGATGGTGGCATCCACCACCAAGCCCGTGGAGGAACTGTGCCTGGCATGTTTCAACGGGCACTATCCCATGGGATTGCCCGAGGCCAACCCCAATGCCGAGCTGGTGTTCAAGATGCAGGCCGGCAGGCAGGATAAGATCGGGACCTAGGGTTCCCCACTTTTTCACCCCTTTGTAGAGCAGCGATCGGCTGCATCCAACCCCAAGCAGGAGAAGCGAAGAACACGATGAGTGATCACCTGGACACCGGCAACGGTGCCACCCCTGAAGGCGTATCCTACGCAGCCGCCGGCGTGGACATCGAGGCCGGTGACCGTGCCGTCGAGCTGTTTGCCCCACTGGCCAAGCGCGCAACCCGCCCGGAGGTCCGCGGCAACCTCGGCGGTTTCGCCGGACTGTTCGAGCTTGGGAAGTACCGGAAACCCATCCTGGCCGCGGGCTCGGATGGGGTGGGCACCAAGCTCGTTGTCGCCCAGATGATGGACAAGCACGACACCATCGGCATCGACCTGGTCGCCATGTGTGTGGATGATCTGGTCTGCTGTGGCGCCGAGCCGCTGTTCCTGCAGGACTACATCGCCATCGGCAAGGTTGTTCCCGAGCATGTCGCAGAGATCGTCTCCGGCATCGCCGAGGGCTGCATCCAGGCCGGTGCGGCGCTCCTCGGCGGGGAGACCGCCGAACACCCCGGTGTCATGGAACCGGGCCACTATGATGTCTCCGCCACCGCCGTCGGCGTGGTCGAGGCTGATGATCTGCTCGGACCTGAGCGGGTGCGTGCCGGTGATGTCATCATCGGTATGGCCTCCTCCGGTCTGCACTCCAATGGTTACTCCCTTGCCCGCCACGTCCTCTTCGACACCGCGGGCCTGACCGTGGACTCCCACATCGAGGAACTGGGTCGCACCCTCGGTGAGGAACTGCTTGAACCCACGCGCATCTACTCCAAGGACTGCCTGGCGCTCATCGCCGAATGCGAGGTGCATGTGTTCTGCCATGTCACCGGCGGTGGCCTGGCTGGCAACATGTCCCGCGTGATCCCTGAGGGCCTCGTCGCCGAGATGTCCCGCGGCACCTGGACCCCGGGTCAGATCTTCCGCTCGATCGCCTCCCTGGGCCGGGTGCCACGTGAGGAGATGGAGAAGACCTTCAACATGGGTGTCGGCATGGTGGCTGTCGTGGCGGAGAAGGACCGTGACCGCGCCCTGGCGATGCTCACCGCCCGCCACATCGACTGCTGGGAGCTGGGCACCGTCCGCAACGGTGAGGACGGCGAACCCAATGTCATCCTCAGCGGTGAGCACCCCGGTTACTGATCTCCGAAGTGGTGAAAAGCCCCGACCTCGGTCGGGGCTTTAGCTGTGTCTACCGGTCCGGAAAACGACTCAGACGGCGCGCGGTCTAACACGAGCCGTGATCCTGGAGTGGGAACACAGAAGGGATGACTCCAGGAGGGTGCCCATGATAAACCGTGCGCCGTCTGAGGCGGTAGTGGTGAATGGGAGAAGACCGCTTTCACTGGTGTCGCAACACCCTGAAACGGCCACAAGCCACCAGATGATGAAATGATGAGTCGATCAATTGGCTACCGACATGTGTGCCGGTGGCCGGACTGATCAGCAGATGAAAAGGTCAGCGCGTGCCGTAGGCACGGTACTGGTCATCTTCCTCATCCCAGTTTGCATAAGCTGCGTACTGGTCCTCATCACCAGGGGCATCGGAGTAGGAACGCCGGGGAGCTTGTGCCAGCTCCCGCTGCAGTTGATCAAGATCCATTTCTGGAGAGCTGTACTTCAACTGGCGAGCAACCTTGGTCTGTTTTGCCTTCGCGCGACCGCGACCCATTGCCTGACCCCCTTGGAGTGAGCGGAACGTCCCTGGGAATGTGGACGCCCCATGGGCTTTTCAAGATGTATTAACTGTATTCCTGATAGACACAATAGCCTGTTGACGCGGAAATTTCTGCAACATGGCCATGACCTGCATCAATGTGGGGTGGGAACGCCAAAGTAGGCGACTTTCGTCATCATGAAAGTCGCCTTTTCAAAGGCGGTTATCGCCGTGGTTGCACCTGCCCGGTTATTCCCTGCCGCGGAGCCTGTTCACGGCTGCACGCCCACGCTGCTCACCATCGTCGACGGGGAGGGAATCCGGATCCACCGTGACCGCCACGTCACCGATGGTGAGATCGGCATCCAGGGCGCTGCGCTTGACCAGTCCGAGGGCGATGGGGCCGAGATCGCAGTCATGGATCACCGTGCCCAGCCGACCCACCGTGCGGGTGCCGGACGTGATCTCCGCACCGGTGACCGGAGCGACGGGGGCGGAACCATCCAGGTGGAGCAGAACCATCACCCGTGGGGAACGACCGAGGTTGTCCACGCGCGCGACGGTTTCCTGCCCGCGGTAGCACCCCTTGGTCAGATGGACGGCCCCCAGGTGCTCATCACGGCCGATCCAGTGGGGGATCTCATGGGGGATGGTCTTGGCGTCCAGGTCGGGGGTCTCCGGCTCCAGGGCCTTGACACGCTCTGCCCAGTAGGCCATCAGGCCGGTGAGCTCGGCGCCGGCGTCCAGGAGCTTGTCGACGCCCGATTCGAAGGACGCGCGGGGCACGGCGACGTCGACACGCTTTGGGCCGTTCCAGTCGACGGTGCGCCGGAAGGTCACCTCCGGGAGGGGGATCTCCCGGCCGATCAGTGTGATGATCGCCAGGTCCGCCTCCTCGACGGTGACCTCGGACCAGAAGATCATCTTCCGGAGATAGGCGATGAGGGAATCGAATTCCGTCGCGGAGGTGTCGAGGTAGAAGACCCCGTCTGCGACGGTGACCATCATGGTGTGTTGGATACGACCCTGCGCATCCAGATCAAGTGCGCGGGCGGTGAAACCATCCTCCGCGGCATCGACCTTCTGGGACAGAATATTGTTGAGGAACGCGGGGGCATCAGGTCCATCGACTCGGATCACCTTGCGGTTGGAACGGTCAACCAGACCGGTTCCGGTTTCGAAGATGCGTTGTTCGACGAGCGGGGAACCATAATGCCACGCGACACCTTCCGTACCCGCCACAGCGGCGTCATCCTGTGCTTCCGCCGCCCCATCCCTACCCAGCAGGGGGGAGATGTAACGCTGCGGATCAGTCTGATCACGGTTGGTGTCGTTCGCGACCTCGGAGAGTTCGTTAGCCACAAACTCGACTGTACGCGGAAACTGCCCTCGAAGGGTAGTCAGCGAAACCGGCCAATGGTTACAACCGGTGGGCGGAACCTCCCGGAAACAGGCATAATCAGCGATTATGGTGTCTGTACCCAGTCGAATGCCCGAACCCACCCCCGTGATCATGATCGTCGAACCCTACGGTGGATCAATCCGTCAACAGAACCCGAACCTGCCCATGGTGTTCTGGGATGATGCTGCCGTCACCCGCGGGGATGGCATCTTCGAGACCATCCTCATCCGGGAGGGGCGGGCCTGTAACCTCGACCGTCACGCGGAACGTTTCAAGGCCTCCGCCGCACTGCTGGGACTGCCCGCCCCCGTGATGGACTCATGGGTGAAGGCAACCCGGATGGCCATAGAATCCTGGTATGAGCACCCCGGCGCGGGGGATGCGTCCTGCACCTGGACGCTGAGCCGGGGTCGGGCGAGCACCGGCCTGGCCTCCGGCTGGGTGACGGTGCAGGCGGTGTCGCGCGAGAAACTCAGGGAACGTGAGCGGGGAGTGGAGGTGATGACCAGCCCACGTGGATACACCATCGACACCCGACTCCCCGGGGTCCGGGATGTCACCCGTGGTGATGTTGACGGGGTGGAGGACACCCCGGCGCCGTGGCTGACCGTGGGGGCCAAGACGCTGAGCTATGCGGCGAACATGGCGGCGGTGCGGTGGGCCCGGGCCCACGGCTACGACGATGTCATCTTCACGGAAGGGGACCGGGTGCTGGAGGGCGCGACCTCCACGGTGGTCAGTGTCAAGGGGGATAAACTGCGCACCCCGGCCCCCGGCGGGGACATCCTCCCGGGCACCACCCAGGCGGCCCTGTTCGAGCATGCCGCCACCCTGGGCTGGCGGTGCAAGACCAAGAAGGACCTCACCGTCGATGACCTGCTGGGGGCGGACAGCGTCTGGCTGGTCTCCTCTGTGAGGATCGCGGCCCGTGTCACCCGCCTGGACGGGCACAAGATGCCCCGCCCGTCCAATGAGGTGGCGATCAAGGAGCTGATCACCGGGGCACTGGGGTGATCTACCCGATGATGCGGTGCAGCTGCGCGGACATGCGTGGCTTCAGTTCCTTGTCCACCAGCCGCTCATCCACCCAGCCGAGTTCATTGGTGGGCAGCAGACCGTAGAGGCGCTTGCCCGGGCCAAGGGTGACGGGGCCGGTGGCGGTGACCATGGTGGACGCGGACTCCAGTTCCCAGGCGCGTTCGTTGATGGGCTGGCCGTAGTAGATCTCCACGACACCACTGGCGTGGGCGCACACGAATTCGATCTCGTCCTGGAGGTTGATGCGCCAGAACCCGGTCTCACGCTGATCCGGGCCGACGGTGCCGCCCTCACTGTCCAACCTCCACACGCGGGACTCGAAGGACAGGTAGTTCTCCCCATCGTGGGAGAAGATGATCTGTTGACCGAAGGAGTACTGGCCACCCTCCGGGGTGTCAGCCTGGCCCTCACCGCGCCATACACCCACCAGGGGCAGCAGCGCGAGCAGTCCATCGTGCAGGTTCGGACCCAGGCGCAGGTTCGCGGTGTCCTCGGGGATGGGCAGATCATCCAGGGTGGGGATGTTGCGGTGGGCGGTGTTCTTCGCCTGTTCGGCCGCCAGGTTGACAGCGTCATTCCCACTGATGGCGGGGGAATCGGACAGGGATGGCGCGTCCGCTCCCGAGCCGGGAACGCCTGCATTGCCACCGGTCTTGCTGGTTTCGTTTTCGCTCATGGAGTCAAGACTAGCGTTTACCCACTACCCTTGGACAACGTGCATCTCCTATTGATCGCGAACCCGCAATCCACCACCCAGACCGCCGAGCTCTTCCGCCGCGTGGTGCCCAAACTGCTTGCCATTGACGGGCTCACCATGGAGACCCGGTTCACCCATTACAGCGGGCACGCCGAGGAGATGGTCAGGGGAATGACCCGCGCGGACGCGGATATCATCGTCCCCGCCGGTGGGGACGGCACGGTCAACGAGGTGATCAACGGGCTGCTCGGCAACGCCGGGGAGGATATCACCGACTGGCGTGAGGTGCCCGCCATGGCTGTCCTGCCCACCGGGTCGGCCAATGTGTTCGCCCGGGCCCTGGGCTACCCCTCTGACACCTATGCCGCCGCCGAGATGCTCATCGATCTGATCAGGGGGGATCTGCGGCGCACCATCTCGCTGGGCACCTGGAGTGAGCACGGGCGGGACAGGGAGAAGGGCCGGGAGGGGCACTGGTTCGCTGTGAACGCCGGCTTCGGCATCGACGCGGATGTGATCGCGCGCATGGAACGGGTCCGGTCCCGGGGGTTCGCCGCCTCACCATTCCAGTACCTCCTGCTGAGCACCCGTGCGTGGTTGTCCACCCAGGTGGACCCGCCACGCATGACCGTCGAGGCCGTCAGCGCTGATGGCGAGCAGCTGCGGCGGGTGGATGTGCCCATGCTGTTTGCCTCCAACACCAACCCGTGGACCTTCTTCGGTCCGCTGCCCGTGGTCACCAACCCCCGCAACTCCTTCGACATGGGACTCGGGATCTTCGGTGTCACCAGCGTGCACGGGCTCGGGGGTGTGGCCGCCCTGATGCACCTGATCGGGGTGGGGCACGGGAAACGGTACGAGAAACTGGTGGCGCGGCGCACCATCCAGTTCGACAACGTCGAACACCTCACCCTGACCTGCAGCAGGAAACAGCGGTTCCAGGTCGATGGCGAATTTGTCGGTGAGTACCGCGAGGTGCACCTCGATGCGGTGGCCGATGCCTTCGAGGTGTTCGCCCCGGAGGTCAATCCGAATCCGCCGACGATGGCGTGGTACCGTCACCTCTTCCACTATGTCCGCGACGCGGTGCGGGTGCGCACAAGGGGAGCCTAGCCTGCGCTGTCGGCCTCCGGTGCGGCCAGGGGGGAGAGCTCCCGCATGGTGATCTCCACATTGCGGGCCTGGGACTGGAAATGGATGGACCCTCCGGAGAGGTAGACGGCCATGGCGCGGTCAGCCAGGGGGAGTGTGCGGGTATCGATGCGCCAGGAGAACGCTGATTCCACATCGTCGAGTGTGAGGTTGGGCTGGGAGGCGTCGACAAGCTCGACGGGGACCATCTGGAACTCGGACCCGACCAACCGCAGCGTCACCACCACGCTCACGGGGTCCTCATGCCCGGGCGGGGTGCCGGTGAGCACGGCCTCGCTGGCGGTGCCGCCGGATGGTGAGATATCCGTCGGGTGGGCGATGTCCAGGTCCGTCATATCCAGCTGGGAGCCCAGCGCCACACCATCCATGCGCAGCGTGCGGGTGAATGTCTCGGCACGCGCGCCCTCAAGATCACCGGAGAACACCTGCGCCGGGGACACCGCCACCTCCTGCACCTCGGTGCGGGCATTGACCACGCCGATGCCCGGAACCGGCACATCCAACATGTTCACGCTGACGTGATCGAGTTCCCCTGTGACCAGGGCAAGTGTGTACAGGCCACTGCCCGCGTAGACGGCAGGTTCGACCTCAAGGTCGGCTGACTCCGCGACCGCGCGGGAGATGGTGCGTTCCGCGCGGGCGGCGATGGCCGAATCAACAAGCCAGAACACCGCACCCACGATGACGATGATGACGATGATCCTGATGGTCCTGCCTACCTGCTTCTGCACCCCTCTATCTTTACCGCACAGGCCCACCAAAGAGTGAAGTGAATGGCTACGCTTGGGCCCATGAACACAAAAGTCACCACCACCCACCTCTATAATCACCGCGACCTCCGCGAACAGGCCATGATCATGCTCAAGGAGGTCAGGGCCATCGACGGCGTCGAGGCGCTCTCCGAGCAGTTCGTGCGCGGTCTGGCAGAACCCGGCCTCGGGCACACCCATTACACGGTGTCCGTCGACGGGCGGATCATCGGCCTCGGTGCGACGGACGGAGAGACCAGTGAGCTGGCTGTCCACCCGGCGCACCGTCGCCAGGGGATCGGCAGGGAGCTTATCGACGCCCTCCCCACCGACGGTGTCTGGGCCCACGGGGACCTCCCCCCGGCCCAGGCCCTTGCGTCCTCCCTGGGGCTGAACAAAACGCGTGAACTCCTCGTCATGGCAGTCGAAGGGGACGCCCTGCGCGAGGCAGCCGTGTATGACAATCCCGCGGGGATCACCAACAGTTCACTGAAAACCGCCCCCGGAACCCGGGATGAGGTGGAGGGGAAATGGCTCAAGGCCAACAATGAGGCCTTCCACTGGCACCCCGAACAGGGCGGGTGGGACCGCAACCGCCTGACCCGCGCCCAGAGCGCCACCTGGTTCAGGGAAACCGATGTCCTCTTCCTCTGGGACGGCGATGAACTCGTCGGATTCCACTGGGTGAAGAAACACTCCGATGAACTGCAGGAGATCTATGTGGTGGGGCTTGCCGAGGCCTACCGTGGGAAGGGGCTCGGCGATCCCCTCGTCCGCCTCGGACTGCGGCACATGGTCAACGGTGGGGCGCGCCGGGTCATTCTCTACGTGGAGGCGGACAATGATTCCGCGGTAGCTGCCTATGAAAAACTGGGATTCACCGTGGCGGAACGCCATGTTGTCTATGAAAAATAGGTGAAAACAGTGTGAGGAGAGTGGGGGAGCGACGCGACCCTCCCCTGAAATGGGGGAGCTGGGGGAGGTCAAATCCCCAAAACTATTCCAATTTAGTGACATGCGTCGCGTTTTGGGGGCGGTGAGAACTGACAAGGTAGTGAATTCGTTTAAAGATATCCTTAAGTTCATTCTCCGTTAACCAGATCGGCCTTAGTTGGTCATTTCCGCCCCATAGGTTCTTAGTCCGTGAGCAACCCATGGGCCGGAACTGGCCCAGAGAAACAGTCCGGGGTTGCTCTGACGATGTATAACAACACCGGAAAGGCTTCCCTGTGAACCTCATCTTCAAGCGTTCTGCTGCCCTCGTTGGCGCCGTGGCCGTCAGCTCCTTCGCCCTCGTTGCCTGTGGCGACTCCGAAGAGACCGACACCACCGGCACCACCGCCGAGACCACCGGAGCGGCCTCCGCTGAGGGACTGACCGGTACCTCCGGTCAGCTCGTCGGCGAGGGTGCTTCCTCCCAGCAGTCCGCCATGGACTACTTCGGCGTCCAGTACTCCGAGGCTGTTGACGGTGCCTCCCTCGCCTACACCGCATCCGGCTCAGGCTCCGGACGTAAGAACTTCGTCGGTGGCCAGGTCGCCTTCGGCGGTTCCGACTCCCCGATGGATGATGCGCAGGCCGCGGAGGCCATGGACCGTTGCGATGGCAACGAGGCATGGCACCTGCCCTTCGTTATCGGCCCGGTCGCCATCGCCTACAACCTGCCCGGCGTGGAGGACCTGAACCTGTCCACCGCCACCGTGGCAAACATCTTCAAGGGTGAGATCACCAAGTGGAATGATGACGCCATCGCCGCTGAGAACGAGGGCGTTGACCTCCCCGACACCGACATCTCCGTTGTCTACCGCTCCGATGAGTCCGGCACCACCGACAACTTCCAGAAGTTCCTGACCGCCGCTGAGCCTGACCTGTGGGAGACCACCGGCCAGGTCTTCCCGGCGACCGTCGGTGAGGGCGCCAACGGCTCCAACGGTGTTGCATCCCAGGTCACCGCAATCGAGGGTGGCATCACCTACGTTGAGGCTGGCTTCGCACAGCAGCAGGGCCTGGGCATCGCCAACCTCGACTTCGGCAACGGCCCGGTTGAGCTCAACGCCGAGTCCGTCGGTGTGGCACTGGACAACCTGGAGTTCCTCACCGAGGGCAACAACATGGTCGTTGACACCGAGGCACTCTTCGCCGCGGACGATGCAGGTTCCTACCCGCTGATCCTCACCACCTACGAGATCGTCTGCTCCGCCGGCTACGACGACACCACCCGCGACCAGATCAAGGACTTCCTGACCGTCGCACTCGACTCCCAGGATGAGAACCTCGAGGCTCTCGGCTACATCCCGGTCACCGGCACCCACTACGACCGCCTGGTCGAAGCAGTCGCGGCAATCCAGTAACAACTGCCCCGACCGTGGGGTTGCCCGGAGGTAACCCCACACCCTGTTCCCCCGGGCACCCTCCCCTGACCTTCAGGTTGGGAGAAGGTGCCCGGTGGGAACACTCGCATGTTTGAAGCGACTATTCGTCAGTTAAGGAATTACACCCATCATGGCCCGAAATGAGTCAGCCACCGAGGCGAATGAGCTGGATCCGATCCAGGCTCAGACCCACCCGGTAGCAACCATCGGCAACACTGCACAGCCTGAGAATCCCAAGCCCATTGCGGCGCAGGAATCCGGGAATGTGAAACGCCCCGGAGACCGTATCTTCGAGTTTCTGTCCACCGCCTCTGCGGCGATCATCACGGTCATTATCGCGGCCATCGGTGCGTTCCTCATCTGGCGCGCCATCCCAGCCCTCAACAACAACGTTGGTGGGCTCATCGGCTTCTTCACCTACACCGGCGCTTGGGACACCGCAGATACCCAGGCAATGGAGTTCGGTATCCCGAATCTTCTGGCAGCCACCATGCTCATCTCGGTGATTGCCCTCCTGATCGCCATGCCGATCGCTCTCGGTATCGCCATCTTCCTCTCCAACTACGCACCCAAGCGTCTGGTCAAGCCATTGGGCTACACGGTGGACATGCTCGCAGCTGTCCCCTCCATCGTCTACGGACTCTGGGGCTGGCAGGTGCTCGGCCCCGCCCTGAGCAACTTCTACATCTGGCTGGAGAGCTGGGCCGGCGGATTCTTCCTGTTCACCACCTACTCCAACTCCCCGGCCTTCGCCACCGGCCGCAACATGCTCACCGGTGGTATCGTCCTCGCCGTCATGATCCTGCCGATCATCGCCGCGACCGCCCGGGAGGTGTTCGTCCAGACCCCCAAGGGGCATGTTGAGGCGGCACTCGCCCTCGGTGCCACCCGCTGGGAGGTCGTGCGCATGACCGTGCTGCCATTCGGACTGTCGGGTTATGTCTCCGGAGCCATGCTGGGCCTCGGCCGTGCACTCGGTGAGACCATGGCGCTGTACATGGTTGTCTCCCCCTCCTCGGCCTTCCGTTTCTCACTCTTCGACGGTGGCACCACCTTCGCCACCGCCATCGCCAACGCCGCAGCGGAATTCAACGACGACACCCGCGCTGGCGCCTACATCGCCGCTGGTCTGGTCCTGTTCCTCCTGACCTTCATCGTCAACGCCGCCGCACGTGGCATCGTGAACAGCGGAAAGTAGAGGGTTTTCACACATTATGACTAACAACGTTTCCGCAATCAGCACCCCGCGCATGGATGAGCAGCTGAAGAACAGCTCCGCCTTCACGGACATCTCCGGTCGACGCAAGGCTGTCGACGGTTTCGCAGCCGTCCTGATCTACGGGGCCATGTTCATCGCGGCCATCCCCCTGGTCTGGGTCCTCTGGACCGTGATCTCCCGTGGCCTGGGCCCGATCCTCACCGTCGACTGGTGGACCACCTCCCAGCAGGGCATCCTGCTCCAGCTGCCCGGTGGCGGTGCGGCACACGCCATCATCGGCACCATGGTTCAGGCCGTGATCACCTCGGTCGTGTCCATCCCGATCGGTATCTTCACCGCGATCTACCTGGTTGAGTACGCCAACGGCAACCGCCTCGGCCGCATCACCACCTTCATGGTGGACATCCTCACCGGTGTGCCCTCCATCGTCGCCGCGCTGTTCATCTACTCCATGTGGATCGTGCTCTTCGGTTTCGACCGTTCTGGTCTCGCCGTGTCACTGTCCCTGGTCATCCTCATGGTGCCGGTGATCATCCGAAACACCGAGGAGATGCTGCGCGTCGTTCCCCACGACCTGCGCGAGGCATCCTATGCACTGGGCGTGCCGAAGTGGAAGACCATCGCCAAGATCGTGCTGCCGACCGCACTGTCCGGCATCGTCACCGGTGTCATGCTGGCCATCGCCCGCATCATGGGTGAATCCGCCCCGGTTCTGGTGCTCGTCGGTTCCACGCAGGCCACCAACTGGGACCCCACCACCGGCCCGCAGTCCTCGCTTCCACTGATGATGCTGGACATGTACAAAGCCGGTACCGCGCCGGCCACCCTGGACAAGCTGTGGGGCGCAGCCCTCACCCTGGTCCTGATCATTCTCGCCCTCAACATCGGCGCCCGACTGATCTCGGCCAAGTTCTCGGTCAAGCAGTAACCCCACACTTTTCACGCAACACCCCCTTCAGGAGAAACCCAGCGATGTCGAAGCTCAAGCTCAATGATGTCAACATCTACTACGGCGATTTCCACGCCGTCCAGAACGTGAACCTCGAGGTTCCCGCACGTTCGGTCACCGCCTTCATCGGCCCATCCGGTTGTGGCAAGTCCACCGTGCTGCGTTCCATCAACCGGATGCATGAGGTCATCCCAGGTGCCTACGTCGAAGGTGAGATCCTGCTCGACGGCGAGAACATCTACGGCCCGAAGATCGATCCGGTAGCCGTGCGCAACACCATCGGCATGGTCTTCCAGAAGGCCAACCCCTTCCCGACCATGTCCATCGAGGACAATGTGGTCGCGGGCCTGCGGCTCTCCGGTGAGAAGAACAAGAAGAAGCTCAAGGAGGTTGCTGAGCAGTCCCTGCGTGGTGCCAACCTGTGGGAGGAGGTCAAGGACCGTCTGGACAAGCCGGGCGGTGGCCTCTCCGGTGGTCAGCAGCAGCGTCTGTGCATTGCCCGTGCCATCGCGGTCAAGCCGGAGGTGCTCCTCATGGATGAGCCCTGCTCCGCCCTCGACCCGATTTCCACCCTGGCCGTGGAGGACCTCATCCACGAGCTGAAGGAGGAATTCACCATCGTGATCGTGACCCACAACATGCAGCAGGCTGCACGTGTGTCCGATCAGACCGCCTTCTACTCCCTGGAGGCCACCGGCAAGCCGGGGCGCCTCGTAGAGCTCGGACCAACCAAGAAGATCTTCGAGAATCCTGACAACAAGGAAACCGAGGACTACATCTCCGGTCGCTTCGGATAATCCAGAACCACAAAACCGCCGTGCACTATTGCACGGCGGTTTTTCATTGGGGCCGGTAAACTGCGGGTACATCAAGGGAGGAACGTACATGCTGCAGGGCTCAGATCCACGGGTTGTAACCGACCAGAAGCGTCCCCAGGGGGCTGTGCAACGCATCGACGGCACTTGGACGGTCCTGGGGCATTCTGAAGCCCGTGCGGTGGCCAGTAATCCACACGTGTTCTCCTCCGCGGTCTCCCGATTCCTCCAACTGCCCAACGGACTCGACGGCGCGGAGCACTGGGAGTTCCGCACCCTGATCGACCGCTACCTCACCCGGGCTGTGGTGGCAGAGCTGGAGCCGACGTTCCGGATCATCGCCCACGAGGTGGTGGCGGAGACAGAAGGCGTCGACAAGCAGGACGCGGTGGAGCTCGGCATCACCTTCGCCGTGCGGGCGATGACCGCCTGGCTGGGTTGGCCTCGGGAACTCGAACCCCGGCTCGTGGAGTGGGTGCGCAGCAACGCCAAGGCCTCCCGTTCCGGGGATGATGCCCGGCTGGCGGCGGTCGCCGCTGATTTCGACACCATCATCCGCGAGGTGGTGGAACCACGTCTGAGCGATGCCTCCATCACGGATGTCACCGCCAGCCTGGTGCGTGATGAATCACTGGGTCGCGCACTCGAATTCGAGGAGATCGTGTCCATCCTGCGCAACTGGACCGGCGGGGACCTAAGTTCCATGGCGTTGTGCATCGGGGTGGTGGTGCAGGCGCTCGCGCACAACCGGGCCATCCAGGACCGTATCCGCAGTGGCGCATCAGACCGGGAGCTGGAGGCGATCATCGATGAATTCCTACGCATCGACAGCCCCTTCGTCACCAACCGCCGCATCACCACCTGCCCGGTGACACTCGGCGGCCAGCAGATCGGGGCAGGGGAGCAGGTCAACATCAACTGGACCTCCGCCAACCGCGATGAGCGCGTCTTCGGCGACCCCGATGCCTTCAATCCGCACAATCTCGCGGCGAACCTCGTGTGGGGAACCGGGACCCACGAATGCCCGGGCCGGGACCTGTCCATGGCGGAGCTGCGGAGTTTTGTCCGTGCGCTTGTCGACGCCCACCTGGTCACCCCCGACGGTGAGCCGGAGCGTGCCACCTACCCGCTGGGTGGCTACATTTCCGTGCCGGTGAGGCTGACACCGCGTTAGTCCAGGGGGTTCTTCCCACTGCGGAACTGTTTCTCCAGCTCAACCCAGCGGCGCTCTACGTCGGCCTCGATCTCCTCCTGCTTGCGTTTGCGGATGTATTCCTCCGGCTGCAGACCACTGGAGAGGTACACCACGCGGGCTGCCACGTTGACGGTGTGGTCGGCGTAGCGCTCATAAAAGCGCGACAGCAGGGCCATGTCCACCGCCTCGCGGGTGGAGTAGGGCCACTCCCGGATGGTGAGCAGGCCCATGATGTGGTGGTGGAGATCATCCACGGCATCATCATCCGAAGACAGTGCCAGGGCGATGTCCGCATCCGGTGTGATGAGGACCTCGCGGATCTTGTCGGACATGTTGGTGACCAGGCGGCCGAGTTCTCTCACGAAACCTTGCAGGTCCTCGGGGACCACCGGATCCGGGTGGCGGCGGCGGGCTGCGCTTGCCACGTGCATGCCCAGTGCACCCATGCGGCTGAAGTCCTCCACGATATAGATGGAGGAGACCACCTGTCGAAGGTCGCGGGCGACCGGGGTTTCCAGGGCGAGGAGTTCCACGGCCTGCACCTCACAGCGCAGGCGGACCTCCTCCAGCTGCTCGGCATTGGACAGGGCTGCCTCAGCCGAGGCCAGGGAGGTATTGACCAGGGCGTCCGTGGCCTTGGTCATGGTGTCCTTGGTGAGATCGCACAGGATGATGAGATCGTGTGCGAACTGGTCGAGTTGCTGCCGGTATGCCATACGCATGGGCACAACTATAGGCTTTTGGGGCCGAAACCGCAGGACTCCCCGATAAAAAGGTCTAGTCCGGAACTGTTAGCCGCCGGAGTTCTCCATCTCCGCGCCGACCGGAACGGTGTCGTCCTCCGGGTCGTCGAGCCAACCGTCGGGAAGCGCCACCTTGGCCGAGGACCCCTTGCGTCCCCGGGCACCGTCGGCATCCTCGGCCCGCGCGGTGGACGTGCCCCACGGTGCCAGGAGCTCCCCCAGCTCGGCATAGGTGGACACCCGGGCCAGGTTGGCGCGGAACTCGCCCCCGACGGGGAAGCCCCGGAGGTACCAACCCATATGTTTGCGCAGATCACGGATGCCCTTGAGCTCACCGTCGTGCTGCATGAGCAGTTCGGCGTGGCGCAGGATGATCCGGGTCACCTCACCGAGGGTGGGTTCCTCGGGGATGGGCTCCCCGCGCACGGCGGCGGACAGTTCGGCAAACAGCCACGGGCGGCCGAGGCAGCCGCGGCCAACCACGACGCCGTCGCACCCGGTCTGCTCCATCATCCGGGTGGCATCCTCGGCTGCGAAGATATCCCCGTTGCCCAGCACCGGTACCCCGGTGTCGGCCAGGTGTTCCTTGAGGCGGGCGATCTCATTCCAGTCTGCCTGGCCGGAGTACCGCTGCGCCGCGGTGCGGGCATGCAGCGCCACGGACTTCGCGCCGGCATCCACCGCGATGCGGCCGGCGTCGAGGTGGGTGTGGTGTTCGTCGTCAATGCCCACGCGGAACTTCACGGTGACGGGGATGTCGGTGCCCTCGGTGGCACGCACAGCCGCGGAGACGATGTTC
This sequence comes from Corynebacterium efficiens YS-314, assembly GCF_000011305.1. NCBI lineage: Bacteria > Bacillati > Actinomycetota > Actinomycetes > Mycobacteriales > Corynebacteriaceae > Corynebacterium > Corynebacterium efficiens. The sequence continues at coordinate 2,625,555 of NC_004369.1, read as the reverse complement.
TCGAACAGGCGACGCTTGTAGGGGATCGCCGAACCGCCACCACGGCGGGTCACCTTGGGCACCGGGCAGCCGAAGTTCATGTCGATGTGATCGGCCAGATTCTCGTCCACGATCATCTTCGCGGCCTCATAGGTGTACTGCGGGTCCACCGTGTACAGCTGCAGGCTGCGTGGATTCTCATCCGGGGCGAAGGTGGTCATGTGGAGGGTCTTCTCATTTCGCTCCACCAGGGCACGCGCCGTGACCATCTCGCAGACATACAACCCGGAGATCGTCCCGGTGCGCTGCATCTCCTGCTCACGGCACAGGGTGCGGAATGCCACGTTGGTGACCCCGGCCATGGGTGCCAGGATTACAGGGGAGGCGAGGTCAAAGGGTCCGATCTTCAGAGTCACACCCTCTATTGTCCTATCTCACCCGGTGGGGGCAAAATATCGGCAGCGGATCGGGTGAGCACAGCATTAATTTCAGGTGGTCCCCCTCCTGCGCGGGGATCGTCAGGGTGGGGCCCATGTCAAGGAGGGGGTGTGAATTCGTCCCGATCCGCGCAGATCACACCCCAAATTCGGACATTTGATGATGTGATGGTTTATCCTTAGGGGCACAACATCATAAAGTGGGGTACGTCATAAAACCTCCGCGGTAGTGATTTGGCAGCAGGTTCAGCTTCCTTTTGCTAAGCGGAGGGTTTCATATGTGCCGCATACGATTGTCCGCCGGTGTCCCCGGCTACCTGAGGAGGTAACCAATGTCAGATCGCATTGCTTCGGAGAAGCTGCGTTCCAAGGTCATGTCTGCCGATGAGGCAGCCCAGTTCGTCAACGCCGGTGACAAGGTCGGTATGTCCGGCTTCACCGGTGCGGGCTACCCCAAGGCCCTGCCCACCGCCATCGCCAACCGTGCGAAGGAAGCACACGCAGCAGGCTCCGAGTACGCGATTGATCTGTTCACCGGCGCATCCACCGCCCCCGACTGCGATGGTGTCCTGGCCGAGGCCGACGCCGTCAACTTCCGCATGCCCTACGCATCCGACCCGATCATGCGTAACAAGATCAACGAGGGCAAGATGTTCTACTCGGACATCCACCTCTCCCACTCCGGCCAGTACGTGGAGAACGGCTTCTTCGGCAAGCTGAACGTCGCCATCGTCGAGGCCACCCGCATCACCGAGGAGGGCCACATCATCCCGTCCTCCTCCGTCGGCAACAACGTTGAGTACCTCAACGCAGCCGAGAAGATCATCATCGAGGTCAACTCCTGGCAGTCCGCCGATCTTGAGGGCATGCACGACATCTGGTCCATGCCGAAGCTGCCGAACCGCATCGCCATCCCGATCAACAAGGCCGGCGACCGCATCGGTGCCCCCTACATCGAGATCGACACCGACAAGGTCGTCGCCGTGGTGGAGACCAACACCCCGGACCGCAACGCACCGTTCAAGCCCGTCGACGAGGTCTCCCAGAAGATCGCCGGCAACTTCCTCGACTTCCTCGAGGGTGAGGTCCGCGCAGGCCGTCTGTCCTACGACGGTTATGTCATGCAGTCCGGTGTGGGCAACGTCCCCAACGCCGTGATGGCTGGCCTGCTGGATTCCAAGTTCGAGAACATCCAGGCCTACACCGAGGTCATCCAGGACGGCATGGTCGACCTCATCGACGCCGGCAAGATGACCGTTGCCTCCGCCACCTCCTTCTCCCTGTCCCCTGAGTACGCGGAGAAGATGAACAACGAGGCCAAGCGTTACCGCGAGTCCATCATCCTGCGCCCGCAGCAGATCTCCAACCACCCGGAGGTCATCCGCCGTGTCGGGCTGATCGCCACCAACGGTCTGATCGAGGCTGACATCTACGGCAACGTCAACTCCACCAACGTCTCCGGCTCCCGCGTGATGAACGGCATCGGTGGTTCCGGTGACTTCACCCGCAACGCCTACATCTCCTCCTTCATCACCCCGTCCGAGGCCAAGGGTGGTGCGATTTCCGCGATCGTTCCATTCGCCTCCCACATCGACCACACCGAGCATGACGTCATGGTTGTCATCTCCGAGTACGGTTATGCCGACCTGCGCGGCCTGGCACCACGCCAGCGTGTGGAGAAGATGATCGCCCTGGCTCACCCGGATTACCGTCCGCTGCTGGAGGAGTACTACGCCCGCGCCACCTCCGGCGACAACAAGTTCATGCAGACCCCGCATGACCTGGCCACCGCGTTCGACTTCCACCGCAACCTGGCCAAGAACGGTTCCATGAAGAACCAGGACCAGATGGTCTAGTTCCTCAACTGTTGGATGAAGCCGCCCCTCGGGGCGGCTTTTTTCATTCCTCCCGGCTCCGGGAATAGGTGGTCATGGGTGGGGAGCCGACGGGGATTGGGATTTTTCGGGATGATGGGCTGGCAGAAGGAACCAACTGACCACACCACCTTTGGAAGAGGTCCCACCGATGACTCAGACATCCTCCTGCCCCTTTGCCCCCGGCGAACAGGCCCCCAACCTGCTGCGCCACGGCTACCTTTTTCTCTCCCGTCTGCGCCGCAAGGCCGGTATCTCACCCGATGCCAACACCCCGCTGCGGTCGCGCATGCTGTTCAAACCCGTCACCATCGTGCGCGGTTCAGCCGGAGTGGAGCTGTTCTATGACAATGACCGGATGAAACGTGACGGAGCCATGCCCGCGGTGATCCGCATCCCCCTGTTCGGTGAGGGTGCGGTGCATTCGCTGGACGGCGAGGAGCACCGTCTGCGCAAACGTCAGCTCGCCGATGTCGCCTATGACGATGACAAGGTCGCCGAGTTCGATGCACTCGTCCGCCGTGAGGTGGACCGTGTGGTGCAGGACTGGGCCCGCGAACCCGGGACGGTCTATGACGGTGCGGCGCTGGCCTTCGGGCGTGCGGCCTACCGTTGGGCGGGCATTGAGCTTAGCCAGAAGGAAGCCAGCCGGCGCGCCCATCAGATGGCCGAGCTGGTCTATCAGTTCGGCCATCCCCTCAAAGGGCACGCCCTGGGCTGGATCAACCGGGCGCGGTTGAACAGGTGGGCCTTGAAGCTCATCAGGCAGGCGCGCGCCGGGGAGCGGCACGTGGCGCCGGGTAGCGCCCTGGAGGCCATGTCCCGGTTGGTCGGTCCGGACGGGGAGCTTGTCGACGCCTCCATCGCCGGCATCGAATTACAGAACCTCACCCGTCCCACCGTGGCAGTATCACTGTTCGCCTCCTTCGCCGGCAGCGCCCTGGTCGAGCACCCCGAGTGGGTGGAGAAGATCCGCGAGGGAGGACAGCCCGTGGCCTTCGCCTTCGCCCAGGAGGTCCGCCGCGTCTATCCGTTTGTGCCCATGCTGCCGGCCATCGCCACCACCGACACCGAAATCCAGGGCTGCCCCGTGCATGAGGGTGAACGCGTGATCATCGACATCTACGGCACCAACACCGACCCCAATGAGTGGGAGAACCCGAGTGCGTTTCAACCGGAGCGTTTCCTGTCCCGGGAGGACCTGGGCACCCAGGAGGACTATGAGAGGCTCACCAGCTTCGTGCCCCAGGGCGGAGCCGGGGTGTACACCGGTCACCGCTGCCCGGGCGAGAAGATCGCCATGGCCGCGCTCACAGCCATGGTGGAGGCTTTATGCCGGCCCGGTGTGGTGCTCTCCACGGATCCGGCTGATACCCGTTTCCCCTGGACACAGATGCTCACCCGCTCCGAAACCGGCATGCGGGTGCGCGTGGAACGCTGATGTGGTGGGATTTTCGGGGGGTCATTTTCCATCTGTAAAACTCATGAACTAATATGTGCAGAGTTGGGCCTTTAGCTCAGTTGGTAGAGCTACGGACTTTTAATCCGCAGGTCCCGGGTTCGAGCCCCGGAGGGCCCACCAATTAACCCCCATCCACATCAGTGGATGGGGGTTATCTGTGTTTCTGTCTGTTCTGGCACTAGGGGCAGGATGGTCGCGGGGGTGAAAAACGGTCAGATCGGGGGTAATTCTTCCGCGGGCCAGGAGAGGAGTCAGGTGTGATTCTCTCCACATAAATTTGGCCGTATTGCGTTAGGCCACTGTTTTGTTTTGCTGACCTTCTCAGTATTGATGGATGCAGGATGGGCGTGAAAACAATTGGTCATGCTCCGAAAAAGGGCGAATTTGCCGGAGTTGAGAGGTTATAACCTTTCATGCTGTTGCATATAACGTTTTAGGTTTTCCCTCATGTGCAACGGGGGGATCTGGCCGGAAATCCCGGGCAGCAGCGGATAATCAGTGCCAATCAGTCCAATAAGAATCTACTAATGTATCGCGACATCGAAACATAGGATTTTCCTGTCTATTTAGGCGGTGAAATAGCTTTGTCGCTTATGCATAATCCATTAATAAATTTTGAATAGTTTGCCAAATTACCAGCTAGACCATTTTTATGTCGTAATACCAAATGTGGCCCTACCACATGGAGTGAAACCTGAGAAAAATCGGAAAAGGGCAGATTTTCTGAAATTTATATAAGAAGTTCGTATTTAGTTTCTGTTTGTTTTACCCAAATTTGAAGTGTTATCGTTCCGAAATAGAAGGGTTAAGCAATTTTGATAATTCGGAGGAACTAGGAATGACACGGCAATCACCTGGATTGAGAAGGCTCATTAGAGCATTCTCCGTCATGGTTTCTGCCATGCTCATGCTTATTATGACCGCCTTCGCGACAGGTGCAGTCCCATCGGTGGTATCCGATCAGGCTGCTGTTGCTACGGTCGACAACCTCCAGGATCTTCCCGCTGATTCTGGCACGGCTCTAAACCTGGACAATTCTCCCCTGGATGAGGAGGGGGTGGTCCCGGTTGAGGAAATGCCCATGGATGAAAACGATGCCGGGGAGCTTGCCGATCATATGATCGGATCTCCGGAAGTCGACGCTGGACTCGAGATGCCTGGCATGAATTCCCTGATGACGACGCTTGATGCCGGCATGGGGATCCTGTCTGAACCCACCTTCACCGAGCCGCACCTGAAATGGGAGGTAAAGCAGAACGGCGTCCACGTCGGAGGCGCCACTGTTGATGTGCGTGGTCCTCGGTCTTCATTTCTCATATTTGTGTACTGGGAGTTCACCACTTCGGTGAAGGACTGTGTGTCCGACAGCAACGGATGTGAGGACACCCTCGATAAGGACCCCCGCCCCGGTTACTTCGCCATCACTCATCTCTCTACCAGTTCCAACTCTGCTGTTAACCGCGGCAGTGTGTACGCCATCCAGCCGAACCCCACCGGCTTGCCGGCGGGCAAGGATTGGGCGAGCCCGATTACCTGGACGCAGATACCAGCAAATGGAAACTCCGTATCGAATAGCACCTGGCCCCAAAACGCCCCTGGCTACCAGTTTCCCGACCTCGCCGTTCGCGATCTGCCCAGCGTAACCTGGCGGGTGACACACGGAGGAGTTCAGACCGGTGGGGCAGTCGTAACTCTGGAAGGACCCCTCAACAGGCAGAACGTCGCCGCTAATTCAGTGCAGGTTCAGGACTGCGTCGCAGCGCCCTGCGCCCCAACATCAATGGATCAGGATCCTGCTCCGGGTGCATTCAAGGTGTCCACCATGAGGTGGGGCAGCGTTGACGGTTTTAAAACGCAACCTGTGTCCTCGTCCGAGAGGTACCGCATCAAGCCGTCTGACTCACCGGTCGGGTACGCATGGGAGGCTCCCAATTCCACGCTGGAGATTCCAGGCTCGTGGACATCCCAGGAAGTTTATGACTTCGGTGCTTTCACTCTCAAGCAGGCGAATGTGCTTTCCTGGACGGTCTCTGATGCGGCAAATGCGCCGGTCGGCGGAGCAACCGTCCGCGTAAACGGTCACAACACTCAGTATTTTGTGACGGACTGCACGGTCGCCCCCTGCCATCCGGAATCCATGGATCAGGACCCTGCACCGGGCTCCTTCCAGGTGGACACCCTGCGGGGTCTCGACTCGGAAGGCTTGATCCAGACAACGCAGGAGGTCACCACCACCGCCACCTATTCCTTGCTGCCGGTGGGCTCCATTTCGGGATATTCCTGGAGGACATCGACGACCCAGAGTATCCGACAGAACCAGCCGGGCCCGAACCTGAAGGTGGACACCCGGATAACCAGGTCGGGCGTATGCGAGTCATCAAACACATACTTTTCCCTGGCACGCCCGTTGGATACTCAGACTCGGATCCTGCAGAATTCCTACTCTGAAGATGAGAGGGCTCTGAACGCTTCGGCCACAAATGTGAGCTCGACCTACACTATGCTCGGCCAACAAGCGTCCAATGCTCTTGGTGTCACCCCTACAGGTATCTTCTACTTCACAGGTCAGCTTCGTACGATCCCCACCAGTGATGCGGATATCGCAAAGGCGAGAAATACGTCGATCTACCGTTACGATCCCTCATCGGGGCATCCGTACCCTGTGTTCAACATGGATCTTCTTTCACCCACCACGGGCACAGTTGTGGGTGGCGATGCGACCATCTATCAGGGGCGTGAAGAGTTCTATTTCGCCTACCTGTCTGATAAGCCCGCTAACTCACCCCTCCAGGGGGAGGGAGTTCGTTTCCACCTCTACCGCTATTCGCACGGCAACGGAGAACGCACCGGTGAGGTCACCCATGTCGACGTGCCGCGCCCGTCAAATCTGACCCAGTTCAACGGTGACTTCGCCTTCGACGCCCAGAACAACATCCAGTTCATCGTCTCTCAGTCGGGAGTTCAGGCGTCTGGTTCGGTGCAGGTCAAGGATTTTCAGGCGATGCCGAGTGCACACACCCTGCCTGAAGTCCCCACGATCACAGGAAACTCAAACGCCACCAGATTGAACTACGGTTCCATCAACGGCGTAGCTTACACGGCAAGCGGTCGCGGCATTATCCAGATCGGATCAGAACACCGAATCGTGGAGATGCCGAGCCTGAACTCCAGAACGAGCAGGCCTGTCTCCATGACTGGAAGCGCGGTGGATCTCGCCAGCTGTGCTACACCCGCGACCATCACCGTTCAGAAAGAACTCGTCGGTGACCGATATGATGCTGATGATCAATTCACATTAACGGCCAGCAGTAAGGAAGGTGCAGCTGCTGCGCAGGAGTTCTCCAGTGCCACCACCAGTGGCAATCAGAGCGGCATTCAGCGTGAACAGATCGGTCCTTTCGCGGCCTCCCTCGCCGGCACCTTCACTGCAACCGAATCCTTCGTCAATGCCGATTCTTCCCACTACCAGACGTCGTGGAAGTGTTATGCCCTGGATGGTTCGGGGAATCTCGGTGTCGCGTTCGCTTCCGGCGAGGGCACGAGCCTGAGTCTGGGGTTGACCGGGGCGTACGCCGAGATCAAACCCGGCGCGGATATTCTCTGCAGGTTCACCAACGTGACCCTCCGGGACAGGTTGCAGGTCGGAAAGATCGCCGATCCTCCGTCGCGTACCCAGTTGAATCCCGGTGCACGGGTTAGCTACACGCTGGACTTCGACAACTCGACGGGTACCAGTGGGGCTGCGGTCGACCACGTGGACCATCTCAGCGACGCCCTCGATGACGCGGACTTCGTGAATGCGGCAGGGGAGATCGTCGACAAGCCCGCTTTCACGGTCGAGGGTGGGCTGGAGGTCACCTGGAACGCGACCGACAAGCAGATCTCGATCAGCGGAAGCGTAGCTCCGCGCGCCACTGCCAGGGTGTCCTACACCCTTCAGACGAAACCCAACGAGGAAGACGCGGCGACGCGTAGCGACGACCTGACCTCTACGAACGGATACCTCCTTCGTAATTACCTGACAATCGCAGGTGCCACAGAGCTGCCAGAACAGTGTGTACCCGGTGGGGACTCCTCGATGGTGTGCACCGAGCACCCGATCAGCGCCTGGTCTGTGTTCAAGGATTCCCGGCCGGCGAGTGGTGCGCGGCTCCACAAGGGAGGCAACGCCCACTACCGCGTGGTAGCCCAGAAGGAAACCCCCGGCACGGTGATCAATGATCTTGTCTTCACCGACGACCTCACCAATGTCTTCAGGACAGCTGGTTTCGACCCGGAGGCTGTGGTCCCTGGAGGCGCACTGCCTCGTGGCATCTACTTCTTCGATGAGTTCGGCCATTCACTAGAGCTGGTGGAAAACGGCACGGTCGTTGCTGACATTCTTGGCGACGGCAGTACCACTCTCCCCGCGGTCACTGCCGAGCAGGTCGGTGTACCGGAAAAAACTGGCGATAAGTGGATTCTGGAGACCTTGCCGGTTGCCGTACCCAGGAACGCTGTCCGAGCCGAACTGTGGTTCGCTGTCCGCGCAGGCGAACCGATGACTCTTCCCGGGTCATGGCCCACGAACGCTTCCGGTATCACCATGACCCCGAAGATGGGCGACAAGTTCACCAATTATGTGACTGCATCGGCATCCATTCAGCCAACCACCTGTCAGGCGGGCACGGCTCCTTCCGAGCTCCCAATGTCATGCCAGGTCACCCACCAGTTGCAGGACAACTACTTCACCATCCGCAAGGATGCCATGGGGCCCGGTGTTGACCAGGTGAACCTCGTCCCGGATTCGGACCCTGCCATGGTCAATGACGCAGCCTACGGTGCTGACAAGACAGGCATGTGGAACATGATCGGTCATGAGTTCGAGATCCGCGATAACGTCGATGGCTCCCCGAGCGACTACCAGTCGTCCAAGTTGTGCCGCACGGAGTACAACCCGTCCATTGGTTGGATGGGCGAATTCACCGTGCCCGGTCCCGATGCCGTGTTCGACATCGGTGAGGACTCAGCAACCCTGGCTGCGATCGTGGAGTGGAACAACCAGAACCCGGAGCAGGAGTTGCCGCTGTGTGGTCTGCTCTACGAGCAGGGCAACATCGATGACCTCCGCGATCCGTCGAATCCCGGTGGCCAGACAGGCCGCTGGCGTTCCGAGAATCTACCGGCCGGTGATTACTGGCTCGTGGAGACCAAGGCCCCCACCCATCAGATCAGTGAAGACGGTAGGAAGAAGCGTCCCGTTCCGGGGATCCAGCTTCTGCCCGAGCCGATCCCATTCCGGGTCTGGCAGGATGCGGCCGGCGACGTCGCCGGAACTCCCCCGTCCAACTATGGCCTCGGACAGCTCGATGTCAGCCGTACCGGAACCTTTTCCAACTCGGATTGGCAGGGCCGCTGCCAGCCCGGGGCAGACGCGGGCCAACGCCCGACTGCCTGTGTCAACCCAACGGGATACCTGTTGCTGGTGAAGGATGTCACCACGATCACCCTGCCGTTCTCCGGTGGTCAGCTGTTGACGTCTTTCACGGCAGTAGGAGCCATGCTGATGGCACTAGCCGGCCTCGGAATCTTCTGGTGGAGGCGCCGTGAGTAGTTGACTGTGCTTCTAAGACACAACCCAGAAAATCCCCAAACTTGTTTCCAGAAAGGGAAACCCACAATGAAAACTCTCAAACGGCGAGGCCTCCTCGCCAAGGCTGGCGCCCTACTGGCCGTAGCCGCGCTCGCATTCAGCGCATCCCCGTCGTATGCGCAGACAAACGACGTACCGGAGACGGCGAATGTCGTCATCACCAAGCTGGAACAGCCTACTGTTGCGGGTTCTGTTGCTAGTGGCCAGTCTCAGACCCTCCCCGAAGGAAGCAAGGGAATCGAGGATGTTGAATTCACTGCCTATCGTGTTCCTGTGTACAAAGCAGGAGAGAACGGGGATGAGCACCCTGCTCGTACCTCAGCGTGGCAGCAGGCAACAGCTGACATTGACCTTGATATGGCGAAAAGTCGGGTTGCTGAGCTTGCCACCCCTACAGAAGTAGCGCTGAACCCGACCAACGAAAATGGCGTAACTAACTGGTCAGCCGCTGCTGCCGGTCTCTACCTGATCCGCGAGACCTCCACCCCAGCAGGCGTCATCCCGGCTCAGGATTTCCTCCTGGCAGTGCCCATGACCAATCCTGAAGGAACAGGTTGGCTGACCGATATCTATGTCTACCCCAAGGGTTCGACCTTCAGCGCCAGCAAGAGCGTTGACAATGCAGCCAGCCTCAAGACAGGTGACCCCGTCACCTGGACAATCGAGGCCGGTATTCCCCTGATCCGTTCCCATACCAGCGGTGATCCCGTCGCACCCGCGGAATTCAAGATCGTTGATACATTCAACACTGCCGACCTGGAATTGGTCGGGGGAGCTAATGGAGTGACGGTCACTGTGCCTGGGATTGAATTTGTCACAGCCGATTACACCGTCGATGTCAATCCGGTAGTAGATGGGTTGACCACCGTCACAATCACCTTTAACGAAGGTGGCCTGGCCAAGCTGGTAGGCAAGGATGACGTCACCGTTGAGTTGAAAACCACCGTGCTCAAGGCGGGTGAAATCAATACTACTGCAACGATTACCGCCACGGATGATACACGCGCCACGACGGTAACCGACATCAAGCAGACAGTGAAGTACGGCAAGGTCACCCTGACGAAGAAGAATCAGAACGGCCAGCTCGCAAAGGACGCTGTGTTCCGGGTGTACGCAACTGAGGCCCACGCAAAGGCCAAGGGAGATAATCACCTGATAACCGCGACGAACAAGACCGGTATCTGGAAAACCGGAGAAGGCGGAAAAGTTATCCTCGATGGCTTCCGATTCAGTGATTTTGCCGACGGAGCAGACCAGGTTAAGGGGGCAGATGGTTCCCTCTACCAGACCTACTGGCTCGTGGAGATGACCGCCCCGGCGGGACAGCAGCTGCTCGCTGAGCCGGTCCCCTTCACCGTGACGGAGGTCGAAGACACGCTGGAAGTCACTAACACCGCCAACACCAACGCGTTCGTTCTGCCGCTCACAGGTGGCACCGGCACCGCGATGCTGACCATCCTGGGTCTCGGCATCCTGGCGATCGTGCTGTTCGTCGCACGCTCCCGTCGCAACGCTGAGGCGTAAAGCGCACAACCGGAATAGATAGGTTCATCGGCACCCGGAACCGGGTGCACCGTGGACAACACAAGGAAAAGAGGTGTTCACATGTCCCACTCACAGTTGAGCGGACGTGCGGGCACCTCTGTCCGTGTTGAGGGAAAGTCAAAGCCCGGAACAACGGGCAGGCGGCGGTGGATCTCCATTGGACTGCAGCTGCTTGCCATGCTCGGCCTGGCTGTCATGGTCTATCCACAGGCGGCGAACTGGGTGTCCACCCTGGGGCACCAAGCACAGGTGTCTGGCTACGTCCGGCAGGTTGACACCCTGGCTGACCCCGAGCGGGTGGCTGCGATCGAGCAGGCGAGGGCGTACAACACCGACATTCCGCGCGGGGTGCTCCGCGATCCCTACACCCCACGATTCGATGATCTCACCGTCGATGAGCGTTATGGTTCCTACCTCGACCAATTAAGAGTTGGGGACGGTGACGCCATCGGTGAGGTGAGTTATCCCGGCCTGGGGATCTCCCTGCCCCTCTACCACGGCACCACGGATGAAGTGCTTTCCAAGGGGGTGGGGCACCTGTTCGGCAGTTCCCTCCCCGTTGGTGGGCATTCCACCCACGCGGTGATGACCAGCCATTCCGGGCTGGCCAACGCCGAACTCTTTACTCGACTCCCTGAAGCACGAACCGGTGATATCTTCACTGTCACGGTGCTGGGGGAGAAGCTGTACTACGAGGTCAGGAATCTCGAAACAGTCCTGCCCCATGAAGCAGGTGCCCTGGAGGTCATCGAGGGGGAGGACTGGGTTACATTGCTGACCTGCACCCCGACCGGCATCAACAGCCACCGTTTCCTGGTGCAGGCACAGCGCATCCCAGCTCCTGCAGAGGAGGGTATACGTACCGTTGCAGGAGTTGGCCTGACGGCGGTCTTCCCCTGGTGGGCCCTGATCTTCCTGGGCGGATCAGCGCTGGCCGCCGTCCTGATCTTCAGCCCACCACGAAAGAAGCACCACGCTGGAAAGCACCGTCTCGGTGAGTCCCGCGCCCGTAGCGAGGAAGCACAGTAACGATGCAGATAGTGACTATGATGTTCCGGCCCCGGGTGAGACTGACCGGATTCATCGCCCTGTGCTGTGCGTTGTTTCTCGCCCTGGTGATGTCGGCTGTGCCGGTCCCGGCCGCGCCGGGGGATACCCGTTCGATTGATCCGGATGCGGTCACCAGCATTGAGATCCACAAGTTTGAACAGCCAGTCGTGGCTGGCACTGTGGCCAATGGTCTGCCCAGGGATACCAGTGGTCTCACACCTGTACCCGGCGCCACCTACACCGCGAAGCGGGTGCCGGGAATTGACCTGACCACCAACAGTGGTCAGCAGGCAGCCGCAGAACTTACCCTGCGCCAGGTTGCTGAGCGCACAGCTGGCGCGCCGGAGGCCGCCACTGCTGTCACCGATGACAATGGTCGCGCCACCCTCTCCGGTCTCGGGGTGGGCCTGTACTACGTGCAGGAGACCGTCATACCTGCTGGTTATGCGGGTGCTTCTCCCTTCGTTGTCGCTCTGCCGTTGACGCACCCCCAGCGTGGCGACGAGTGGTTGACCACGGTGTATGTCTATCCCAAGACCGCCAGGGTGGGGGTGGATCTTGAAGTCGTGGATCAGGATGCGGTGAAGATCGGTGACACCGTACGCTGGATCTCCCGTTCCGGTATTCCGCTCAGGTCCTCGATCACCGGTTACCGCGTTGACCAGATCATTCATCCCCAGCTCTCACTGACCGGTGGTACCGGGAATGAGACCAGTAGCGTCAGGGTGACGATTGAAGCCGGCGGTGAGGTCCAGGTGCAGGCGCAGATGAGATTCGCCTCCTTCGTCAGGCAGGTGGCCGATACCCCATCGCTGACGGCCAATGTTGATTACAGAACCAGTTATTCAGCCTCCACCCGGACTCTCCAGGTCCTGTTCCTCGAACCGGGACTGCGTAAATTGGAACAGGCCATCGCGGGCTCCCCCGGGGCCCGGGTCCGCATCGAGTACGACACCACGGTCTGGGGTGAGGGAGCCCTGCTCAACGAGGCTGTGCTCTACCCCAGCAGATATGCCCTTGATACCGGCAGCGGGGTCCGGGATGGGGCCAGCACCAAGTGGGGTCCGTTATCGGTCACCGTGATGCAGAGAGATGACCCATCCCGCCCGGTTGCAGGTGCAATCTTTGAGTTGTACGCAACACCGCAGGACGCCTTCGCACGCCGTAATCCGATCACCATCAACGGCGTCAGCCGGTGGGCCACCGATGACCAGGGGCGCCTGGTGATCAACGGGTTGAGGTTCTCGGAGTTTGTCAACGGTCTCGACCGTGAGTCATCTGATCCTCTTTTCCGTGACTACTGGGTGGTGCCGGTCAGCCTGCCGGATGGATGGTCCTGGGTTGATCAACAGCCGCTCGGTGGCACCGTGAACTCAGAGCTTGAATACCAGACTCTGGTCTACTTGGCGGAACAGAAACCGGATGATCCTGATACAGGAGAGCTAGGGCGCACCGGACTAGTATTCGGTTGGATTCCGATTCCATGGATTTTCGACTGGTTCGGGGGCAGCAGCGACGGCAGCAGTAGCGGAGTTTCCTCCCCGATGAACCCGGGTGAGCAACCAGGTAACCAGCCCGAAACACCAGCAGGCATCCAGCAGGATGCCTTAACCGATAGGAGTGGCCTTGCCTCCACGGGTGCCCAGGTGATCGGTCTCGTGATGTTCGGTCTCGTGCTAATGATCGCCGGTGCGTTCCTGGTGCTCGGTCGGAAACGCCGGAATGAGGAGATGGTGGAGCCGTGAGTGTCATCGTCGACAAGCCCACCGATAAGCCCAGGCCCAAGCACCGGCTGGACCGGGCGAACAAGCCCAAGCGCACCAGGAAGCAGAAGCAGCGCCTGGCCACCAATATCTTCCTGCAGATCTTCGCCATGTTCGGCATCGGTCTGCTCATCTACCCGGATGGTGCGGACTGGGTGAATTCGCTGGGGCACAATGCGGAGATCTCCGGGTATGTGCGCCAGATCGAGAACACACCGCCGGAGCAACGCCGGGAGATCCTGAACGCGGCGTATGCCTACAATGAGCAGCTTGACCCCGGCCCCCTGACCGACCCGTATCTCACGGAGGCCGAGGACGCCGCCCTGGACAGTGATGTCTACCGGGCGTATCAGGAGATGCTGCGCGTCAGCGGCACGGAGGCGATCGGTACCGTCAACTACCCGGAGGTGGGTATTTCCCTGCCTGTGTACCACGGGACCTCCGAGGAGGTCATCGCCAAGGGGGTTGGACACCTGTACGGCACCTCGCTGCCGGTGGGTGGTCCGTCGACACGCTCTGTGCTCACCGCGCACAGCGGACTGCCGCACGCGAAGCTGTTCACCCAGCTTCACGACGCCGAGGTGGGCGACATCTTCTGGATCTCCGTCCTCGGCGAGGAGCACTACTACCAGGTGCGTGAGCTGGAAACCGTGCTGCCCAACGAGACCGATTCCTTCCAGATCATCGAGGGTGAGGACTGGGTCACGCTGTTCACCTGCACCCCGGTCGGCGTGAACAGTCACCGCCTGCTGGCGCACGCCCAACGTATCCCGGCCCCTGAGGGCGAGGGGGAACGGCTGGTGGCCGGCGACGGTATCTCCGCGGGTTTTCCCTGGTGGCTGGTGATCTTCATCGGTGGGTCGGTGCTGGTCGCGCTGATGCTGTTCATGCCGGCGAAGAAGAAAAAGAAGAAGGCCACCGCCTGAAATATTGCTAAGTTGGGTGGGGATGACCAGCAATCCCTACACAGCCTTCCTGCCACTGCCGTACCGTTCCCGGGTGGAACCGGAGCACACGTGGTGGCAGTGGCGTGACAACAAAATCCACATTGCCCGCGCACGTCGCCCGAAGGCCCGCGCCCGCGTGCTGGTTGTTCACGGCATGGGCGCGCACAGCGGTGCCCTCTGGCCCCACGCCGCGGCCCTGGTGGACCGCGGTTTCGAGGTGCTCGCGGTTGACCTGCCCCTGTTCGGCCTCACCGTCTGCGACCCGACGGAGGTGCGTTACGACGACTGGATAGCCCTGCTCGTCGATCTCATCGAGGAAGAACACGACGGCCGACCCCTCATCCTCTTCGGCGCCAGCGTCGGGGGATTGCTGGCGGCGCATGTGGCGTCGAAAAGCACACACGTCGACCACGTGGTGGCGACCTGCCTGATGAACCCCGCCGACCCCCTCGCCCGGCGCAAGATGACCCGCTTCGGGTCGCTGGCCATCCTGACCAAACCGCTGCTCAAACTCGCGCCGGGGCGCAGGATGGTGCGGATCCGGTCCTTTGCGCGGATCTCGAAGATGAGCCGCAGTCCGGGGCTGTCCAAACTGTGTGCCAGTGATGAACTCGGCGGGGGAGTGAAGGTGCCCCTGCGGTTTCTCAGCTCCTACCTGCATTTCAGACACGACATGCCCACCGTGCCGGTCACCTTGGTGCACCCGGGACATGATGAGTGGACACCGGTGCAGCTCAGCCTGCGCACCCTCAAGCGCGCGAAGGGACCCACCGAGGTGGTCATGCTCCGCGAATGCGGACACTTCCCGATCGAGGAACCCGGACTGTCCGATCTCTTCGGGGTGTTCGAGCACCTGGAATAGAAGGGGCGTGGGGTCCGTTGGGATGGGTGGAACTGTTTGCCTAAGCGAAGTGAGGAACCCACCGTGGCTGCGAAGATGAAGATTGAAGTGTGGAGCGACATCATGTGCCCGTTCTGCTACATCGGTGAGAAGAAACTCGACGACGCGCTCGCCGGGTTCGCTGACGCCGAGCGTATCGACGTCGAATTCAAGAGCTTCGAACTCATGCCCGGCCTGGAGACCCACCCCATCCGCAGCACCAACGAGATGCTCGCGGAGACCAAGGGCATGACCGTCGAACAGGCACGCCAGATGAATGCCCAGGTCGCCCAGCTCGCCGCCGCCGTCGGTCTGGAGATGGACTCCGAGACCTCCATCCCGGCCAACACCATCAACGCCCACCGGCTCACGCACCTGGCCAAGAAGCACGGCAAGCAGAAGGATGTCACCCACGCCCTGTTCCGTGCCTACTTCGCGGAGCAGAAGAATGTGGATGACATCGATACCCTCGTGGCCATCGCCGAGGGCGTGGGCATCGACGGTGACGAGGCCCGATCGG
The DNA here is from genome assembly GCF_000011305.1 of Corynebacterium efficiens YS-314. Taxonomy (NCBI): domain Bacteria; kingdom Bacillati; phylum Actinomycetota; class Actinomycetes; order Mycobacteriales; family Corynebacteriaceae; genus Corynebacterium; species Corynebacterium efficiens. Next base: position 2,609,466 of record NC_004369.1, on the reverse strand, counting down.
TGTTGGAGTCCGATGCGTACACCAATGAGGTCCAGCGTGATGTCCACGAGGCCCGTCAGCTCGGCGTCACCGGTGTGCCCTTCTTCGTCTTCGACCGCAAATACGCCATCAGCGGGGCCCAGGATGCGGCGGTCTTCGAGGGCACCATCGAGAAGTCCTTCGGAGAATGGGCGGAGGCCAACCCGGCCAGCCCCTTCGAGGTGATCGAGGGACAGACCTGCTCGGTGGACGGTACCTGCAGTTAGCGCATCTGGGTTGGGGTGAAAACCCCAGTTCAGGGGGCGATTTTGCATAAGGAAAAATGTCACGTATATTCTTATCCAGTCGCCTACGCGACGAGCTCCCATCGTCTAGGGGCCTAGGACACCGCCCTTTCACGGCGGCGACACGGGTTCGAATCCCGTTGGGAGTACTATCTGCCCTCGCAGGTAGATAATTGCAGATGGCCCTGTGGCGCAGTTGGTTAGCGCGCCGCCCTGTCACGGCGGAGGTCGCGGGTTCAAGTCCCGTCAGGGTCGCAATGCACACTGGAGGCACTCACTTTCTTGCAAAGTGGGTGCCTCCAGTTTTTTCGTTCCTCCAGTTGAACGTTTCCGTTGGTTTGCATCGGCACGCCTGCGATTTCGGGGCCTGCAGGGCACAAACCAACGAAAACGTTCATCACTGATCTGCGAACATGTAAGTGATAGACTTCACAGGGTAGTTGCAAGTGTGGTGCCCGGCATCGGCAGGCCCCGGGTGGCCGCATCCACCGCACACCCTGTCGAGGACGGAAGACATCATGGATCTCTTTGAATACCAGGCCCGTGATCTCTTTGAAGCCCATGGCGTGCCCGTGGTGCGTGGTATTGTGGCCGACACCCCGGAGGATGCCCGTCGGGCCGCTGAGGAACTCGGTGGTCCCACGGTGGTCAAGGCCCAGGTGAAGGTCGGGGGCCGCGGTAAAGCCGGCGGTGTGCGACTGGCCGGGGATCCGCAGAAGGCCCAGGAGGCTGCCGGGGCGATCCTGAGCATGGACATCAAGGGGCACACCGTCGAACAGGTCATGGTGGTGGAGGCGGTGGATATCGCCGAGGAGTACTACTTCTCCATCCTCCTGGATCGCGCCAACCGTTCCTACCTGGCCATGTGCTCCATGGAGGGCGGCATGGAGATTGAAGTGCTGGCCAGGGAACGCCCCGAGGCCCTGGCCCGTGTGGAGGTGAACCCACTGACCGGCATCGACGATACCAAGGCCCGGGAGATCGCCCGGGCCGCAGGTTTCGACGACACCATCGCGCAGAAGATCGTCCCGGTCCTGCAGCAGCTCTACCGGGTCTACCACGATGAGGATGCCACGCTCGTCGAGGTGAACCCCCTGGTGCTCACCGCGGAGGGGGAGGTCCTGGCGCTGGACGGGAAGATCACCCTGGACGACAATGCCGATTTCCGCCATGACAACCGGGAGGAACTGGTGGGATCAGCTGGAACCACGGACCCGCTGGAGCTCAGGGCCAAGAAGAACGGGCTTAATTATGTGAGGTTGGATGGCACCGTCGGGATCATCGGCAATGGTGCCGGTCTGGTGATGTCCACGCTCGACATCGTGGCCGAGGCCGGCCAGAGACACGGTGGACAGGCACCTGCGAATTTCCTCGATATCGGAGGGGGAGCCTCCTCTGACAGTATGGTGGCGGGACTGGAGGTGATTATGTGCGATCCGCAGGTCCGCAGCGTGCTGGTCAACGTCTTCGGTGGCATCACTGCCTGCGACGAGGTGGCCAGGGGCATCGTCGGTGCTCTGGAGGAGCTTGGGGACGGGGCGGCGAAGCCGATTGTCGTCCGTCTGGATGGCCACAATGTGGACAAGGGGCGGGAGATCCTGGAGGAGTTCAACCACCCACTGGTCACTCTCGTCGCGGGAATGGATGAAGCCGCCGACCGGGCAGCCCAGCTCGCCGCGGAACAGCCCACCACCGAATTTGCCACCGTCACCAGCTAGGAGCACCCCATGGCCATCTTTCTCGATGACACCTCACGCATCATCATCCAGGGCATCACCGGCTCGGAAGGATCCCTGCACACCTCCCGCATGCTTGCCTCGGGTGCCACCGTGGTCGGGGGAACTAACCCCCGCAAGGCTGGGGAGACGGTGACACTGGGTGATACGGAACTCCCCGTGTTCGGCACCGTCGCCGAGGCGATGGAGGCAACGGAGGCGAACGTCTCGGTGGTCTTTGTGCCTCCCGCGTTCGCCGGAGAGGCGATGAGGGAGGCTATCGACGCCCGGATCCCCCTTCTCGTGGTCATCACCGAGGGTATTCCCGTCCGGGACGTCGCCGAGGCGTGGGCCCATGCACAACAGGTGGGATCAACCCGCATCATCGGCCCCAACTGCCCCGGCATCATCACCCCGGGGGTGTCACTGGCCGGGATCATTCCCGCGACGATCACCGGTTCAGGGCCTATCGGCCTGATCTCCAAGTCGGGCACCCTGACGTACCAGATGATGAACGAACTTGCGGATGTCGGGATCTCCACCGCCATCGGCATCGGCGGCGATCCCATCATCGGCACCACGCATATCGACGCCCTGCGTGCTTTCGAGGATGACCCCGACACCGAGGCCATCGTGATGATCGGGGAGATCGGCGGCGACGCGGAGGAACGTGCGGCCGAATTCATCCGCGATCATGTGAGTAAACCAGTGGTCGGTTATGTCGCGGGTTTCACCGCCCCGGAGGGTAAGACCATGGGGCACGCCGGGGCGATCGTGACCGGGTCCGTCGGCACGGCCCAGGCGAAGAAGGAGGCGCTCGAGGCGGTCGGGGTGCGGGTGGGTACCACACCGTCCGAGGCTGCCGAGATCATGAAGGAGATCATCGCCGACCGTTAGGGGGCGGGCGCTGTCGTGCGTCGAAAAGCATTGTTGAGCTGCGGATTTGTGGGTTAATGTGACATCTGTGTAAGGTATTCACTTGTGCGCAGGACGGAGCGACTGCTTCAGATAGTGCATGTTGTAAGGCCCTGTGGCGCAGTTGGTTAGCGCGCCGCCCTGTCACGGCGGAGGTCGCGGGTTCAAGTCCCGTCAGGGTCGCTTGAGATGTTCTATACTGTAGTTCATTCTCTGGCCAGATAGCTCAGTCGGTAGAGCGTTCGCCTGAAAAGTGAAAGGTCGCCGGTTCGATCCCGGCTCTGGCCACAATGTCCGCCCTTATCAAGGAATTGATGAGGGCGGTTTGTTGTTTTCTGTATAAAGGCCATTAGACAGGTCACACCGCGAGCAGAAAACCTCAAGGAGCACGCCCATGAGCGATGACACCGGCAAGATCGACATCACCCACCACGAGACCCAGAAACGTTTCGTCATCACCGTTGACGGCGAGGCGGCGGGGTTCGCCAGCTACGTCGACGGCACCGACTACCGCAACTTCAACCACACCGTCATCAAACCCGAATTCCGCGGGCGGGGCCTGTCCACGCCCCTGATCAGATATGCCCTCGATGATGCCCGGGACAATGGCATCCGCATCCACGACTCCTGCTGGGCGGTCGCCGGGTTCATCAAGAAGAACCCGGAGTATGAGGAGCTGAAGAAGTAGGCAACCCCCAGATGAATGTGGCCCGGTTCCCCTGTCGGGAACCGGGCCATGAGTGGATTCTGCTAGATGTAGTAGTCCGGGTCGACCAACTTGATGGTCTCATCCTTGCCACGCGGGCGGGCCTTGGCAGGGATACCCACCGCGATGTGGTTGGCGGGGACATCCTTGGTCACAACGGCGTTGGAACCGATGGCGGAACCCGCACCGACCGTGATGGGGCCGAGCACCTTCGCACCCGCACCGATGGTGACATTGTCCTCGATGGTGGGGTGGCGCTTGGTCTGGGTGAGGACCTGGCCGCCGAGGGTGACACCGTGGTAGAGCATCACGCCATCACCGATCTCGGCGGTCTCGCCGATGACCACCCCCATGCCGTGGTCGATGAAGAAACGTCGACCGATGGTGGCGCCCGGGTGGATCTCGATGCCGGTGAAGAAACGGTTCAGCTGCGACAGGATACGTGCGGGGCCACGGAAACCCGCCTTCCACCAGGCATGTGCGATGCGGTGGGCCCAGATTGCGTGAAGACCGGAGTAGACGATGGCGTTTTCAAGGTCCCCTCGCGCCGCAGGGTCATGGTCGCGGGCGTTGGCGAGGTCTTCGCGGATCATCTTCACAACTAAAAGCATGCAGGCAAGTCTAACAGCGAGCAGTTGGGCCTTCAGAGAATCCCACCTGGATTAATTCAGGGGGCTGATCCGGATTGGACACAGTCGAATGACAACCGCCCCTTCCCCGAACTGGCACGGGGAAGGGGCGGATGGTGATCGGCGGCTGATTAGTCGCGGATGTCCTCGTAGAGGACGGTGGAGACGTAGCGCTCACCGAAGTCACAGACGGTGGTGACGATGGTCTTGCCGGCGTTCTCCGGCTTGGCAGCCAGGTCCAGAGCGGCCTTGATGTTGGCACCGGTGGAGATACCACCCAGGATGCCCTCCTCGGTGGCCAGCTTGCGGGACCAGGTGACGGCATCCTCGTTGGAGATGGTGATGACATCATCGAGGATCTTACGGTCGAGGTTTTCCGGGATGAAGTTGGCGCCGATGCCCTGGATCTTGTGCGGGCCGGCCTTGCCAGAGGTCAGCAGCGGGGATGCCTCAGGCTCAACTGCGTAGACCTGGGCCTCCGGGTTGTGCTCCTTGAGCACGCCACCGACACCGGTGATGGTGCCGCCGGTGCCGAAACCTGCGACGAAGATGTCGAAGTTACCGTCGGTGTCCTCCATGAGCTCCTTGGCGGTGGTCTCGCGGTGGATCTCCGGGTTGGCGGGGTTCTCGAACTGGCGGGCCAGGATGGCGTTCTCGCGCTCGGCGACGATCTCATCGGCCTTGTCCTTGGCGCCCTGCATACCGGCTGCACCCGGGGTGAGGACGATTTCCGCGCCGTAGGCGCGCAGCAGGACGCGACGCTCGGTGGACATGGTCTCCGGCATGGTCAGGACAACCTTGTAACCGCGGGCTGCGCCGACCATGGCCAGGGCGATACCGGTGTTGCCGGAGGTTGCCTCGACGATGGTGCCACCCGGCTTCAGTTCACCGGAGGCCTCAGCGGCGTCGATGATGGCTAGACCGATGCGGTCCTTGACGGAGTTCGCGGGGTTGAAGGACTCGAGCTTCACCAGGACGGTGGCGTCCAGGCCCTCGGTGAGGCGGTTGAGTTTGACCAGGGGGGTGCGGCCGATGGTCTCAGTGATGTTGTTGTACACGTTGCCCATGAAGGGGGTGCTCCTTAACTAAACAGTTCTTTCAATGGAAAGTTCACCGGACGATCGGGATACCCGTGTGCGGATGATCGGGTGTCCCGCGCCCTATAGGTAGCGAGTCTACACCAAAGAGCATCGACTAAACAGACGGATCGGTCTACTTTTTCTAGACTGTTAGGTTTGGGCAGGTTAAGGAGTTTTCGGGAAGGTGAATTTAATTTGAGTGCCGTCCGGGCGGGTGGTGGGGCCGGGGTGTGATGGGCATTTCCTGACAAAATCATCAGATAGGCCCCCGCAAAAACGTGTTCTGCACCACTTGAATGGTGGGATCTTTTGGACTTTTCAGCCTAACTCGGGGGTGATTGGGTGTGGGTGGGCAGTAATCGCCCTTCGAAAGGTGGGAAAAGGTGGAAAATGCAGTGTGAACTGCATGTAAGCGGGCAGCGGGGGTGGAAGTTGCGGTGAGGGGGTAGGGTTGAGGGGGTGGGGAACTTTTTCTCATACCCCCAAAGTCAAAAGAATTCCTGCAAATAGTCAACATAGTCCGGCGGTGGAGGGAACTATGACTACCCCCAAAGGGGAGTTATACTGTACATCTGACGGATATTTCTTACTCGTCTGAGCCCCTTCGGGTGTACCAGCACGGGTGTAAAGCAGGAGGAAGACTACAAGGTGGATACCCAGCGGATCAAAGATGATGAGGATGCCATTCGCTCGGCGCTGGCATCGCTGAAGACCGCCACCGGCATTCCCGTGACGATGTACGCGACCGTCCTTCCGGACAACCGCCTTCAGATCACCCAGTGGGTTGGTCTCCGTACACCGGCACTGCAGAATCTGATCATCGAACCCGGTGTGGGTGTCGGTGGCAGGGTCGTGGCAACCCGTCGTCCGGTCGGTGTGAGTGACTACACCCGCGCCAATGTGATCTCGCATGAGAAGGATTCTGCGATTCAGGATGAGGGGCTGCACTCTATCGTTGCGGTTCCCGTGATTGTTCACCGGGAGATCCGTGGCGTTCTCTACGTCGGTGTTCATTCGGCAGTTCGTCTCGGAGACACCGTCATCGAGGAAGTCACCATGACCGCCCGTACCCTGGAGCAGGACCTGGCGATCAACTCCGCTCTGCGTCGCAGCGGGGCACCGGATGGTCGTGGGGCGCTCAAGCCGAACCGCGTCATGAATGGTGCGGAATGGGAGCAGGTCCGATCCACCCATTCCAAGTTACGCATGCTGGCTAACCGGGTGGCGGATGAGGAACTGCGCCGTGAGCTCGAGGAACTCTGCGATCAGATGGTCACCCCGGTCCGCGTCAAGCAGACGACCAAACTGTCAGCGCGTGAGCTCGATGTGCTTGCCTGTGTGGCGCTGGGCCACACCAATGTTGAGGCCGCAGAGGAGATGGGTATCGGCGCGGAGACCGTGAAGAGCTACCTGCGTTCGGTCATGCGCAAGCTTGGCGCCCACACCCGTTATGAAGCAGTCAACGCAGCACGCCGCATCGGGGCGCTGCCCTGATCTGTTCCGCCTGCTGAGAAACAGTTAGCGTTTTCCACCCGGAACCCACTTCACGTCATCGCCCTTGTTGGCCACCCGCGAGAGAATGAACAGTAGATCACTCAACCTGTTCAGGTATTTCGCCGGCAGGACGGATGTGGTGTCCGGGTGTTCTCGTATCGCCACCCATGCCGAGCGCTCCGCCCTGCGGGTGACCACTCGCGCGGTGTGCAACAGAGCCGCGGCTGGGGTGCCTCCGGGCAGGATGAAGGAATCAAGGTTGGGGAGACCCTCGTTCCACTTGTCGCAATCCGCCTCGAGCCTGTCGACGTACTCGGGCAGAACCCGCAGCGGCGGGTACTTCGGGTTTTCCTCGATGGGGTTGGCGAGGTCGGCGCCGACGTCGAAAAGCTCATTCTGCACCCGACGCAGCAAGGTCACCATCGCCTCGTCGGGGTTGCCCAGGGCGAGCACCTCGCCGATGGCGCAGTTCGCCTCATCGGTATCGGCATAGGCGATGAGACGCGGGTCGTCCTTGGGGACACGGCTGAAATTAGACAATCCGGTCGTGCCGTCATCGCCGGTGCGGGTATAGATCTTGGTTAGGTGAATAGCCATGGTTCAAACGGTAGCTGTCATCGGCCCCGCCGTGCACCATTCCGGCGACGGGGGCGGATAGGGTGGGTGGGGTGAAAGACAAGTTTCTAGTCAAAGGTGGAGCAAGGCTCCAGGGATCCGTGCGTGTCGACGGCGCGAAGAACAGCGTGCTCAAGCTCATGGCGGCCGCCTTGCTGGCGGAGGGCACCACAACCCTGACCAACTGTCCTGAAATCCTTGATGTCCCTCTCATGCGGGATGTCCTGGTAGGTCTCGGTTGTGAGGTGGAGATTGACGGGCACACTGTCACCATCCACACCCCGGCCGAATTGAAATCCGATGCCGATTTCCCGGCCGTCACGCAGTTTCGCGCCTCGGTGTGTGTCCTGGGGCCACTGACCGCCCGCTGTGGCAGGGCGGTCGTGTCCCTTCCCGGCGGTGATGCCATCGGATCGCGCCCCCTGGATATGCACCAGAGTGGCCTCGAGCAGCTCGGCGCCACCACACGAACCCAGCATGGTGCCGTAGTCGCTGAGGCCGACAAGCTCGTCGGTGCTGAAATCTCCCTGGACTTCCCCTCGGTGGGTGCCACCGAGAACATCCTCATGGCCTCGGTCATGGCGGAGGGGCAGACTACCCTGGATAACGCAGCCCGCGAACCGGAGATCGTCGATCTCTGCCGCATGCTGCGTTCCATGGGTGCGGATATCGAAGGTGAGGGTTCCCCCAAGATCACGATCAATGGGGTGGAGAAGCTCCACCCCACCTCGCATGAGGTTATCGGTGACCGCATCGTGGCAGGAACATGGGCGTTCGCTGCCGCCATGACCCGGGGAGATGTCACCGTCGGTGGGATCGCACCCCGCTACCTCCATTTGCCCCTCGAGAAGCTCAAGCTTGCCGGTGCGCAGGTGGATACCTTCGAAAACGGTTTTCGTGTGGTGATGAACAAACGTCCCAAATCCACCGATTACCAGACCCTTCCGTTCCCCGGTTTCCCCACGGATCTCCAGCCGATGGCCATCGGTCTCAACGCCATCGCCGATGGGGTTGCCGTAGTGACCGAGAATGTCTTCGAATCGCGCTTCCGCTTTGTCGACGAGATGCAGCGTCTCGGCGCAGACACCTCCGTTGACGGCCACCATGTGGTCATCCGGGGAATAGAGGAACTGTCCTCAACCACCGTCTGGTCCTCGGATATCCGTGCCGGCGCAGGGCTGGTTATCGCAGCGCTCTGCGCTGAAGGCACCACCGAGGTCCGCGATGTCTTCCACATTGACCGCGGTTACCCGAACTTCGTGGAGAACCTGCAGGCGCTGGGGGCTGATATCCAGCGGGTAGTGGCCTAGAACCTGCGGGGTGGTTGGTCTGTTTGGTGGTGTGAGCTGGGGGTTTGTGGGTTACCGGTGGGCTGTGTAGATTAATACCAGTCAGCGCGACCGACAACGCCCCGCCCAGTGAAGCACTGGAGTGTGCGGCGGTAGGACAACAGGTGCTGACCCCAACGAACACCACCACATCGACTGAGAAACAGCGTTTTGACTTCGATGATCACGGTGAGTAACGTTGATCAAGCTGCCAACGAGCACCAACCACCATACAACGGTTGCGGGTTCGGGGTGTGCGAATGTTGTTTGAGAACTCAATAGTGTGCCATTTATTTTATGTTTGTCGTACCCCGCCATACGTGGTGGGGTGGTCATGCCGGGTGGTGGGGGAGCATTACCTCCTACCACTGTAAATAATGGACCAGGCCCCATCGGGGTGTCTGGTTGATTGTGTGCATGGTTATATTTTTTTTACGACACACCGGTTCCCATGGTGCTTTTCCCCGTCGGGACAGGCGGGAACCGGGTTTTGTTTTAACTTTTTAACCATTATTTTTGGTTGAACAAGCCAGACCACCATGAACCTTGTCGGTTGTGGTGGTTGTTTGTTTGGCTGGGTTATCGGGCTTTTCACGCCCTGACACACACATTGTGTGTCGTCTTTTGTGGAGAGTTTGATCCTGGCTCAGGACGAACGCTGGCGGCGTGCTTAACACATGCAAGTCGAACGATGAAGCCCTGCTTGCAGGGTGGATTAGTGGCGAACGGGTGAGTAACACGTGGGTGATCTGCCCCGCACTTCGGGATAAGCCTGGGAAACTGGGTCTAATACCGGATACGACCCCCTGGTAGGTCAGGGGGTGGAAAGATTTTATCGGTGTGGGATGAGCCTGCGGCCTATCAGCTTGTTGGTGGGGTAATGGCCTACCAAGGCGTCGACGGGTAGCCGGCCTGAGAGGGTGATCGGCCACATTGGGACTGAGACACGGCCCAGACTCCTACGGGAGGCAGCAGTGGGGAATATTGCACAATGGGCGCAAGCCTGATGCAGCGACGCCGCGTGGGGGATGACGGCCTTCGGGTTGTAAACTCCTTTCGACAGGGACGAAGCTTTTGTGACGGTACCTGTAGAAGAAGCACCGGCTAACTACGTGCCAGCAGCCGCGGTAATACGTAGGGTGCGAGCGTTGTCCGGAATTACTGGGCGTAAAGAGCTCGTAGGTGGTTTGTCGCGTCGTCTGTGAAATCCCGGGGCTTAACTTCGGGCGTGCAGGCGATACGGGCATAACTTGAGTGCTGTAGGGGAGACTGGAATTCCTGGTGTAGCGGTGAAATGCGCAGATATCAGGAGGAACACCAATGGCGAAGGCAGGTCTCTGGGCAGTAACTGACGCTGAGGAGCGAAAGCATGGGTAGCGAACAGGATTAGATACCCTGGTAGTCCATGCCGTAAACGGTGGGCGCTAGGTGTAGGGGACTTCCACGTCTTCTGTGCCGCAGCTAACGCATTAAGCGCCCCGCCTGGGGAGTACGGCCGCAAGGCTAAAACTCAAAGGAATTGACGGGGGCCCGCACAAGCGGCGGAGCATGTGGATTAATTCGATGCAACGCGAAGAACCTTACCTGGGCTTGACATACACTAGATCGCTGCAGAGATGTAGCTTCCCTTGTGGCTGGTGTACAGGTGGTGCATGGTTGTCGTCAGCTCGTGTCGTGAGATGTTGGGTTAAGTCCCGCAACGAGCGCAACCCTTGTCTTATGTTGCCATCACGTGATGGTGGGCACTCATGAGAGACTGCCGGGGTTAACTCGGAGGAAGGTGGGGATGACGTCAAATCATCATGCCCCTTATGTCCAGGGCTTCACACATGCTACAATGGTCGGTACAGCGAGTTGCCACACCGTGAGGTGGAGCTAATCTCTCAAAGCCGGCCTCAGTTCGGATTGGGGTCTGCAACTCGACCCCATGAAGTCGGAGTCGCTAGTAATCGCAGATCAGCAACGCTGCGGTGAATACGTTCCCGGGCCTTGTACACACCGCCCGTCACGTCATGAAAGTTGGTAACACCCGAAGCCAGTGGCCCAACCCGTAAGGGGGGGAGCTGTCGAAGGTGGGATCGGCGATTGGGACGAAGTCGTAACAAGGTAGCCGTACCGGAAGGTGCGGCTGGATCACCTCCTTTCTAAGGAGCTTTAATAAACCCACCATGGACTGTGTTCATGTGGTGGGTTGTTGGTGTTGGAACCCGGATGTGGTTGCCACCAACACGTAGTAATCGGGTGGATCATGACCCTTGAGGTCGGCAAACACATCACCGAGATGGTGGTGATAAGTAGGTGGCATGCTGTTGGGTGTCTGGGATGACAAGTGTTATTCCAAGCCAGGCACTTATCATCGTTGATGCGCAACCTGTTGTGGTTGGGTGTTTTCTGGTGTGGGTGTTGTGTTGTGTGAGAACTGTATAGTGGACGCGAGCATCTTTATTTTATTGTGTGATTTTGCATAAGTAGTATCCGAACGCCACACCGACCTTTCGGGGTTGGTGTGGGAGTGTTTGTTTTAAGGGCACACGGTGGATGCCTTGGCATATCAAGCCGATGAAGGACGTGAGAGGCTGCGTTAAGCCTCGGGGAGTTGCCAACTAAGCGTTGATCCGAGGATGTCCGAATGGGGAAACCCAGCCGCAGTGATGTGTGGTTACCCGCCGGTGAATATATAGCCGGTGTGGGGGGTGACACGGGGAAGTGAAACATCTCAGTACCCGTAGGAGAAGAAAACAATTGTGATTCCGTTAGTAGTGGCGAGCGAACGCGGATGATGGCTAAAGCCTATGTGTGTGATACCCGGCAGGGGTTGCATGTAGGTGGTTGTGGGGCAATGACGGTTGTGTTCTGCCGGACACTGGCTCATCGCGCATTGATTAGTGGAAGTGGTGTGGAAACACCTACCGTAGAAGGTGATAGTCCTGTACATGAAGGTCAGTGTGGGTGGGTGGTTGTTGTACCCGAGTAGCAGCGGGCTCGTGAAATCTGCTGTGAATCTGCCGGGACCACTCGGTAAGCCTGAATACTTGATATGACCGATAGCGGATTAGTACCGTGAGGGAATGGTGAAAAGTACCCCGGGAGGGGAGTGAAATAGTACCTGAAACCGTGTGCTTACAATCCGTCAGAGCATCCTGTGGGGTGTGATGGCGTGCCTTTTGAAGAATGAGCCTGCGAGTCAGCGGCATGTCGCGAGGTTAACCCGTGTGGGGTAGCCGTAGGGAAACCGAATCCTAATCAGGGTGAATCAGTGGCATGTCTTGGACCCGAAGCGGAGTGATCTACCCATGGCCAGTGTGAAGCGATGGTAAGACGTCGTGGAGGCGCGAACCCACTTAGGTTGAAAACTGAGGGGATGAGTTGTGGGTAGGGGTGAAAGGCCAATCAAACTCCGTGATAGCTGGTTCTCCCCGAAATGCATTTAGGTGCAGCGTTGTGTGTTTCTTCCCGGAGGTAGAGCTACTGGATGGTTTAGCGGGACCAACATCTTAGCGACATCAGCCAAACTCCGAATGCCGGTGAAGTGATAGCACAGCAGTGAGACTGCGGGGGATAAGCTTCGTAGTCGAGAGGGAAACAGCCCAGATCGCCGGCTAAGGCCCCTAAGGGTGTGCTAAGTGGAAAAGGAGGTGGGGTCGCGAAGACAGCCAGGAGGTTGGCTTAGAAGCAGCCATCCTTGAAAGAGTGCGTAATAGCTCACTGGTCGAGTGATCCCGCGCCGACAATGTAGTGGGGCTTAAGTACACCGCCGAAGCCGCGGCAATGACATGTATGTGTTGTTGGGTAGGGGAGCGTCGTGCACGTGTTGAAGCAGCCTGGTGACGGTGTTGTGGAGTGTGTGCGAGTGAGAATGCAGGCATGAGTAACGATTGATGAGTGAGAAACTCATCCGCCGGATGACTAAGGGTTCCTGGGTCAAGTTAATCTTCCCAGGGTGAGTCGGGGCCTAAGGCGAGGCCGACAGGCGTAGTCGATGGATAACGGGTTGATATTCCCGTACCCGAGTGTGCGCGCCCATGGTGAATCAGTGATACTAACCACCCACAAGATCACGTGCCTTCCTTCGGGTTGGTGGTGGTGGCGTGCGTGGGACCTGATCTGGTAGTAGCTAAGTGATGGGGTGACGCAGTGAGGTAGCATGAGCCACTTAGTGGATTGTGGTGTAAGCGTGTGGAACGAGGTATTGGTAAATCCGTATCTCATTATGTTCGAGGCGTGATGCGTAGCCCTTAAAGGGGTGAATTCTGTGATCCTGTACTGTCGAGAAAAGCCTCTAGCGATGTGCATATTCGGCCCGTACCCCAAACCGACACAGGTAGTCAGGTAGAGAATACTAAGGCGTTCGGGTGAACTGTGGTTAAGGAACTCGGCAAAATGCCCCCGTAACTTCGGGAGAAGGGGGGCCTGCACTGGTGAAGGAATCTGCTTCTGGAGCTGGTGTGGGTCGCAGAGAATAGAGGGAAGCGACTGTTTACTAAAAACACAGGTCCGTGCGAAGACGTTGAAGTTGATGTATACGGACTGACGCCTGCCCGGTGCTGGAAGGTTAAGAGGACCGGTTAGCTGCGTTAAGCGGCGAAGCTGAGAATTTAAGCCCCAGTAAACGGCGGTGGTAACTATAACCATCCTAAGGTAGCGAAATTCCTTGTCGGGTAAGTTCCGACCTGCACGAATGGCGTAACGACTTCCCTGCTGTCTCAACCACAGGCCCGGTGAAATTGCAGTACGAGTAAAGATGCTCGTTACGCGCGGCAGGACGAAAAGACCCCGGGACCTTCACTATAGCTTGGTATTGGTGTTTGATTCGGTTTGTGTAGGATAGGTGGGAGACTATGATGCCATGACGCTAGTTGTGGTGGAGTCGTTGGTGAAATACCACTCTGATCGGATTGAATGTCTTAACCTTGGCCCATGATCTGGGTTGGGGACAGTGCCTGGTGGGTAGTTTAACTGGGGCGGTTGCCTCCTAAAATGTAACGGAGGCGCCCAAAGGTTTCCTCAGCCTGGTTGGTAATCAGGTGGTGAGTGTAAGTGCACAAGGGAGCTTGACTGTGAGAGTGACAGCTCGAGCAGGGACGAAAGTCGGGACTAGTGATCCGGCACCTACTTGTGGTTGTGGTGTCGCTCAACGGATAAAAGGTACCCCGGGGATAACAGGCTGATCTTCCCCAAGAGTCCATATCGACGGGATGGTTTGGCACCTCGATGTCGGCTCGTCGCATCCTGGGGCTGGAGTAGGTCCCAAGGGTTGGGCTGTTCGCCCATTAAAGCGGTACGCGAGCTGGGTTTAGAACGTCGTGAGACAGTTCGGTCTCTATCCGCCGCGCGCGTTGAAACTTAAGGAAGGCTGTCCCTAGTACGAGAGGACCGGGACGGACGTACCTCTGGTGTGCCAGTTGTTCCGCCAGGAGCAGGGCTGGTTGGCTACGTACGGAAGGGATAACCGCTGAAAGCATCTAAGCGGGAAGCCTGTTTCGAGATGAGGTTTCTGTTGAGGTTCCCTAGAGATTATGGGGTTGATAGGCCAGATCTGGAAGCATCGTAAGATGTGGAGGTGACTGGTACTAATTTACCGACACAAACACCCCACTAATGGTGTTGGGGTATGTTAAAGCGCTTATGTAACACACAATTTGAACACGTTGTTCGCGTCCACTATGCAGTGTCTGGCACAACACGCCCAACATGGTTGGGTTGGTGCACCGTGATAGGTGTGTCGGTGGTGATAGTAGCAGGGAAACGCCCGGTCCCATTCCGAACCCGGAAGCTAAGCCTGGTTACGCTGATGGTACTGCACTCGGGAGGGTGTGGGAGAGTAGGTGACCGCCGACCAACAACTTAATGATTGATCAGGGGGTGGGGTTCGTGCCGTGTGGTGCGGGCCCCACCCCCTGCTTTTGCACGTCCACTATGCAGTCAGGGGGGTGTGGGATGGTACCTTCACGGTACCCATCCCACACCCCCCTTTTTTGACGTTCTAGAAGCAGACCGCGCCCATTGAGGCTGACTGCACCAGCTTGGCGTACTTCCCCAGCACGCCGTGGAGACGTGGATTCTCCGGATGCTGCAGGGTTTTCCTGCGCTCCTCCAGAATGGATTCGTCTACCAGGAGATCGATACGTCGTTGGCTGATGTCGACCAGGATGGGATCGCCGTCTTCAACGAGGGCGATAGGTCCGCCGTCGACGGCCTCGGGGGCCACATGCCCGATGCACAGGCCGGTGGACCCACCGGAGAAACGACCGTCGGTGATGAGCAGCACCTCCTTGCCGATGCCGGCACCCTTGATGGCACCGGTGATGGCGAGCATCTCGCGCATGCCGGGGCCGCCCTTCGGTCCCTCGTAGCGGATGATCACCACGTCGCCAGCCTTCAGTTCACCGTTGAGCACCGCATCCATGGCGGGTGCTTCCTGGTTGAAGACACGGGCGGTGCCCTCGAAGCGTTCGGTGTCGAAACCAGCGGTTTTGACCACGGCACCACCCGGTGCGAGGGAACCGTGCAGGATGGTCAGCCCACCGGTCTTGTGGATCGGGTTGTCAATGGCCCGTAGGATCTGGCCGTCGGGATCCGGTGGGTTGATGCCCTGGAGGTTCTCCGCAACGGTCCGGCCGGTGATGGTGAGGCAGTCGCCGTTGATGAGGCCGGCGTCGAGAAGCGCTTTCATCACCACGGGGATGCCGCCGATCTTGAATACGTCGTTCATCACATACCGGCCGAAGGGTTTGAGGTCACCAAGGTGGGGGACCTTGTCGCCGACGGCGTTGAAGTCCTCCAAGGTGAGATCCACCTCGGCCTCGTGGGCGATGGCCATGAGGTGCAGAACCGCGTTGGTGGAGCCACCCAGCGCCATGACCACGGCGACGGCATTGAGCAGTGATTCCCGTGTGATGATGTCACGGGCACGGATTCCCCTGCGCAGCAGTTCCACCACCGCCTCGCCGGAACGGCGGGCATAGAGGGTGCGGTCCTGGTGGATCGCCGGGGGAGCGGCGGAACCGGGCAGGGACATGCCCATGGCCTCAGCAGCCGAGGCCATGGTGTTGGCTGTGTACATGCCGCCACAGGCACCCTCCCCGGGGCACACGGAGCGTTCAATGGCATCCACGTCCTCCCGGCTCATGGTTCCCGCACGACAGGCTCCGACGGCCTCGAAGGCATCGATGAGGGTGACCTCCCGCTCCGTACCGTCGGACATCTTCGCGGTGCCCGGCATGGTGGATCCGTTGTAGAGGAACACCGAGGACAGATTCAACCGGGCGGCGGCCATGAGCATGCCGGGAATGGATTTGTCACAGCCGGCGAGTAGAACAGAACCGTCCAGTCGCTCGGCACTCATGACGGTTTCCACGGAGTCGGTGATGACCTCGCGGGATACCAGGGAATAGTGCATGCCCTCGTGGCCCATGGAGATACCGTCGGAGACGGAGATGGTCCCGAACTCCAGGGGGTAACCCCCCGCCTCGTGGACACCCTCCTTGGCAAATCCAGCAAGCTTCTTCAGCGTGAGATTACAGGGGGTGATTTCATTCCAGGAGCTGGCCACACCGATCTGGGGTTTCTCCCAGTCGTCGTCGCCCATGCCGACTGCCCGGAGCATGCCCCGGGCGGCGGTGCGTTCCAGGCCGTCGGTCACATCGCGTGAACGTGGCTTGATATCGATGTCATGATCGTTGGTCATGCCCCCACCCTAGTTCGGAATGTGATACCTGACACCGGTGCCTTCCTATCAGTGGTGCCCCAACCCCGGATTGGCCCCTGTTTTCCATGGTGCGCACAGCAAATTCCATGGTTTTACCTGTGAACTGGTCCATGAGGGAAAGGCACGGGTAAATACCCGTGTGTTTTGGGGGTCTTCCCTGATTTCCCGCCCATGTGCCCTCCGGTAGATTGACAGGGGTAATCGTCGACAAGCACGTCGTTGAACACGTCAATAGCCGAGCCAGCCCAGGCCCCGTGGCAGTCGCCCACGGGGCGCAACAAGTTTGAGGAAAGCACCCGAATTGATGAGCAACCAGTCCGCCAACACTCCTGATACGGGGTCGGAGAACTCCTTCACCCCTGCCACCGACATCAATGCTGGCCGTCCGGTCGCGGGTGAGGCTGCGGCACGGGCCGTGAATCTGCACAAGTCCTATGGTCAGGGTGACACCACGGTCACCGCCCTGGACCATGTGAATGTGGAGTTCGAGGCGAGGAGATTCACCGCCATCATGGGGCCGTCCGGTTCCGGTAAGTCCACTCTCATGCACTGCATGGCGGGTCTGGATACCGCGACCTCCGGTTCCGCCTTCATCGGTGAGACCGATCTGTCCACACTCAGGGACAAGGAGATGACGGCACTGCGCCGCGATCGCCTCGGGTTCATCTTCCAGTCCTTCAACCTGGTGCCCACCCTCACCGCTGCGGAGAACATCACCCTGCCCACCGACATCGCCGGCCGCAAGGTTGATCAGGAGTGGTTCGAGGAGGTCACCTCCCGCCTGGGTCTGACTGAGCGTCTCAAGCACCGTCCGGCTGAGCTGTCGGGTGGACAGCAGCAGCGTGTGGCCTGTGCCCGTGCCCTGGTCTCCCGCCCCGACATCATCTTCGGTGATGAACCGACCGGTAACCTCGATTCCAACTCATCCGCAGAGGTGCTCAACATCCTGCGCACTGCTGTGGACAAGGATGACCAGACCGTGGTCATCGTCACCCACGACGCCCGCGCTGCCTCCTACGCTGATCGCGTCATCTTCCTCGCCGACGGCCGTGTGGTCAATGAGATCATCGATCCGAAGATCGATGACATCCTGGCCACCATGACCGGAATCGAGGACGTCAAGTAATGAGTTCCGGATCAACCATGCGCAGGGTGAGCCTGCGCAACATTGCCGCGCACAAGGTCAGGTTGTTCCTGACCGTGTTGGCCGTGGTGCTGGGTACGGCGTTCGTCTCCGGATCCATGATGTTCACCAACGCGCTGTCCTCCACCTTCGATGAGGCGATCTCCAGCTCGCTGGACGGTGTGGATGTGGTGGTGTCCCCGGGGGAGAACATCGACGGCATCCCGGTGGAAACCGTCGAGGAGATCCGCGCCCGCGATGACGTAGCCAACCTCAATATCGACGCCAGCCAGAGTATCGTCCTGGCCACCGAGGACGCCAAGGCCATCCAGACAGGCTCGGGCACTTCCTCCCTCGGGATCTTCTACGACCCCGCGGAAGCTGTGGGCATGCCCTACCAGCTCGGCGAGGGTGAGCTGCCCGAGGGCACCGAGGAGGTCCTGATCAATGATTCCGCCGTGGAGGAGTATGGCATCGGCATCGGTGACACGCTGCTGGTGGTGGATTCCGGTGGCCGTTACACCGTGACCATCACCGGCACCACCACTTTGGAGGAGGAAGCCGCCTCCATGGGTGGTATCCGCCTGGCGATGTCCGAGGAGGCCTACACCGAGCGGTATCTCGACGGGGAGACCGTCCCCACCGTGATCATCTCCGCGACGGAGGGCACGGACCCCCAGGCGCTTGTCGACGCCCTCAGCACCGACCTCGGTCCCGACTACCAGATCGAAACCGGTGAGGCCCTCGTCGAGGAGATCACCGGTGTCATCCGTGATGCCCTCAGCTTCGTCCAGTACTTCCTGGTCGCCTTCGGCCTCATTGCGCTGCTGGTGGGTACCTTCATCATCGCCAACACCTTCTCCATGATCGTGGCGCAGCGGATGCGTGAATTCGCCCTGCTGCGTGCACTCGGAGTCTCCCGACCGCAGCTGACCACCTCCGTGGTGTTCGAGGCGATTGTGGTGGGTCTGTTCGGTTCCGCCCTGGGTGTCCTCGGTGGCATGGGACTGGTGGCGGCCATCTCCGCCGTGCTCAACAACCTGGGGATGCCCATGGGCAGCAGCCTCGGTCTCACCCCGGCCGCGGTGATCACCGCCCTGGTGCTCGGCACCATCGTCACGGTCATCAGTGCCTGGGCACCGGCCCGGCGTGCAGGTCAGGTCAAACCTGTCGAGGCCATGCGCGCCATCGAATCCACCACCGTCCGCTCCATGGCGGGACGCACCATCACCGGCGGCATCATCCTGGTGCTGGGCATCATCCTCGCCATCGCGGGTGCCGCCCTGGAGGATTCCTCCACCACCACCCGTGCCATCATGGTGGGCTTCGGTGCCCTGTTCGTCATCGTGGGTACCTTCTTCTTCTCCCCGGCACTGTCCATCCCCGTGGTCGGCGGACTGGGGCGGATCCTGGGGGCACCCTTCGGTGCGGTCGGGCGTCTGGCATCCACCAACTCCCGACGTAACCCGCGTCGTACCGCCACCACCGCCTTCGCGCTGACCCTGGGTATCGCGCTGGTCACCGCGATCGGCATGCTGTCGGCCACCATGAAGGAGGCCGTCAGTGATCTCATGGAGGAGCAGGTCAGCGCCGATTATGTGCTGACCGGCCCCTCGGGTGGTTCCATCACCCTGCCCCGGGAGGCCGCCGGTGATGTGGCCGCCCTGGACAGTGTGTCCGAGGTGTCCACCGTTGGTGCCAACCTCGTGGACATCGACGGCCAGTCCTCCTTTGTCGGTGGCCCGCAATCGATGAGTTTCACCGCTGATGGCAACATCGGGGAGCTCATCGTCGCAGAAGGTGTGGAGGGCACCCTGGATCTCACCGAGTCGGGTTTCATCGCCTCGAAGCCATTTGCGGAATCCGCCGGCTGGGAACTCGGTGGCACCTATCCACTCAACGCCGCCGGTCAGCCCATCGGTGAGGTGGAACTGGTTGGTGTCTATGACGAGAACATGGTGCTCGGCAACTTCATGGTGTCTGAGGCCTCCTTCGCCGACACCCCGCTTGAGGGGCGGACCATTCCCCAGCTGATCCTGGCCAATGTCGCCGAGGGTGTGGATCCGGAACAGGCCCGCGCCGACATTGAGGACGCGGTGGCCGAGTACATCGTGGTCAAGGTCCAGAGTTCCACCGAGTACGCCGGTGAGACCGTCCAGATCATCAACACCATGATGAACATCCTGTACGCGCTGTTGGCGCTGGCGGTGATCGTGGCGATCATCGGCATCATCAACACCCTGGCACTCAATGTCATTGAACGCCGTCAGGAGATCGGTATGCTCCGGGCGGTGGGTACCGGGCGTGGTCAGGTCCGCACCATGATCACCCTGGAATCTGTTCAGATCGCCATCTACGGTGCGCTCGTGGGTATGCTCATCGGTCTCGGACTGGGCTGGGCCTTTGTCACGGTGATGTCCGGTGAGGGGCTTGATGCCCCCGCCACCGTGCCGTGGGGTCAGCTGGCCCTGATGCTGTTGGGTGCCGCCGTGGTCGGTGTCATCGCGGCACTGTGGCCGGCGCACAAGGCTGCCAAGACTCCTCCGTTGGAGGCCATCGCGGACTAACGCATCCCGACGACGAAGCTCCCTGCCCGTGTGGTGGGGAGCTTCTGCGTGTTCGAGGGGCCTTGCTACCATCTGGCACTGTGAGGCGAACAGACAAGCGCATGCCCGATCTGCCGAAGATCCCGATGAACTGGGGTTGGATCCTGGCCACGGTGGCCTCCACCGTGATCGTGGTGCTCACCCTGCTCGTGGTCTACTACCCGGACATCCCCGACCCGATGCCCATCCACTGGAACGCCGCGGGCGAGGCGGATGGCTTCCGGGAGAAGACCCTGGGCGGGTTCCTGTTCAACATCCTGCTGGGTCCTGTCGTGCTGATACTCAGTCACCTCGCCGCGGAGGCGATGATCTCCATGCAGTCGGGGTATATCACCGGCCCCGGTGGGGCGAAGAACCCCAATGAGGCCCACCGCACCTGGCACGGTTACCGTGCGACACAGCGGCACCTGGGCTGGTTCATGTTCACCCTCAACCTGCTGGTGTTGTTCATGCTGGCACGCAGTTACACCGCCGACCACAACCGGTGGGGACTACCCCTGTCACTGGCTGCCATCTTCGCGCTCTGCGGACTACTCATGTGGATGCTGGTGAAGGAACAGAAGGCGGTGGAGCGGAAATATCCCAAGGAACCGGGCGAGCAGGGGAAGGCCTGGGGGATCTTCTACAACGACCCCGAGGATAAACGCATCCTGGTGGACACCGGCACCGGCACCAACTTCACCTTCAACCTCGGGCAACCCGCCGGCCGGGCATGGGCCTTCCTCCTGCTTGTGCTCATCCCCGGCGCGCTGCTGGTGTGGGTGATTATCGCCGCGTTCCGTTAGGGCACCGGCATCTGCAACCCCACCTGGACCGCCACGATGCCCAGCACCAGGGTGGTCCCACCATAGGCCACCAGCCCACCCCAGGCCCGTTTTCTGCACAGTTCCCCCAGTTCCCGGGCCAGGGTGGACCAGGTGGACAGCGCCCCACAGAAACCGGTGACCAGGAGCGCTGTCTCCAGCACGGGTAATGCACTGCCGATGACGATCCCGGCAACCAGGCAGGCCAGGGTGTTGGCGGTAAGCGTTCCCCGCCGGGCGGGCAGCAACCGGGTCAGTGCCCACCGCAGGGCCCCACCGACGAAGGCACCTGCGGCCACCACAACGAAGATCATGCTGACCACCGGTTGCCCATCAGCCATGCTGCCACGCAGCTCACCACGGTCACGGTGAGGTAGGCGACGGCGTGCGGGAGGGGGACGTCGACAAGCACCACCGCGAAGGCGGAGAAGGTGGTGAAACCACCCAGCACACCCGTACCCCAGAACGGGCCCGGTCGGTAGCGTCCCATGAGGAAGGAACCCAGCATGTTGATGGCGAGGATCGGCCACAGACCCTCGCCGAACTGCATCGTCAGCGCCAGGCGCGCGCAGGCACCCACCGCCGCGCCGGCACCGACGGACAGGCCCTCCCAGAGTTTCGGCATGAAACCGGAGTCTACCCGCCCGAATTTTCGCCCATCCCCTGCAAACGGGCGTGTTTGGGGGAATGATGGACAGGGATAGCAGACAGGGATTGAAACCTGCACGAGTCATTTTTCATAAGGAGCAGCACACATGGCACACGAGCGCGCCGGGCAGCTGGCACAGCCAGAGGACCTCATCGACATCGCGGAGGTGGTCACCGCATACTTCACCCGCATCCCGGACGTGGAGAACCCCGATCAGCAGGTTGCCTTCGGTACCTCCGGCCACCGCGGTTCCTCGCTGGACAGCGCGTTCAATGAACACCACATCCTCGCCACCACCCAGGCCATCGTGGATTTCCGCAACCAGCGCAGCTCCAACTGGGTCGGTCCGATCTTCATCGGCCGTGACACCCACGCCCTGTCGGAGCCGGCGATGATCTCCGCGCTCGAGGTGCTGCTGGCCAACGACGTCGAGGTGCTTGTCGACGCCGCCGGTGGCTACACCCCGACCCCGGCGGTCTCCCACGCGATCCTGCGCCATAACAAGGATGTGCGGTGGGGTACGGCCGGTCCGTCCTACCCGCTGGCCGACGGCATCGTGATCACCCCGTCCCACAACCCGCCACGCGATGGTGGTTTCAAGTACAACCCCACCAACGGTGGCCCGGCTGACGCGGACGCGACCGACTGGATCGCCGACCGCGCCAATGAGCTGCTCCGCGGCGGGCTTGCCGACGTCAAACGCGTCCCCGTCAACGGTGTCCTGGATGAGCGCGCCGGGCGCTATGACTTCAAGGGCACCTACATCGAGGACCTGCCCAATGTGATCAACATCGAGGCCATCCGGGAGGCCGGCGTCCGCATCGGAGCCGACCCGATGGGTGGGGCCTCCGTGGACTACTGGGGTGCCATCGCCGAGACCCACGGCCTGGACCTCACCGTGGTCAACCCCCATGTGGATGCCACCTTCCGTTTCATGACACTCGACTCCGACGGCAAGATCCGCATGGACTGCTCCAGCCCGCACGCCATGGCCTCCCTCATCGCCAACCGGGACAAGTTCGACGTGGCCACCGGCAATGACGCGGATGCGGACCGTCACGGTATCGTCACCCCGGACGCGGGGCTGATGAACCCGAACCACTACCTGGCCGTGGCCATCGACTACCTGTTCGCGAACCGTCCGGGCTGGTCGGAGAACACCGCGGTGGGCAAGACCCTGGTCAGCTCCTCCATGATCGACCGCGTGGTGGCGAGCCTCGGCCGCACCCTGGTGGAGGTGCCCGTGGGTTTCAAATGGTTCGTGCCCGGCCTGATCTCCGGTGAGATCGGTTTCGGTGGCGAGGAATCCGCCGGTGCCTCCTTCCTGCGCATGGACGGCACCACCTGGTCCACCGACAAGGACGGCATCATTCTCAACCTGCTGGCCGCCGAGATCATCGCCGTGACCGGCAAGACCCCATCCCAGCGCTACGCCGAACTGGCGGAGCAGTACGGTGCCCCGGCCTACGCACGCACCGATGCCGAGGCCAACCGCGAGCAGAAGGCTATCCTCAAGGCCCTGTCACCGGAGCAGGTCACCGCCACCGAACTGGCCGGCGAACCGATCACCGCCAAGCTCACCGAGGCACCCGGCAACAACGCCGCCATCGGTGGCCTCAAGGTGACCACCGAGAACGCCTGGTTCGCCGCCCGTCCCTCCGGCACCGAGGACAAGTACAAGATCTACGCGGAATCCTTCAAAGGCGAGGAACATCTCAGGCAGGTCCAAGAGGAGGCACAGGCTCTGGTCAGCCAGGTGCTGGGTCAGTAGAGCATGCTCACTGGTGGGGCAGTAGTGGACATGTCAAACAACCGGTTGATGGTTTAAAGTCTAAGGTCATGCCCGTTTGCGGTAGTTCCGCACCGCAGGGGTGGGACACCGGTTCTGCTCAAGGCGCGTGAGGGGCACCCCGATCGGCGCGCGGGAAAACAACATAGGAAAACAAGGTAAGGCATTACATGAGCAACAAAGTACAAAACCCCAACCAGGGAGGCAGCAAGGCTTTCCTCTGGGCACTGGTTGCCGTTGTGGTCGTGGCGATCGTCGTTGTCGCCTACATCGTCATCAACGGTCAGGGGGCAAAGACGGAATTCGTCGCGGACCGGGAGTATGAGAATACCTCCATCAGCGCCACCCTCAACGAGGACAAAATCACCCTGGAGGCCGAGGACGGCGCAGCCGACGATGCCGATGTGGTCCAGCTCTACGAGGACTTCTCCTGCAGCTACTGTGCACTCCTCGCAGAGAACACCGATGATGACATGAGGGCCGACATCGAATCCGGTGACCTGGTCGTCGAGGTCCATTCCCTCAACTTCCTGGACCGGGGTAATGCCGAGGGACACTCCACCCGTTCCCTCGCAGCCATCCTCGCTGTAGCCGATTCCGGTGACTCCGATCTGTACTGGAACTACCGCACCCTGCTCCTGGAGGAGCAGGATGACGTGATCAACCAGTGGACCAATGATGACTTCGCCGATGCCGCCGGCCACATGGGTGCGGAGTCCAGCGTTGTGGACGCCATCCGCAACGGTGACAACATCGAGCGGGCCGTGGAGATAGCCACCTCCAACGCCGAGCTGCTCAACCAGCAGACCGGTTCCGTCTCCTCCCCACGTGTCCTGCAGGACGGCCAGGATCTGCCGGTTGATGACATCAACCAGTGGATCGAGTACCTGCGCGCACAGCGGGCCTGACCCACTGCGGTACCTCTCCTGAATGTGATCCCCCACCCAGTCTCCCGGGCGGGGGATCACCGCATTCTGTGGGTTGCCAATCAGGGAGGCGACCGGTGTGACGGAGCGGCCGGTGAGGGCTGGGGGATGGAGGGGGGGATAACTGCACAACCTGCCGATTTGGATAAAACACCGGGTGGGATGTAGATTTACATGAGTTGAAAGCGGGGCTATGGCGCAGCTGGTAGCGCACCACACTGGCAGTGTGGGGGTCACGGGTTCGAATCCCGTTAGCTCCACTGGGTTGAATCCCACTAATTGAATATGCACGGGGCTATGGCGCAGCTGGTAGCGCACCACACTGGCAGTGTGGGGGTCACGGGTTCGAATCCCGTTAGCTCCACTGGATAAGAAAACCCTGTTCCACCCCCTGAGGATGGAACAGGGTTTTTCTGTGTCACGAGATTGGGTTGCGAACGGCCCATCGGAACGGCCCGGTGAATCCCCGCAACCGGTGGGTTGTTTTCATTACACTTGGGCGACATGACATCAACGACGCCAGACAATACAGACCAGATCAACAGCATCGTCGTCTCCAAGGCTGATACCCATGCTGATTCCACGGCGGGGGATGGCCAACCGGAGATCACCGTCTCCTACACAGACACCTCCGCCCAGCCGGAGTTCCTCGGAGATGGTGACCTGCTCATCGAGGTGGGCTGGAGCAGCCTGAACTACAAGGATGCGATGGCGTTGCGCGGGGACCAGGGGGTGGTGCGCACCTGGCCACTGATCCCCGGCATCGATGCGGTGGGCACGGTCATTGAATCCCACAACCCGCGTTTCGCGCGTGGGGATGAGGTGGTGGTCAACGGTGCCGGACTGGGGGAGAACCGTCACGGCGGCTACACCCGCAGGCTGTGGGTGGAATCAGACCATACCCTCCACATTCCCTATAACCTCAGCGCACAACAGGTCGGGGCGCTCGGCACCGCGGGTTACACCGCGGCCCTGTGCGTGGATGCCCTCCTGCACCAGGGGGTGACACCCGGGGACGGGGAGATCCTGGTGACCGGTGCCACCGGTGGCGTGGGATCCATCGCCCTGCATCTGCTCAACCAGCTGGGCTACACCACCGCGGCGGTCACGGGACGCCGGGAGGAGCACGCGGACTACCTCACGGGTCTGGGTGCATCGGAGATCATCGACCGCGCCGGGTTGAGCGAACAGGGCCGACCCCTGCAGAAAGCCCGCTGGGCGGGTGTGGTGGATTCAGTGGGATCGCACACACTTGTCAACGCCCTCGCGCAGACCAGGTGGGGTGGAATCGTCACCGCCTGTGGTCTGGCACAGGGTGCCGATCTGCCGGCGACCGTGCTCCCGTTCATCCTCAGGGGTGTGCACCTGGTGGGGATCAACTCCGTCGATGCGCCCCGTGAGCTGCGGCAACGTGCCTGGACGCTGCTCTCGGAGTACCTGGACCCTGACGTGCTCGATGCCATGACCACCGTCATTGAGCTCCGTGACGTGCCCCAGGCGGGGGTTGATCTCATGGCCGGGAAGCTGCATGGCCGCACGGCGGTGCGTATTCATTAGACCCCCGGGATGAGCGCCGGCGGGTAAACTGGTTAATGGAAAACATTTCTAACCTGGAGTGTCTCCTCCAGGCCTCTCATCCATCACCAGGGAGTGTTGCAGCGATGTCAGACGTAAACGGCCCAGTTCAGGAACTCACCGAGGCGGAGTCAAGGGAGCGACTCGCAAGGACCACTCTCGGGCGGGTTGTCGTCCGTCGAGGCGATGATCTTGATATCTTCCCGATCAACTACGTCACCAATGGTGAGAACCTCTATTTCCGTACCGCGGAGGGCAACAAGCTCTTCACCATCACCCTCAACCATGATGTCCTCTTCGAGGTGGATGAGGTCAGGGATGGTGTGGCCTGGTCCGTGGTGGTCCGTGGCGACGCGGAGCTGGTGCAGGACTTCAAGGAGATCCAGGAGGTCGATGAGCTCGATCTCAAGCCCTGGGTGCCCACCCTGAAATACAATTATGTCCGCATCACCCCGAATGAGATCACCGGCCGTGAGTTCCAGCTCGGTGAGGAACCGGCGCGGTACTGATCAACCGTGGAGATCTTCACCAAGAGGCCCGGCGAGCCCCAGTCAGCACTGGCTGAGGCCGCCGGGCTCAGTTGGCTCGGTGAGGCTTCTGATGCGGTGGCCCGGGTGGTCAGTGCGGATGAAACCCACATCTCCACCGTCAGGGTCGAGACCACCCGGCCGACACCCGAAGCCGCCCGTATCGCCGGTCGGGAACTCGCCCGCATCCACCTCGCCGGTGCACCCGCCTTCGGCTCACCACCCCCGGGCTGGAAGGGACCCAACTACATCGGCACCCAACGCCAGGACTGCTCACCCACCGACAGGTGGGCTGATTTCTACGTGGAGCAACGTGTCCTGCCCTTTGCGGAAAACGCTTATCGACGCGCGCACCTCAGCCCCGACGGTCTGCGCACGGTGCAGGCCGCCTGCGCGGTGATCAGGCAACAGGATGTCGAGGTGACCCCCGCCCGCCTCCATGGTGACCTGTGGAGCGGGAATCTCCTGTTCGGGATGCAGGGGCCGGTGATGATTGACCCAGCCGCGCACGGCGGGCACCCGGAAACCGATCTGGCGATGCTGGCACTGTTCGGCGCACCCCACCTGGATCAGATCCGCGCCGGGTATGAGGAGATCAACCCATTGGGTGATGGGTGGTTGGCACGCACCCCGGTGCATCAACTGCACCCCCTGGCCGTCCATGTATCCTCCCACGGCCCGGGTTATGCCGCCCCGTTGATCCAGGCTGCGGAGGCGACCCTCGAGCTGTGGGGCTGACCCCCGTCTACTGACGCCACCACTGATCCTGTGGGGTGACCGGCATGTGACGTTTATGCTGGCCGACCTTCCACAGGTGTTCAATGCGCGCGGCTGCCTCGGGGGAGACCTCTCCGCTGTTCTCCAGGTAGGTGTCGATCTCCCGGTAGGTGACACCGAGTGCCTCCTCATCGGGAAGCGCCGGGCGGTCCTCCTCCAGATCGGCGGTGGGAACCTTGGTCCAGGTGGACTCCGGGGCGCCGAGGTGCTGGAGGAGCAGTGCGCCCTGGCGCTTGGTCAGCCCGGCGAGGGGGAGAACATCAGCGGCCCCGTCACCGTATTTGGTGAAGAAACCGGTCACGTTCTCGGCCGCGTGGTCGGTTCCCACCACCAGCAGCCCAAGCTCCCCGGCGATGGCGTACTGTGCCACCATCCGCTGACGGGCCTTCACATTGCCCTTGTTGAAATCCCCCAGTTCATCGATGCCGAGGGCGGCGGCGGTGGCGGCCGACAGGACATCGGTGGCCTCGCGGATGTTGATACTGATGCTGCGGTCCGGCTGGATGAAGTCGAGGGCCACCAGGGCGTCATCCTCATCTGCCTGCAAACCGTGGGGTAGGCGCACACCGACGAACTGATGATCGCTGCCATCCTCACGGCGGATGCGTTCCACAGCGAGCTGGGCCAGGCGACCTGCGATGGTGGAATCCTGACCGCCCGAGATACCCAGGACATAACCCCGGGCATGGGAAACCCGGAGGTAATCCACCAGGAACTGCACCCTGGCTTCGACCTCGGCCGCGGGCTCGATGCTGGGAACGACGGAAAGTTGTGAGATGATATGGTCTCGAGTGTCTGTCATGGTTTTCATCGTAGGCTTTTATGCTCCCCGACGGCGTCGCGCAGCTGTAGAGGATGCTGAAAGCAGACGGGGTTTGGTGTTTACCGCCGCGTCAGATAAGATAGATCCTCGTGTCATAGCTGGTATGACGTGCGGTTTATCCCGCACCTCACTCGAGCTTCAATAGCCTTATAGCGCATGAGAGAAAGGAGCGCCCGAATGAAGGTACGCAATTCCCTTCGGTCGCTGAAGAACAAGCCGGGCGCCCAGGTCGTGCGTCGCCGTGGCAAAGTCTACGTGATCAACAAGAAGGAGCCACGTTTCAAGGCTCGCCAGGGTTAATCCCGGGTAAAACTGGAACAAGCCGTTGTCCACCATGATTTTCATGGTGGACAACGGTTTCTTCTTTTTACGTGCCGCCCGGGTGGGTATCCCCGGGAGCGTGGGCGAGGGGCCAGGGGTGGTGGGGTCGGCGGGGGTAACCCAGCAACGAGTGCTGTTTATAACAAATTAATAACACCGACAAGGGTGCTCACTGGACGTGCTGGGTAAATGACAACTTTGTAGTTACAGTGCCTGGGTTCCTGGGCGGCCCAGGGCGCAACATGTGGGGGCTGGAGAAGTGATGTACTGGGAATACCCTTCGTGTAACTACTATATGTAGTGCTTCTTGCACTAATTCACCACAAAGTATAGTGTCTGTGTTGTCGCCGTAAGAGAACACACCACCAGAGGTGGGAACTCGGAAACTGGCTGATCATTCGGCCAGAGATGGCAGAAAAGACTTAATAAAACCGAAAAAGTGAGATGAGGTTCCAGCCCACGGCGGCCGGAGCTGAAAGGGAAAAGGGTCCGAAAACATGGCCATCACTGTTTACACCAAGCCAGCCTGCGTCCAGTGCACCGCAACCAAGAAGGCCCTTGATCGCGCCGGCCTGGACTACGAGCTCGTGGACATCAGCCTGGACGATGAGGCCCGCGACTACGTCCTCGCCCTCGGTTACCTCCAGGCGCCGGTTGTTGTGACCGAGGCCGACCACTGGTCCGGCTTCCGCCCGGAGCGCATCCGTGAGATGGCCGCGGCTGTCGCTTAACACGCCTGCGCCTTCACCGGTCTGGAGGCTACTGCGCCCGGGAGTCCCCGATGGGGATCGTCCGGATGCCCACGTCGCCTATCTGGCGGCGTTTTGTCTTTCTCTACCCGTGGGCGGGGAAAATCATTCCGGGAGTATCCTCAACAGGGGATATCCTCACCGGGCCGCCCGCACCGTCGGACACGGTGCGAGTTCTTCAGAAGGGAAGTGAGTTCGGGGATGCTGGTTGTGTACTTCTCCTCGGCCACCGACAACACGCACCGTTTCGTGCAGAAGCTCGGGCTACCCAACGTTCGTATCCCATTGACCAGGATGGAGGAACCACTCCTGGTCGATGAACCCTATGTGCTCATCGTGCCCACCTACGGCGGGGGAGTCACCATGAGCGGGAAGAATTCCCGCCCGGTGCCACCCCAGGTCATCCGGTTCCTCAACAACAAACACAACCGCAGCCTCATCCGCGCGGTCGTGGCGGGCGGTAACTCCAACTTCGGAGCCGATTTCGGGCTCGCCGGAGATGTGATCTCCCGGAAGTGCAAGGTGCCCTACGTCTACCGGTTCGAACTGATGGGCAATGAAGAAGACGTGCGGATACTCCGTGGCGGGCTCATCCAGAACGCCGAGGCACTCGGCCTGGGTCCCGTCCCAGAATCCCTGCAGGAGTTGGTGGGGAGCTGACCCCAACCCGACACTTCGGCGTCATGGATCAGACATCCCGGTTGAGCCCACCGACTGGCCACCGGATCTAAGTTAAAAACAATCTTGAAAGGGACCATTCCTTTGACTGC
Organism: Corynebacterium efficiens YS-314; assembly: GCF_000011305.1. Taxonomy (NCBI): domain Bacteria; kingdom Bacillati; phylum Actinomycetota; class Actinomycetes; order Mycobacteriales; family Corynebacteriaceae; genus Corynebacterium; species Corynebacterium efficiens. The sequence continues at coordinate 2,579,576 of NC_004369.1, read as the reverse complement.
AACGGGAACCTCCGTCATACCACGCGGAGACCAGATGGATTTCCACGCTCTCAACGCGCTGCTCAACCTCTACGATGATGACGGAAAGATCCAGTTCGACAAGGATCGTGAAGCCGCGAATCAGTACTTCCTTCAGCACGTCAACCAGAACACCGTCTTCTTCCACAACCTCCACGAGAAGCTCGACTACCTGGTGGAGAACAATTACTACGAGAAGGAGGTGCTGGACAAGTATGACTTCGAGTACATCAAGGACCTGTTCAAGCGCGCATACTCCTACAAATTCCGTTTCAAGTCCTTCCTGGGTGCCTACAAGTACTACACCTCCTACACCCTGAAGACCTTCGATGGTCGTCGTTACCTGGAGCGCTTCGAGGACCGCGTGTGCATGGTCGCCCTGACCCTCGCCGACGGCGACCGCGAGACCGCCAACGCGCTTGTCGACGAGATCATGACCGGCCGTTTCCAGCCGGCGACCCCCACCTTCCTCAACTCCGGTAAGGCACAGCGCGGCGAGCCCGTGTCCTGCTTCCTCCTGCGCATCGAGGACAACATGGAGTCGATCGGCCGCGCCATCAACTCCGCACTGCAGCTGTCCAAGCGCGGTGGCGGCGTGGCGCTGCTCCTGTCCAACCTCCGTGAAGCCGGCGCGCCGATCAAGAAGATCGAGAACCAGTCCTCCGGTGTCATCCCCGTGATGAAGCTCCTCGAGGATGCCTTCTCCTACGCCAACCAGCTCGGTGCCCGTCAGGGGGCCGGTGCGGTGTATCTCAACGCACACCACCCGGACATTCTGTCCTTCCTCGACACCAAGCGTGAGAACGCCGATGAGAAGATCCGCATCAAGACCCTCTCCCTCGGTGTGGTCATCCCGGACATCACCTTCGAGCTGGCCAAGCGCAACGACGACATGTACCTCTTCTCCCCGTATGACGTCGAGCGCATCTACGGCAAGCCCTTCGCGGACATCTCCGTCACCGAGCTCTACAACGAGATGGTCGACGATGACCGCATCCGCAAGACCAAGATCAACGCCCGCCAGTTCTTCCAGACCCTGGCGGAGATCCAGTTCGAGTCCGGTTACCCGTACATCATGTTCGAGGACACCGTGAACGAGGCCAACCCGATCGAGGGTCGCGTCACCCACTCGAACCTGTGCTCGGAGATCCTGCAGGTCTCCACCCCGTCGACCTACCATGAGGATCTTTCCTACGATGAGGTCGGCGAGGACATCTCCTGTAACCTCGGTTCCCTCAACATCGCCATGGCGATGGACTCCCCGGACTTCTCCCGCACCATCGAGACCGCCATCCGGGGTCTCACCGCGGTGTCCGAGCAGACCAGCATTGATTCCGTCCCGTCGATCCGCAAGGGCAACGAGGCAGCACATGCCATCGGACTGGGACAGATGAACCTCCACGGCTACCTGGGCCGCGAGCACATCTTCTACGGATCCGAGGAGGGTCTGGACTTCACCAACGCCTACTTCGCGGCGGTGCTCTATGAATGCCTGCGTGCGTCCAACAAGATCGCCCGTGAACGCGGCCAGCGGTTCGCCAACTTCGAGAACTCCGATTACGCCTCCGGCGTCTACTTCGACCGCTTCGACCCGGCTGAGTTCGCCCCGAAGACCGACAAGGTGAAGGAGCTGTTCGCCAACTCCACCATCCACACCCCGACCGCGGAGGAGTGGGCGCAGCTCAAGGCTGATGTCATGGAGCATGGTCTGTTCAACCGTTACCTGCAGGCTGTCCCGCCGACCGGGTCGATCTCCTACATCAACAACTCGACCTCGTCGATCCACCCGATCGCCTCGAAGATCGAGATCCGGAAGGAAGGCAAGATCGGCCGCGTTTACTACCCGGCGCCCCACATGGACAATGACAACCTGGAGTACTTCCAGGATGCCTACGAGATCGGCTACGAGAAGATCATCGACACCTATGCGGTGGCCACCAAATACGTGGACCAGGGCCTGTCGCTGACCCTGTTCTTCAAGGACACGGCAACCACCCGTGACATCAACCGTGCGCAGATCTACGCATGGCGCAAGGGCATCAAGACCCTGTACTACATCCGTCTGCGTCAGGTAGCCCTCGAGGGCACCGAGATCGACGGTTGCGTCAGCTGCATGCTGTAAGGCCACGGCCATGACAAACACCCCGGAGGAAATCCTCCGGGGTGTTTGTCATAGGGGGGAGTGTCACCGCAGGGATGACAACGTGTCCCGGACCTCGTTGAGGATCTCGCGGGAGGCGGACTCCGCGCCGTCGGCATCACGGGCCACGATGGCGTCGGCAAGCCGGTCGTGGTTGTCCAGGGCAACCTGCTCAGGGGTGTCCGGCTGCAGACCGTGGGCGGTGCGCCCCTCGAGGACCGCACTGATCGAGGGGATCAGGGCGGCGAACATCTCATTGTGGCAGTAGCGCAGGATCAGCTCATGGAACATGATGTCTGCATCCAGGAAATTCTTGGACGCGCCCATGCCGGATTCTCCGAGCTCACGCATCTCGGTGGCCAGCTCCTTGAAACGCCTGCGCTCCTCATCCGAGGCATGAAGGGCCACGCTGCGGGCCGCAATCGGTTCGATGGCGATGCGCAGCTCCGTCAACGACTGCAGCTGACCCTCGCGCTGGCCTTCGTCGTTGAGCCGCCAGCGGATGATGGACTTGTCGAACACCGCCCACTCGTCGCGGGGACGCACTGTGATACCGATGCGCCGGGAGGAAGACACCAGCCCGAGTTGTTCCAGGGCGCGCATGGCCTCACGGGCAACCGTCCGGGAGATCCCGAAACGCTCGCTGAGATCCATCAATTTGAAGGTATCGCCCACGGCGACTTTGCCACTGACGATCTCCTGACCAAGTTCGTCGAGAACATGCTCGAGCAGTGGCTTGGCGGGCGAGCCCGTTGATTTCTTTTCAGGGATCGGGGGCACCGTGCCTCCTCGTTTTCTATCTGATTGTTGTGCGGGCGGAAAAGACATCGAGGTGTTAATCCTGAGACATCATTAATGTGATTACCATTATTACTTTTTTTCACTTATTTTTCGAGGTTTTGCTACCCCCGATATCCAAAATCACAATAAAATCCATCTTCGAAACAGTAAAATCCCGGGTGTCCCTCCCCGCTGAGGGGTGGGACGCAACCCGGGATGGTCGGATCAGGTGGGGATTAACGTGCGCCCAATTCGGCATCGAGGTGTAGCAGACCGGAGCCGGAGTTACCTGCGATGCGGAGGCGGTCGAGGATCTCACCGACAGCTGCCTCCTCCTCGACCTGCTCCTCGAGGAACCAGTTGATCAGGGCGCGGGAATCATAATCCCGCTCAGCGTCCTGGACGGCGGCGAGTTCACGGATGAGACCGGAAATCTTCTGCTCGTGTGCCAGCGCCGCCTCGAATGCGTCGACGGCTGTGGATATGTCCAGCTTCGGAGGGGCGATGTCCCCGATCTGGGGGACGTATCCGCGGTCCAGCAGATGCTGGGAGAACTTGTGGGCGTGTTCCAGCTCCTCCTCACTCTGGGTTTTCATCCAGTCACGCATGCCGACGAGACCGAGATCATCAAGGACGTAGGAGAGCTGGAGATAGACCAGTGAGGCCTCCAGCTCTGCGGTGACCTGACTGTTCATTGTGTGTGCGAGTCGTTCGTTGATAGCCATGTTCCCGAAGATACACCCGCCTCGCCGTTGCGTCAGCCAAGGTTAGCGCACCATAACCTCCCTTTTTGTGAGTTGATGGAGCCGGTGTGGGCCATGTGGTGTGGCGCACGGCTCCCTTTTGTGGAAGGGGTGGAACGTGGCTGGTCTTCAAGACGTATTTAACTGCTGTGGTCAGCGTCATAATCGCCCGACTGTGCTCCCCGTGGCCGTGAGGGCTGTCTCCGGCACCGGTTCCGGAGGGGTGGGGTGGGTCCCGGTCGGGGCGGGGAGGGGGCGGCTGAAAATATATGCAGTTGTGATGAAATTAACTACCGGATCAGCGCTTCCTGGTAGTTCCGGTGGGGGTCTGAATGCCTCCTCACCCACAGGTGCGGCCGCCTACCTGAATGGGGCCGTAGCAGGTAGGGTCAGAGGGGTAATCGGGCCCCCATGCTGAGCGATGAGCACTGCTCGCGGGTTGCCCCGATCCCCATCCCCTTCATTCCTAGAGAGGAACAGCGCACCCCATGGCTGTAGATTCTGATCTGAGTGTCCACGAGGCATATCTGGCGAACCACCCGGCGCCCGTCGCTGCCATCAACTGGAATTCCATTCCTGATGACAAGGATCTCGAGGTGTGGGATCGCCTCACCGGTAACTTCTGGCTGCCGGAGAAGATCCCGGTGTCCAATGACATCAAGAGCTGGGGGACACTCACCGACAAGGAAAAACAGGCCACCATGCGTGTCTTCACCGGCCTGACCCTCCTGGACACCATCCAGGGCACCGTCGGTGCGGTATCTCTGCTGCCCGATGCGGAGTCCCTGCACGAGGAGGCCGTGCTCACCAACATCGCCTTCATGGAGTCGGTGCACGCCAAGTCCTACTCCAATATCTTCATGACCCTGGCCTCCACACCGCAGATCAATGATGCATTCCGGTGGTCCGAGGAGAATGAGGCGCTGCAGCGCAAGGCCAAGATCATCCTCGCCTACTACGAGGGGGAGGATCCGCTCAAGCGCAAGATCGCCTCGGTGATCCTGGAGTCTTTCCTCTTCTACTCGGGTTTCTACCTTCCGATGTACTGGTCCAGCCATGCGAAGCTCACCAACACCGCCGATGTGATCCGTCTGATCATCCGTGATGAGGCCGTGCACGGTTACTACGTGGGTTACAAGTATCAGAAGGCACTGGCGCGCGAATCTGCGCAGCGCCAGGAGGAGCTGAAGGAATACGCCTTCGATCTGCTCTACGATCTCTACGAGAATGAGACCCAGTACACCGAGGATCTCTACGATGAGCTCGGATGGACCGAGGATGTCAAACGATTCCTGCGGTACAACGCCAACAAGGCGATGAACAACCTCGGCTATGAGGGGCTGTTCCCGGCGGATGAAACCAAGGTCTCGCCGGCGATCCTTTCTGCGCTGTCCCCGAATGCGGATGAAAACCACGACTTCTTCTCCGGGTCGGGCTCCTCCTATGTCATCGGCAAGGCTGAGCACACCGAGGATGAAGACTGGGACTTCTAGGATTCCCGCGGCCTCCGTCCGATCCGCCTGGGGAGGGATGAGGGGGAGACGATCAGATCGCACGCCTGGCGCGTGCGATCTTTTTGTTTTTCGACACCTATATATAAGGAAGGCCATCGATGGGGGAGTGCCCGCACGGGGTCCGCGGGTAGGGGAAAACTTGTAATTCACTCCACCCGTACCCGGTGTGCGTCGGATTCCGTACCTGGGACTTGATCGCGGGGGTCCGCAGTGGGACAGCGAATTACAAGTTTTTCCTACCGTTGGATGGAGGGGTACGTCGTGGATAATTTTCGCCACGACAGCGATTTCCCCCTCGTTTCGGCCGGTCTCAACCTTTAGGTTGAGCCCACACGGGGGGTTATCCGGGTGGGGGTGGGGCGGGCCGATCGGGGTGTACCGTGCTGGTGAAATACAGCCCGGGTGTGAGGGGGTTCACACGAATGAATGAAACCCCATGGGAAACATCAACCGGTAGGTGAGGGGGAGGTCATCCAATGTAGGGAAAACATTTTTTCTCGGCCTGAAAAGGGATTACAGTTAGCTGCATACCGGCCTTTTTGGGCTGGCTTCGGATCCTGCCTGTCACCTAAGATAAGGCAGTGTTGTTAAAGGACGATCGGTAATCCGAATGGATCGTCCCGTAGTCAGGAGGAACCTATGACCGCTGTGGCGCCCAGGGTCGACGGACACGTCGCCCCGCAGAGGCCCGAGCCGACAGGCCATGCACGCAAGGGCAGCAAAGCATGGTTAATGATGACCACCACCGACCACAAGCAGCTGGGCATCATGTATATCATCATGTCCTTCAGCTTCTTCTTCCTCGGTGGCCTGATGGCTCTGCTCATCCGAGCTGAGCTTTTCACCCCGGGTCTTCAGTTCCTGTCGAATGAGCAGTTCAACCAGCTGTTCACCATGCACGGAACCGTTATGCTGCTGCTCTACGGCACCCCGATCGTTTGGGGCTTCGCCAACTACGTCCTGCCGCTCCAGATCGGTGCGCCTGACGTTGCCTTCCCTCGACTGAACGCCTTCGGCTTCTGGATCACCACCGTCGGTGGTGTCGCGATGCTGGCCGGCTTCCTGACCCCGGGTGGTGCTGCTGACTTCGGTTGGACCATGTACTCCCCACTGTCTGACTCCATCCACTCACCGGGCATCGGCTCCGACATGTGGATCATCGGTGTCGGCGCAACCGGTATCGGTTCGGTGGCATCCGCCATCAACATGCTCACCACCATCCTGTGCCTCCGTGCACCGGGAATGACCATGTTCCGTATGCCGGTCTTCACCTGGAACATCTTCGTCACCTCTGTTCTCGCTCTGCTGATCTTCCCGCTGCTGCTCGCTGCAGCCCTGGGTGTTCTGTACGACCGTAAGCTCGGTGGACACATCTACGATCCGGCCAATGGTGGCTCCATCCTCTGGCAGCACCTGTTCTGGTTCTTCGGCCACCCTGAGGTGTACGTCCTGGCACTGCCGTTCTTCGGCATCATCTCCGAGATCATCCCTGTGTTCTCCCGCAAGCCGATGTTCGGTTACATCGGCCTGGTGTTCGCAACCCTGTCCATCGGTGCACTGTCCATGGCTGTGTGGGCTCACCACATGTTCGTCACCGGTGCGGTTCTGCTGCCGTTCTTCTCCTTCATGACGTTCCTGATCTCGGTTCCGACCGGTGTCAAGTTCTTCAACTGGGTGGGAACCATGTGGAAGGGTCACATCACCTGGGAGACCCCGATGATCTGGGCTGTGGGCTTCATGTCCACCTTCCTCTTCGGTGGTCTGACCGGCATCATGCTGGCCTCCCCGCCGCTGGACTTCCACCTGTCCGACTCCTACTTCCTGATCGCGCACTTCCACTACACCCTCTTCGGTACCGTGGTGTTCGCATCCTGTGCAGGCGTCTACTTCTGGTTCCCGAAGATGACCGGCCGCATGATGGACGAGCGTCTGGGCAAGATCCACTTCTGGCTGACCTTCGTCGGTTTCCACGGCACCTTCATGGTCCAGCACTGGCTGGGCAACATGGGTATGCCACGTCGTTACGCCGACTACCTGGACTCCGATGGTTTCACCACCCTCAACCAGATCTCCACGATCTTCTCCTTCCTGCTCGGACTCTCCGTCATCCCATTCGTGTGGAACGTGTTCAAGTCCTGGCGCTACGGTGAGCTTGTGACCGTCGATGACCCATGGGGTTACGGCAACTCCCTGGAGTGGGCTACCTCCTGCCCTCCTCCTCGCCACAACTTCACCTCCCTGCCCCGCATCCGCTCCGAGCGCCCTGCGTTCGAGCTGCACTACCCGCACATGATCGAGCGCATGCGCCGTGAGGCTCACGTCGGTGAGCACGATCTGCGTGCAGAAACCACCCAGTCGCCTACTCCAGCTGAAGTACGCTAAGGGCTAGATAAGTCCCCTCCGACTGCAATGACCCCGGTAGATAATCTGCCGGGGTCAATGTCGTTTCCCCCGTTGAATCATGAGAGAATGATCGTCGTGACTGAAAGTTTCCAGATCGATAACGAACCCGCCCAGACCGGTCAGCAGGTGGCGCTGCGTGAGGGATACAGCCCCGCAGTGATCACCGTCAGCGGCAAGGACCGCCCCGGTGTCTCCGCCGCCTTCTTCCGGGTGCTGGCGGCCAACAAGGTGCAGGTTCTGGATGTTGAACAGACCATCTTCCGTGGCTTCCTCAGCCTCGCCGCCTTCGTCGGCATCGAGCCGGGCCGCGTGGAGACCGTGACCGATGGTCTGACCGAGACCCTCAAGGTGCACGGACAGTCCGTTCTCGTGGAGATGCAGGACACCCTCGTGTCCTCCCGTCCCCGTTCCTCCCACGTCGTGGTCATCCTCGGTGATCCGGTAGACGCCATCGATCTGTCCCGCGTCGGCCAGACCCTCGCCGATTACGATGCCAACATCGATACCATCCGTGGTATCTCCGATTACCCCGTCACCGGCCTGGAGCTGAAGGTCACGGTGCCGGACACCAGCCCGGGCGGTGCCCAGAAGATCCGTAAGGCGCTTGCCGGACTGACCACGGAACTCAATGTTGATATCGCCATCGAGCGTTCGGGTCTGCTGCGTCGATCCAAGCGGCTGGTCTGCTTCGACTGCGATTCCACCCTCATCACCGGTGAGGTCATCGAGATGCTCGCGGCTCACGCCGGTAAGGAGGCTGAGGTCGCCGAGGTCACCGAACGTGCCATGCGCGGTGAGCTGGATTTCGAGGAGTCGCTGCGTGAGCGGGTCAAGACGCTCGCCGGTCTGGATGCCTCCGTCATCGACGAGGTGGCCCGCGACATCGTCCTGACCCCGGGGGCCAGGACCACCATCCGCACCCTCAAGCGCCTCGGTTACAAGACCGCGGTGGTCTCCGGTGGGTTCATCCAGGTGCTCGAGGACCTGGCGGAGGAGCTGGAGCTGGATTATGTCCGCGCGAACACCCTGGAGATCGTCGACGGCAAGCTGACCGGCCGTGTGACCGGTGAGATCGTGGACCGTGCCGCCAAGGCGAAGCTGCTGCATGAGTTCGCCGAGGATTCCGGGCTGAAGATGTATCAGACCGTGGCTGTCGGTGATGGTGCCAACGACATCGACATGCTCTCCGCCGCGGGTCTCGGCATCGCCTTCAATGCCAAGCCGGCGCTCAAGGAGATCGCGGACACCTCCGTCAATCACCCGTTCCTGGATGAGGTCCTCCACATCCTGGGTATCTCCCGCGATGAGATCGACCTCGCCGACCTCGAGGACGGCAGCTACCGTCGCGTCCCCCTGGAGCGCTAGACCACCGATGCTTGACGACGCTTCGCTGGCCACCGCCCACCGTCTGCTCAGCGCGCGGGTGTCCGACGGGCCCCACTCGGAGGACCCGTCGGACCCGTCCACGGTGCAGGCCATGCAGTTGGCACTGCATATCCCGAAGACTGATCCGCCGCGCAGGACAGATGTGTTGGATGCGGCGGCGAGAAGCGTCGTCAAGCTCTGTCTCGACGGGCGGGTGGCCACCGACCCGGATTTCCGCGCGGCGCTGGAGCGCTGGTATGACCACCTGATCCGGAAGGTGGCGCGCAGGGCGCGCAACGCCGCATGGGACCGGGTGCAGGAGCTGCCCGGTGTCACGGTCACCGATGATTCCGCCCAGGTGCGTGCCTTTGTGCCCTGCGCGGTCAGTGAGGTGCCGGACGCGGTCCGGAAACTGCAGATCTCCGGCACGGAGCTGCCCCTGGATGAGCCGAAACCCATTGACGATGATCATCCGGTCATTTACATCGACGCCTCCCTGGAGATGACCTTGGGCAAGGCCGCCGCCCAGGTGGGTCACGCCTCGATGCTGCTGGCGGCACATCAACCACTCGAGTGGGTCCGGGAGTGGGCCGCCGCGGATTTCGCCCTGCATGTCCGTGAGGTCCCACCGGCGGAGTTCGCCGGGAAGCTCTCCGCCCCCGGTGCGGTGCCGGTCCGTGATGCCGGTTTCACCGAGGTCGCAGCGAATTCCGTGACGGTGGTCGCGGTTCCCTAGTCGGTAGCCACCAGGCGTTTCAACGCCGCACGCACGGTATCACCGTTGGTGGTCTCCCAGAACCGCGGCATGGAAGAGCGCAGGAAACTGCCGTAGCGTTTGGTCACCAGCCGCGAATCCAGCACCGCCACCACGCCACGGTCGGTGACGTGTCGCAGCAGGCGGCCGGCGCCCTGCGCCATGAGCAGGGCCGCGTGGGTGGCGGCGACCTCCATGAACCCGTTGCGTCCCTCCGCGTCGGCAGCCTCCTTGCGGGCCTGCAGCAGGGGATCATCCGGGCGGGGGAAGGGGATGCGGTCGATCAGGACCAGCGACAGGGACCTCCCCGGCACATCCACACCCTGCCACAGGGTGAGCGTGCCGAACAGACAGGTGTTCTCGGACTCGGCGAATTTCTTCACCAGTGCGCCGGTGCTGTCATCACCCTGGCACAGCACATCAAAGGGCAGGCGCAGGCGCATGGCCTCGGTGGCCTGGACCGCGGCCCGCTTCGAGGAGAACAACCCGAGGGTCCTGCCACCGGCGGCCATGATGAGCTCGTAGATCTCATCCAGGGTCTCCTGTGGCAGGCCATCGCGTCCCGGATCCGGCAGGTGCCGTGCGGTGTAGAGGATCCCCGACTTCGCCGGGTCGAAGGGGGTGCCGGCGTCGAGGGAATCCCAGGTGCCCTTCGGCAGCCCCCAGCTGGCGGCCATGGCATTGAAATTGCCGCCGATGGTGAGCGTCGCACTGGCCAGCACCACGGTGTTGTCGGTGAACAGTTTCTGGTGGAGCAGCCCCGCCACGGACAGCGGCGCCACGTTGAGGGAGTCACCGCGCCGATCATCCTGGTTGTGCCACACCACGTCCTGCTGCTTGGCGGCGTCCTCCTCCTCGAATACCTCCAGGATGCGCACGATGGAGTCGTGGATCTCCTGCAGATGGTTGGTGAGGTTCTGCCGCTCGGCGTTGCGCTCGGGATCGTTGGCGGCCTCGCCCTCGGGGGCGGCGGCGATGGTCTGGCGCAGTGACCACAGGGCGTCGCGAAGCGCCACGAGGGTGCCCTTGGAGCCGTCGTCGAGATCGCGCCACCTGCCGGGACGCATGGTCTGGAACAGCAGCTCCAGGTCACCGGCGAGCTCGGTGAGCTTCTCCTCGCGGCCGTTGGAGTCGAGCTTCCCGGCGCGGCGGGCCGCCAGGTTGAGGGAGTTGACGGTGATCTCCGCGGAGGCAACCGCGGTGATACGGCCATCGAGTTCATGGGCCTCGTCGATCACCACGACATCATGCTCGGGCAGGACATTGACATCCGAGAGCGCATCGATGGCGAGCAGCGCGTGATTGGTGACCACCACGTCGGATTCCCGGGCGGTGGCGCGGGCGAGTTCGGCGAAACACTCCTCACCGTGGGGGCAACGGGAGGCGCCGATGCATTCACGGGCGGTCACACTGACCTGCTTCCACGCCAGGTCCGGCACACCCGGATCCAGATCGTCGCGGTCCCCGGTCTCAGTCTCATTGGCCCACTCATGCAGCCGGACGATGTGTCTGCCCAGCCAGGAGATGTCCTCCTCCCCGATGAGGGCATCCTCCGGTTCCGGTTCGCGGGCGATCTTGTTCATGCACAGGTAGTTGGACCGGCCCTTCATGATGGCGAAGGTGGGACGTCGTTCCAACAGGGGTTCCAGGGCATCGGCCAGACGTGGCAGGTCACGGTTGACCAGCTGACGCTGCAGGGCGATGGTGGCGGTGGAGACGATCACTGTGGAATCAGTCGTCTGCGCGTACCGGATCGACGGCACCAGGTACGCCAGGGATTTACCCGTGCCGGTACCGGCCTGGACCGCGAGGTGACGTTTGTTGTCGAAAGCCCGGGTCACGGCCTCGGCCATGGCCTCCTGGCCCGCGCGCCGGGCACCACCGAGTGACTCGACGGCGGCGGTGAGCAGCTCCCCGGTGGTGGGGGTGCTGGTTTCCTCCGTGCTGGTTTCTTCCGTGACGGACTGCTGGGTGGTGGGATCGGCGTCAGACATCCCCCACAGTGTATCGGCCGGTGTGCGGGGTGCGAAAACCTCAGGATCGGGGGGAATCACCTGCGCTTTCGGCCCTGTGTTCGGCAACCAGACAGACCCAGGCCCACCGGCAGGCCAGTACCGTCACCACGAGCATGAGGAGGTTGCGCAGGGTGAGGACGACCACCGACAGCAGTGATGGTGGTCCCTCAATGAAGTAGTCGAAGAGCAGGGGGAAGAACCAGGATGTCAATCCGGCGGCGATCACCATGAGTACCCCGATGGACCGGGTGGGGCGACCACCGTCGAGGGCGATCATCACCGCGATGAGCGGGCCGAACCACAACAGGTACTGTGGCGAGAACACCTTGGAGGTCACCACGATGAGCAGGACCAGCGCCAGCCAGTAGGCACGGGTCGCCACAGGGAGGGGCTCCCCGGTGCGGAGGAGGCGTCGGGTGGTCACCACCACAGCGGTCAGCGCCACACCCAGAGAGGCCACGCCCGACATGATCAGTGCGGCATTCACGCCGGTGCCGAAGACCTCGAAGCTTTTCGACGATGCATACGTGACGCTCCACCCAGTATCGAACGCAGCCAACCAGATGAAGGGAGTGGCCAGCAGCGTCTCCGACTGGAGTCCACGGTCCACCTGGTACTGCAGGGGTGAGACCACCCGCCACCACCCGGAGGTGACCAGGGTCAGCACCGCCAGAAGGAGGATGGCACCGGCCCACCAGGCGAGGCGGGCCCAGGTCCCACGGTTGCGCCACGGCCCCACCAACCCCGTGGCCAGCGCCAGCGGCCAGAGTTTCACCGCGGTGGCCACCCCCAGGAATGCGGCAGCGATCCGGGGGTTCCTCCCGATCCACACCGCCGCCCCCGCCACGAGGACACCGGGCAGCAGATCCAACCGGGCGATCATCACCGGCCCGATGAGCATGCCGAACAGAATCCAGAAGGAGAAACCCCACCACGCATCCCACCGGTTTTCCCCTCCGGCGCAGCGTCGCGCGAGCCAGACCGAGAGTGCGGCATCCAGGAGCAGACAGAAGATGATCACCCCCAGGGTGAAGGAGTTCAACCCCTCGGTGAGCCATCCGATCACCCGCAGCGGGATGACCGTGGCATCCGGGTATTCCACGAGGGCACGGCCCCCGACGGCCTCCTTCTCCACCCCCTCCAGGTAATAACGCACATCACCCCACTGTTCGTGCTGTCGCAGTGAGAACCACACCATGACCAGCCGGGTTGCCACCCAGGAACCAGTGGTGAGGAGGAGGGATGCGCGTCGGGACATAGCGGAAATCTTAATGGCTGTGCCCACACCGGGTAGTCACTACTTGGGCTGGGTGATGCACGCTACCGTTGCAGGCCGGTGGAGAGGTGTCTTAACCTGGAGAAATCACGTCACTATCCACACCCGGACTATGAAGACGGCCCCCGTACGGGCCGGCGCAGGAGGACGCCGATGACGCAGCAACTGGTACGCAGGGCAACGACGATCCTGGCGATGGCGATCCTCACCACCTCCGCCGGTGGGGTGGTGGCTTCCGCGCAGGAATCCACCGTCCCGGGTTCTATCGGGCAGCGGCTCACACAGACGTCCACGGACCTCATGCCGGAGATCCGCCCCCCGGCGACCACCGCCCGTGCCTACGTCGCCTTCGGTGATTCCTTTGCAGCCAACCCCGAGATCCCCCTGCAGATGGTGGGCCTGCTCAACCGGAAATGTGTGCAGAGTCCCCAGGGATACCCGGAACGGGTGGGCAGGGAGCGGTTCGAGGGGGATTACGCCAACTACACCTGTAATAATGCGACCCTGACGGGTGCCGCCGGACGTGGCGTCATCGACATGATCCACCAGGCGCAGGCCAATGGCGATCTCGGTTCTGACACCCGATTGGTCACCCTTGGCGCCGGGGGTGCGGATGACTGGAACCCCCAGCTGGGTGGGCTGCCTGATTTCGGAGCGTTCCTCGGTGGCCAGAACGTCACGCGGGAAGCATGGGTGGCCAGGATGACCCCGGTGCTGGAGGCACTACGGGCCGCGGCACCCCGGGCGAGGGTGATGTTCATCGGTTATCCGGAGATCGACGATGGCAGGGGCGGTGTCTGTGTGCTCAACCTCAGCGACGGGCCCGGGGGCAGCAGCGACACCAACCTCCCGGTCGCGGTGCCGGTGCGGATCGGAGAGCTGCTGGACACCATCAACGGTCATGCCGCCGACAATGAGCACCTGGGGTATGAGTTTGTCGATACCGATGTCCCCGGGACGGGGACCTGTGCGGATCCGAGCCAGCAGTGGGTGCGCTCCGTGGTTGATCTACCCGGCGCAGGTGACGGACTGCGGATGCCGGTCCATCCCACCGCACTGGGGGAGCGGGGTATGGCCGACCTGATCATCTCCCGTCTCTAGGAGGCGGGGAAGCCGGTGAACCGGGTGTGCAGGACCGGTTCATCCCGGGATAACGCCAACCCCTCCCAGGGCAGGGTCACCAGCTGATCAGCCAGGTAGGACCGTGACTGCTCCAGGGTTGCCAGGCCATCGACCGCCTCACCATCGCGCATGAGGGGAATGGTCAGGTCCAGGGTGGCCAGCTTCCCGGTGTCCGGACGGTCGGAGTGGTAGGGGTAGACGATCTCCTCGATGGCGGTGCCGGTGGAACGGTGGGTGCGCACCGCCTTCTTCGCACCACCATGGCTGGCCTTGTTGCGTGACCGCTTGGCCACGGGGTGACCGTCGACCTCCACCAGCTTGTACACCAGGCCCGCGGTGGGCGCCCCGGAACCGGTGACCACCGAGGTACCCACGCCGAACACATCGACCGGTTCACCGCGCAGCCCCGCGATGGTGAACTCATCCAGGTCGGAGGAGACCACGATCTTGGTGTTGTGTGCACCCAGGTCATCGAGCTGTTGCCGCACCTGTCGCGCCAGAACACCCAGATCCCCGGAGTCGATCCGGACCCCACCGAGGTCGGTGCCGGCAACCTCGATGGCGGTTTCCACACCCCGGGCGATGTCATAGGTGTCCACCAGCAGGGTGGTCTCCACACCGAGCTGATCCACCTGGGAACGGAAGGCCGCGGCTTCATTCGGGGTGCCGTCATCATTGATGTGCAGCAGGGTCCACGCATGCGCCGAGGTGCCGGAGGCCGGGATTCCGTAGCGGAAGGACGCCTCCAGGTTGGAGGTGGCGGAGAACCCGGCGAGGTAGGCGGCACGGGAGGAGGTTACCGCGGCATATTCATGGGTCCGACGTGACCCCATCTCGATGATCGGGCGGCCATCGGCTGCGGTGACCATCCGGGCGGCGGCCGAGGCGACGGCGGAATCCGCATTCATGATCGAGAGGATGACGGTCTCCAGCACCACGCATTCCGCGAAGGTGCCACGCACGGTGAGCAGCGGGGAGTGGGGGAAGTAGAGCTCGCCCTCGCGGTAACCGTCGATCTGACCGGTGAACCGGTAACTGGCGAGGAAATCACGGGTGCGCTGATCCAGGAAATCAAGATCGGCGAGCTGCTCGTCGGTGAAGGTGAAATCCTTGACCGCGTGGAGCACCCGGGCGGTTCCGGCCACCACACCGTAACGGCGTTCATTGGGAAGGCGGCGACTGAACACCTCGAAGGTGACCTGGCGGTCGGCGGTGCCGTCCGCGAGCGCCGCCTGGAGCATGGTGAGCTCGTACTTATCGGTCAACAGTGCCGTTGACCTCTCTGGGGGGATGGAGGATGCGGTTGATTTCACCCCTTCGATCCTACGGAAAAGCTACAGCTGTCTGAACTGCACCACGGCATAGGTGGTTCCGTCGGTCTCGGCGACCCCGACTCCGATCTCCCGGTTATCCGGGTGCATCAGTGCGGCGTAGTTCAAACCATCGTCCGCCCACAGCTCGAGAAAGTCATCCACGGAGGCACTGTCGGTGTCCTGGTGGGCCTGGAGCATGAGGATGCGCCCTGAATCGGCGGTGGTCATTTTATGTCCACCTGCGGTGGCGTTGACCACGGCCTGTCGCTGGGCGCTGGCATGCAGTTCGAGGTCGAAATCGACCGGGATGTCCCGGTGGTAGTTGATCGCCCGGAGCAGGTCGGTGCGCATCTGTTCATTGACCACCGGCGGCGGGTTGTCACCATCGGTGTCACCACTGGAATCATCCAGACCGGTGAGCACCGTGGCGACGGTGATGACCAGCGTCAACAGGACCGACAGGATGGGTACCAGGTTGGTCAGGGAATCCACCACGGTGCCGTTGGTAATGCCGGGCCTGCGGATCGCAGCCCTGATCGAGGAATCGAGATCCCGCATCGAGTCGACCTCCCGTCGAATGCCTGTCGTATTGTCCGTTCAACGATAACAGAGCGCCGTTGCAGTCAGCGAGCCCCGCGGATGCCGCACCGACGGTGACCGGTCCGGGAAATCCCCTGGTAGAACCAGTGCTGTGGAGCCGGGAGTGGATTAACCGTGATGTGCCCTGCACCGGTGGAAGGGAGTTGACTAGGCTGAACCATATGAATGGCCTGCATCACTTACACTGTCACGGGGCTGTTGACACACCCGACCTGCCTCCGGTGTCCGCAGAATCGGACACCGCGGTGGTGGGGGCATCCGGCGTGCCACCCGTGTGTTCATCACCGTCCGCACCCACCGCCGAACCCGATGTGGAGATGGATGTCCACACCGTCTCCAGCGAGAACCTGCCCTGGTTGTGCATCGTCTGGGATGACCCGGTGAATCTGATGAGTTATGTCACCTACGTCTTCCAGACTGTGTTGGGCTATAGCAGGAAACGTGCCAATGAGCTGATGATGCAGGTACACACCGAGGGCAAGGCGGTCGTCAGCTCCGGGGAGAAGGACAAGGTTGAAGGTGACGTGAAAAAGCTTCACGTCGCGGGCCTGTGGGCAACAATGCAGCAGGCCGGATAGGGGATTAGTATATGCAGCCATGGAAGCGCAGGAAGGCGCTCATGAGATCCGCCCGGTACACCTGTGTGCTGGAACCGATGGAACGCGAGGTGCTGGGTAATCTGTCCGCGGTGGTGCTGGAGGCCCTGATCCACCGTGCGCAGGACGCGCCGAAGGATCCCCTGGCCGAATTGACCGGCATCCCGAGCGGGCACAAGGAGGCGCCCCGGGACCCCGCCCTGGCACGGTTGCTCCCGGATTTCCAGCAGGAGGGCGATGAGGAATACGACGGTGACAACTCACTCTTGCGCTCCCTCCATGAAAATGACATCACCCGGCAGAAGATCGCCAACCTGCAGGTGATCAACTCCGCACTCGGGCCGGATGGGGGCGTCGCGGTCTCCATCCCCGAGGAGGAGGCCCACGCCTGGCTGGCGGGACTCAATGACATCCGCCTCTACCTGGCCTCCGGGGAGCTCAAGGGCGGGGAGGCCGCGGAGGAGGACCGCGAGAATCTGGTGCAGTGGCTGGCCTACAACCAGGAATCCCTGCTGGAAGCGATGATGGGGTCCTGAGATGAGCCCTGTCGGCGGAATGCTGTGCGATGTCCCGGGAATCCACCTGGGCCATGTCACCTCAGGTGACACCGGTGTGACCGTCGTGGTGGCACCGGGTGGTGCCTTCGCCGGGGTGGATGTCCGCGGCGGGGGACCGGGCACCCGGGAGACTGATCTCCTCGAACCCCACAACACGGTGCAGCAGGTCCATGCCGTGGCCCTGTGCGGTGGATCGGCCTATGGGCTGGCCGCCGCCGACGGGGTGATGTACGCACTGGAGGAACGCGGAATCGGTTTCCCGGTGCTGGGACCTGACCGACCGGGGCCGATCGTCCCGATCGTGCCCGCCGCGGTGATCTTCGACCTGCTGGTCGGTGATCCCACCAACCGTCCCACCCGTGAGCACGGGCTGACCGCCGTGGACCATGCGCTCGCCGGCCGCCAGCGTGAGGTCTCCGGCAGCATCGGCGCCGGCACCGGGGCCACCGCCGGTCACCTGCGTGGCGGTTTCGGTCAGGCCTCCACGACGGTGGGGGAGTTCGTGGTGGCCGCGGGCATCGTGGCGAACCCGGTCGGGGAGGTCGTCGACCCGACAACCGGCACCCTCTACGGGGCGCCGGGACGGCCGGCGGTGGACGTCGACAAGCTCGCTGCCGTGCCGCACCCCGCCGCGGACCTCAACACCACCATCGGCGTGATCGCCACCAACGCGCCCGTGACCAAGGCGCAGGCCAAACGCCTGGCACTGACCGGGCACGACGGGCTGGCGCGGGCGGTGCGTCCCTCGCATTCGCCGATGGACGGTGACACCCTCTTCGCCCTGTCCACCGGGGATGGAACAGGCGTGGACGCGACACTTCTGGCATCCTTGTGCGCAGCGGCCGCCGACTGCGTGCAGAACGCCATCGTCGACGCCGTCACCTCCGCCAGCCCGGGCCACGGGCTGACCACCTACCGAGAACTGATCCCATGAGTTACAACAACTTCGGAAATTCCCCCTACAACAACACCGGATTCGGTTCCAGCGGATTCACCCCACCCACCGGCGGGCCTGTCAAACCCTGGCAGCGCCGCACACCCCAGATGGGCCAGCAGCTGAAGGACAAGTCCTCCATCCGGACGGGCCTGACCTTCGCGGTCGGTTTCGTGGTGGTGATCTGGGCGGTCCACTTCATCAACGTACTCACCGGTGGGCTGCTCAACTACTGGGGTATCCACCCCCTGGACACCAGCGCCCTGTGGCATATCTTCACCTCACCGCTGCTGCACTCCAACTTCGACCACCTCATGAGCAACACCGTGCCCGGTGCGATCTTCTGTTTCATCATCGGCATGAGTGGCAAACGGGTGTTCTGGGAGGTCACGCTGCTCATTGTGCTCATCGGCGGCATAGGCACCTGGCTGTTCGGCGGGGTGGGAACCAACCACATCGGTGCCTCCGGGCTGATCTACGGCTGGCTGGGATATCTCATCGTCCGGGGCCTGTTCAACCGTGATTTCAAACAATTCCTCGTCGGCCTGGCACTGGCCTTCATCTACTCGGGTCTGTTCTGGGGCCTGCTGCCCATCTACCCGGGTGTGTCCTGGCAGGCGCACCTGTTCGGTGGCGTCGGTGGCGTGGCCGCGGGGGCGTTCATCGCCTCCGATGACCCGGCGGCGCTGCGGGCGAAAAAGGAGAAGAAACAGCTGAAGAAGCAGATGAGGAAACAGGGGCGACAGCAGGGATACTGAAAAATCCGACCTGCGCGCCGATCAGGGTGTGTTAACAGGGCCCTCGATGGGCGGGCAGTAGCGAATGTCACTATCCTGGGTTGACATGACAAGCGAGAACACAGTTTCAGCGACTTCGGATGATGTCTGGTTGAACCAGGAACAGCAGGATGTATGGCTGAACATCTGGTCCATGCGCGTATGGCTCCCCGCTCGCCTTGATGCCCAGCTGAAGAAGCAGAACGGCCTCAGCAACTTCGACTACTTCGCCCTCGCACAGATCTCCATGGCTCCCGAGCGTCGTCTGCGCATGAGTGAACTGGCGGAACTGTCCGACATGACCCTGTCCCACCTCTCGCGCGTGGTGACCCGCCTGGAGAAGGCCGGCTGGGTCCGCCGCGAACCCGACCCCACCGACGGCCGTGCCACCGTGGCGGTGCTCACCGAGGACGGGTGGGACAAGGTGGTGGAGGCCGCGCCGGGACATGTCGGTGAGGTCCGCCGTCTCATCTTCGACAATCTCACCGATGAGGAGCTCAAGGTTCTGGGCACCGCGATGGAGAAGATCATCGCCGCGCTCGACCCACCCCGGATGCCCCGGGTGTAGCGGCCGGGGTGGAAGGGATCAGCTGATGTAGATCACGGCGTTCTCACCCGCGGTGCAGGTGACAAACTCGCCGTTGTCCACGCAGTCGACATCGTAGGTCATGCCGGTCGCCGGGCTGGTGGCGCGCACCTGCCCGTTCAGCTGCCCGGTGTCCAGGTAGTAACGGACGAAGGCATCCCGGACATTGAGCGCGAACCCCGGTGAGGTGCTCGAGGTGCCGGTGTAGACATTGTTGAGGTCCCCACCCGGGAGATTCTGGGTGGCTGCATCATTGACGGGGGAGTGTCCGGCGGGCAGCGCCGGCGCGGTGGGGCGCCCGGCCGGAATGTCGGTGGGCTCGGCGGGTTCCGGGGTGGGCTCGGGGGCAGGTTCGGGTGCCTGCTCCGGTTCGGCCTCCACAATCGGGGTCTCGGTGACCACCACGGTCTGCGGCACCGGATCGTCGGAGCCGAGACCTGTGACCACATAGGCGACCGCACCCACGACAACCAGCAACAACACCACCAGGAGACCGATGGTGATCCCGGTGGCGCGGGTGTCGCGCCGCACCGGCGCGACAGTGATCCCCGGACCGTGCACAGCGACCGGGGCGTCCATGCCCTCCTGGATCGCGGGGAATTCATCGGTATCGGGACCGGGCCGCGTATCCGACATGGGGGAGTGTCCTCTCGATCAGCAGGGGGTGTGCCCATATTGTGGCATATCCCGCCCATGACATCAGCTGGTCCCGTCTGGGCCAGTGGTGGCGCCGGGCTACTATTGGACCCTGTGAGTGATTATAGTGCCTCAATGATCGAACGACCCATCCCGGGTGCGGACGCCCCCATCGGAATCTTCGACTCCGGGGTCGGGGGGCTCACGGTGGCCCGCACGATCATCGACCAGCTGCCGCATGAATCGATCATCTACATCGGTGACACCGCCAACGGACCCTATGGTCCGCTGCCCATCGCGCGGGTCCGTGAGCACGCGCTGCGAATCGCCGATGAACTGGTGGAGCGCGGGTGCAAGATGATCGTCATCGCCTGCAACACCGCCTCGGCAGCCTTCCTGCGCGACGCCAGGGAGCGTTACGACGTCCCGGTGGTCGAGGTTATCCTTCCCGCGGTACGCCGTGCGGTGGCCGCCACCCGCAATGGGAAGGTCGGTGTCATCGGCACGGTGGGCACCATCAACTCGGGGGCTTACCAGGATCTGTTCGCAGCCAGCCCCTCCATCGAGGTGCATGCCGCGGCCTGCCCCCGGTTCGTTGATTTCGTGGAACGCGGCATCACCTCCGGCCGACAGATCCTCAACATCGCCGAGGGGTATCTCGAACCGCTCCAGGCACAGGGGGTGGACACCCTCGTGCTGGGGTGCACCCACTATCCGTTGCTCTCCGGTGTCATCCAGCTGGCCATGGGGGATCATGTCACCCTGGTCTCCAGCGCGGAGGAAACAGCCAAGGACGTGTTGCGCATCCTCAGCCAGAATGACCTCCTGGCGGATCCCACGATGCACCCCACGCCCACCTACAGCTTTGAATCAACCGGCGATCCGGAATTGTTCTCCCAGCTCAGCCGGAGGTTCCTCGGCCCGGTTGTGACCCAGATCCGTCATAATATGGTGTAAGGGTTTGACTACAAAAAGGGCCAAAAGCGCGCACCTGGGCAGAACTCGTGGCAGAGTAGCCGTATGAGATTGACCATCCTCGGAAGCTCCGGAAGTGTGCCCGCACCGGGCAATCCCGCCTCCGGATATCTGGTGTCCTCCCCGGGCGCGCCCTCCCTGCTCATGGACATGGGCCCCGGGGTGCTTGCAGCTCTCCAAAAGATACAGGACCCCACGGACACCCATGTGGCCTTCTCCCATCTCCACACCGATCACTGCGCGGATTTCGCCTCCCTGTTGGTGTGGCGCCGCTTCCACCCCTACGCCCCCGCACCGGGGCGTAATCTGTGTTTCGGCCCCACGGACACCCCCAACCGTCTCGGGCGTCTGAGTTCGGATGATCCCGAGGGGATCGATGACATGGCCGACACCTTCGCCTTCTCCCCCTGGGTCAGTGGTCAGCCGGAGCTGGTGGACAAATTCACCGTCACCCCCTTCCGTGTGGTCCACCCCATCCAGGCCTATGCCATGCGGGTGGAGGAGCACGGCACCGGTGCCACCCTCGCCTATTCCGGGGACAGTGCCTACACCGAGGCGCTCATCGACGCGGCCCGGGATGTGGATGTCTTCCTCTGTGAGACCACCTGGGGTCCGTCGTGTGAGGGTAAGATCCCGGGCATGCACATCTGTGGTCAGGATGCCGGTCAGATCGCCGCGGCCGCCGGGGTGAAGAAACTGATCGTCACCCATGTCCCGCCGTGGGCGGATAAGGAGGCAACCCTCGCCGCCGCCGCGCAGTACTATGACGGACCCATCGAGCTGGGTGTACCGGGAATGGAGATGACCATCTAGGGCTGTCGGTGTTTCGTCGATAAGCATCCCCGGGTGGGGCACAGGTAACCTGTTACCCATGACTTCAACAACGAGCTTCACCCGCGCCGACGGTCGCGCCCAGGACCAGATGCGTACCGTCAAGATCACCCGTGGTTTCACCACCAACCCCGCCGGCTCCGTGCTCATCGAGTTCGGCAACACCCGCGTCATGTGCACCGCATCCGTGGAACTGGGGGTACCCCGCTTCAAGCGTGACTCCGGCGAGGGCTGGCTCACCGCCGAGTACGCCATGCTGCCCGCCGCCACCGCGGAACGCAACCGCCGCGAGTCCATGGCCGGCAAGGTCAAGGGCCGCACCCACGAGATCTCCCGCCTGATCGGCCGTTCCCTGCGTGCCGCTGTGGACCTGTCCCAGCTCGGTGAGAACACCATCGCCATCGACTGTGATGTCCTCCAGGCCGACGGTGGCACCCGCACCGCCGCGATCACCGGTGCCTACGTCGCCCTCGCCGATGCCATCCGGGTGCTCAAGGAACAGGGCGTGGTCCCCGGCGACCCTCTGCTGCCCCCCGTGGCCGCCGTCTCCGTCGGGCTTATCGACGGCCAGCCCTGCCTCGACCTGCCCTACGAGGAGGATGTCCGCGCCGACGTGGACATGAACGTGGTCATGACCGAATCCGGTGAGTTCGTCGAGATCCAGGGCACCGGTGAGGAAACCACCTTCACCCGCGCCCAGCTCAACGAGATGCTCGACATCGCCGAGAAGGGCTGCCGTGAACTCGTCCATGCACAGAAGGCCGCCCTGGGAATCTGATATGAAGCTGCTTGTCGCCTCCAACAACGCCAAGAAACTGGGTGAACTCCAGCGCATCCTCGACCAGGCCGGCATCGAGAATGTGGAACTGCTCGCCCTGGCGGATGTCCCGTCCTACCCCGAACCCGTGGAGGACGGCCGCACCTTCACCGAGAACGCCCTGATCAAGGCCCGCGCCGGGGCCTCCAACACCGGCCTGATCACCCTGGCCGACGACTCCGGTCTGGAGGTCGATGCCCTCAACGGCATGCCCGGCGTGTTGTCCGCCCGGTGGGCGGGTAAACACGGCAACGACCAGGCCAACAATGATCTGCTGCTGGCACAGATTGCCGACATCCCGGAGGAACACCGGGGCGCGGCGTTCGTCTCCGTATGCGCGATCGTCACCCCGGATGGGCGGGAGTTCGTGGAGGAGGGCCGCTGGCATGGCACCCTGCTGCGCGAACCCGTGGGCACCAACGGCTTCGGCTACGACCCACTGTTCGTCCCCATGGAGGAATCCCTCATCGAGGGCCGCGACCGTTCCTCCGCGCAGCTGACCGCGCAGGAGAAGGACGCCCTGTCCCACCGTGGCAAGGCGCTGCGTGCCCTGGTGCCCGCCATTGCAGAGCTCGCCGGGCAGTAGACCCACACCTGCACAACAACAGCACTGTGGCCGCTCACATCCCTTCGGGGATATGGGCGGCCACAGTGCTGTCAATGCTGTCGGGCCGGTTGCCGGTGGCTCAGACCGTGTCCGGCTGGTCGAGCTGAAAGGTCTCGATGACCTCCTTGCGACGGTTGTTCTCCACGAAGAAGGACAGCAGGGGCACCACACCGGCGATAGCGGTGGTGAACCAGCGCTTGGGATCCCACCGCGCCTTCAGACCCAGGTTGAGGGTGCACAGCAGGAAGACGATGTACACCCAGCCGTGGGCGATGGGGATGAACGTGGCCCAGGAGGGGAGGTCCATCTGCAGGATGTATTTCATCACCATCTCCACCACCAGGGCCAGCAGGAACACACCGGTGACCCATGCGGCAACAGAGAAGGCGGTCAGTGCTGTGCGGACGCGTTTCTTGCGCTCCGGGTGGATCTGGATGGTCTGGGTCGGCGTAGTCACGGGGTGAAAATCCTCGGGGTCCTCGGGGGCGGAAAACCGCTGGGCGGTTCTACTGGAGTGGTTCTGGTGAACAGGTCGGTTGGTGGGCCGGGAAAGTTCCCCGGTGGGGTCAGGCCCGGTGGCGTCGACGACGCGATGGATCATTGAGGCGGTTGAATTCCTCAACATCAAGGGTGGGCCGGCTGGGGAGGAAGTCATCATCGATCTCAGTGACCGCGTCCGGGTTGTCCACCAGGCTGGGGCGGCGGGAGATCATGAAATCCTCCTCCTCGGCATCCCCTGCAGGCGGGGTATCCCGCGGCTTGTCCGCGTCCGGATGGCGGGCGAGTTCGGCCGCCAGGTTCTCCCGGTCAATCGACTGGTTTTCATACTCCAGATACTTGCGGTAGGCGAAGATGAGGAAACCACCGATCACCGGCCACTGGAAGGCATAACCCAGGTTCTGAAACGTACCGGAACCCGACTGGAAGCGGGTCCACTGCCACCACGCCAGGGCCAGAGCCACAGCGAAGCAGATAATAAGGAAAACGACATGGCTCAGTCGTACCTTCTTCTTGGTTTTCAATTCAGACCGACCTTGCTCACTCACAAATACCAAGGATACCCCCGTTTTCCTTCCACGCGAATTTCGTTATGGACACCACATTGTTTGTTGTGTATCAGGCACCATGTATGATCAAGTGCGCTGTCGCACCGGGATCACCCCGGGCAGATACAATACGGCGCCTGTGGCGGAATTGGCAGACGCGCTGGATTTAGGTTCCAGTGTCCCAGGACGTGAGAGTTCAAGTCTCTCCAGGCGCACAGAATAGTTGCACAACAGGTACAGGGAAAATGCCCAGTAGGAGTGACAACGGATAGCCCGGTCGATTGACCGGGCTATCTCTGTATTGTCTTCACCTTTTCCGGGGTCTGCGAAGCGCAACGGTGAGTTGTGTCGGGCTGTATAGGACGCTACTAGAAGTAGATGCCGTGGTTGGCGAACCAGCCGACCGGATCAACCGGTCCCATGCCGGCGGGGTGGATCTCGAAGTGGAGGTGGGAGCCGGTGGAGAAACCCTCGCTGCCCATGCCGGCGATGGTCTGGCCGGCAGACACCCGCTCGCCGACGGAGACATAGAGTGCGGACATGTGTCCGTAGACCGCCATGGAACCGTCGTCGTGCTGGACGCGGATCCACTGGCCGTAACCGGAGGCGGGGCCGGAGTTGATCACGGTGCCGCTCATGACGGAATAGATCGGGGTGCCGATGGCGTTGGCGATATCGATGCCGTTGTGCATGGTTCCCCAGCGGGGACCGAACCCGGGGGTGAAGGTACCGTGGGCGGGGCGGACCACACTGGGTGCTGCGATCGTGGCGTTGTATGGCGCGACGGTGGTCAGCTGGGAGGACATGGCGGCGAAGTCCGCGGGGATGGCGGGCTGTGCGGTGGCGGTGGGTGCGCCGGCCAGTCCGGCGGTTGCGACGGTGCCGGCTGCCACGGCGGCCAGGGTGAGGCGCCTGCGGAAGATGTTGCGGGTGCATCCGGAGTTGAACATGGGGTTCCTTCAGGGGGATCGACGACAAGCCTTGAATCATTTTGTGATTGGCTCGTTATTAATTTGTGATCACCCTAGGGACAATTCCCGCCGTGGGCCAAGTTCCGGAGGCGGTTAAACTTATGTATTTATCAGCCTTTGACACCTGTACGCAGGAGTTCCGGCAGGATTGTTAGATGGCTCACTAATTGATGCTCCCCCGCGACCCGGAGGGGAAAAGCCGTGCCCCTTTGACACTGTCATGCCCCCGGATGGGATGGGGTATCTCGGGCCCCATTCCCGCCCCCTGGGCAGAGGGGATGGTTGACGTGTGACTGTGCCCTTCGGTGACATCCGGCGATTCTGACCTGCCGCGGATTCGGCCCATTCTCACGCCGTCGCGCTGGCGGTCGGATCGTGTCACACTGGCCCGTGGCCATATGGAGAAAACTGCAAAAAACGCCGAAAAAGCTTGGGGCTTTAGATGTAGCCTGGGTCACGCCTGGTGATGCATCCTGAACAGGTCACCGCATGTTGGTGCCCTCTGACCTTGGGATCGGAGGGTTGAGCTCTGTGGCGAACCACATGTCCGCATTTGCCAAAGGAGGTGCCAATGATCCTCGGCATCATTGGAATCCTGTTATCTCTGGCCCTGTTGATCACACTCGCGTACCGGGGTATGCCGGTTCTCATCGCCGCCCCCATCGCATCAATTGTGGCGCTGGTGTTCTCCCAGGCGCCGCTGCTTCCGGCCTACACGGAGATCTTCATGCCCGCCATGGCCGGGTTCATCGGAAGCTTCTTCCCGGTGTTTCTCACCGGTGCCATCTTCGGCATGTTGATGACGGTGACCGGGTACGCGAAATCGATCGCCGCCACCGTCACCTCCCTGATCGGGAGCAAGGCTGCGATCGCCGCCACCGTGATCACCTCGGCCCTGGTGACCTACGGCGGCATCAGCCTCTTCGTGGTTGCCTTTGTCATGTACCCACTTGCCCGTGAGCTCTTCCGGGTGGCGGACATTCCCCGCCGGTTGATTCCCGCAACCATTGCCCTGGGCTCTTCACCTTCACGATGACCGCACTGCCGGGCACACCCCAGGTGCAGAACATCATCCCGGGTCAGTTCTTCGGAACCGGCTCCTTCGCCGGTGCGGCTATCGGCATCATCGGTTCCATCTTCGTCATGGTGTTCGGCCTGGCCTGGTTGGAGTTCCGTACCCGTCAGCTGCGTAGGAAGGGCGAACACTTCTCCAGTGTGCATAACGGTGGAGAGGAGGAGCTGCAGAATGGAAACGGCACCAAGCAGGCCACGGTGACACTCGCAGAACCCGCCAACCGGGTTATCCCTTTCCTTCCCCTGCTCACGGTGTTCGCCGTCAACTTCGCCTGCACGCTGTACATCTTCCCCGCAATGGACTGGAGTTATCTCTCGGGTGAGCAGTACGGCGGGATCACCCTGGCCAACAGGGCGGCACTGTGGGCAGTTCTGGTGGGTATCACCGCCGCTATCCTACTCATCCTCCTGATCAATGCCCGACATTTCCGGGAGCTGGTCCGTGCCGTGGGTGAAGGGGCGAAAAACTCCATGTTCCCGGCATTCAGTACCGCCTCCGAGGTCGGATACGGTGCGGTTGTGGCCTCGGTGGCAGCGTTTGCCGTGGTTCGTGATTCCATCTTCAACATGGGTGCCAATGCCATCATCACCTCGGTGGTGACGGTTTCGATCACTGCTGGCCTGACCGGATCCTCCTCCGGTGGCATGACCATCGCCCTGAATGCACTGGGCGATGATCTCCGAGAGATGGCCATCGCCGATGACATCAGCCTCGAGGTCATGCACCGTCTGACCGCCATGGCCTCCGGTGGCCTGGATACGCTGCCACACTCCGGTGCCGTTGTCACGCTCCTGATCGTCTGCGGTCTCACCCACAAACAGTCCTACAAGGATGTCGCGATGATCACCATCGTGGGTCCAGTCACCGCCGTGGCACTGCTGGTCGGCGCGGTTTCCCTCGGAATGTTCTAAATCGACACATCACTCCTTGAACACCATCTCCCATCATCGAAAGGCGGAACAATGAACACCACCAATGGAATCTCTCTGGACGGCCGTAAGGCACTGATCACAGGAGGTGCCTCCGGTATCGGAGCGGCCTGCGCCCGGGCCTTCTCCCGGGCCGGTGCCCATGTGACCATCTGTGATCTCAATGAGGATGCGGCTCGCGACCTGGCCGCCGAGGTCAACGGCGACCACTGGGCCTGGACCTCTCGGACACCGCTGCGCTGGAGGACCTCACTCTCGAGGTCGATATCCTGGTCAATAATGCCGGTGTCCAACGTATCTCCCCGATCCATGAATTCGATCCCGAGAACTGGCGTCTGATCAACCGGCTCATGCTGGAGGCCCCCTTCCTCTTGATGCGTGCCGCGATCCCCCATATGTATGGGCAGGGCTTCGGGCGCATCATCAATATCTCGTCGGTCCATGGATTGCGTGCCAGCGCGTTCAAGTCCGCATACGTCGCCGCGAAACACGGTCTGGAGGGGCTGTCCAAGGTCGCGGCCCTGGAGGGCGGCCCACACGGGGTGACCTCCAACTGCATCAACCCGGCCTATGTGCGCACGCCCCTGGTGGAGAAGCAGATCGAGGATCAGGCAGCCATCCACGGCATCGATCCGGATGAGGTGGTGGAGAAGATCATGCTCACCGAATCCGCCGTGAAACGGCTGGTGGAATCTGACGAGGTCGCGTCCCTGGCCACCTGGCTGGCCTCCGAGCATGCTGGGATGGTCACCGGCGCCGCCTACACCATCGATGGCGGGTGGACCGCGAGCTAGGTTCCATCGGGGGATGTTCAGGAAGGGGATGTTCAGAAGGAGGTGTTCGCGTTAACCTGGGGTGCATGAGTATCTCCAGGGATTTCGACGCGTGGATGGCTGACAACGGCATTGTTCCCGAGGTTGAGATCGTGCCCGATCATGCCTGTCAGGTTTTCCTTCCGTCCGATGGTGTGAGAATTTCCCTAGACCGGACGGAAGGTGAAGAAGGACACACCTCTTCCGCCGTCCTCTCGGAGGCGCGCGACCTCATCTCGCGACATCTCCGCTGAGATGAAACCGCAGGTATCCACCCCGAATGGTCCATCCCTGATTTCGACGGGGAAGTTTTTGTATCAAACACGCGAGGTGGCACGATAGGGGGAGCGGAATGATCCCATTCGGGACCGCAGGATGCAGCGGAAGACGCGCGTCAACAAAAGATGACGTTTTCCTCATGATTTATGGCATATTGTTTCCTATCCAATGACACCCTGGTGTAACAGGTGTGCCATTTTCCAGTTTTCATTATCTGAGCATGCACAGACCGATGGTTCCGGCACGGGGCCTTGAGGTGTCTGAGTCAAACAAGGAGCGAGTTCACACGTGACCGAACCAGGCAGCAACTTCGGGACCAGCCGACTGATCAACCGCTTCGATCAGGAACCCTATGCCTTCGCCTTCTCAGGCCAGGGCTTCAACTGGTTGAAGACCCTCCGCGCCGCGGTCGCCGCAGGCGCCGGCACCAATGTCCAGGGAATCGTCGAGCGCGCGCAGGAGCTGCTGGCTCCCGTCGCTGATGAACTTGCAGGTACCTTCCCCTTCGGTTTCGACCCGGTTGCCTGGGCCAACGCCGTGGACACCCCTAACTTTGATACCGCCCAGGCCGCCGTGAGTGTGCCCGGCATCTTCGTCTCCCAGATCGCCACCCTGGATTCCCTGGAGTCCCAGCGCCTGGATGTGGAGAAGTCCGTGGCAGCCATCGGCCACTCGCAGGGTGTGCTCGGTGTGCACCTGCTGAGGGACCTGACCCGTGCTGATGAGTATGTGGCACTGGCGCAGCTCATCGGAGCCGCCATCACCCGCACCGGCCGCATGACCGGACTTATCGCCCAGGGCACCCGGTCCCCGATGGTCGCCGTCGCCGGGGTCACCCGTGAGCAGCTGCAGGCCGCCATAGATAAGGCCGCCGCCGATGTGCCCGAGGAGATCCGCCCCGTCATCGGTCTGCGCAATGCCCGCACCACCTATGTCCTGGTCGGTCGCCCCGATGACAACCAGCGTGTGATCACCGCGCTGGAGGCCATGGCCGCCGCTGATGCCAAGGCGATTGAGAACAAGGAGCGCGGCGGTCAGCCGTTCGCCCCGCGCATCACCCAGCTGGATGTCCAGGCCGCCTTCCACCACCCGGCGATGTCCATGGCGGTTGAGCAGACCGTCGCCTGGGCGACGGCCTGTGGCCTGGACGCGGAGACCTCCCGTGAGGTCGCCGCCGACGTGCTGGTCAACCCCGTCGACTGGGTGGCTGCCGTCACCGGTGCGCTGGATGCCGGCGCCCGGTGGATCCTCGATGTCGGTCCCGACGGTGGCGTGGTGCCCCTGACCAACTCCATCCTCGCCGGCCGCGGTGCCGCCTCCTTCGCCGTGTGCGACACCGACGGTCAGGCCCGGGTCTTCGATGCCGGCATGGCACCGGAGCTGCCCCGCTCCTATGACGAGTTCGCCCCTCGGGTGGAATCCATCGATGGTCGTCCCCGCCTGGTCACGCGCTTCACCGAACTGACCGGCCGCAGCCCCATGCTGCTCGCCGGCATGACCCCCACCACCGTCGACCCCGAGATCGTCGCAGCCGCCGCCAACGGTGGACACTGGGCCGAGCTCGCCGGTGGTGGCCAGGTCACCCCGGAGATCCTCGAATCCAATATCGAGAAGCTCACCGGGCTGCTCGAACCGGGCGTCAATGTCCAGTTCAACTCGATGTTCCTCGATCCCTACCTGTGGAAGATGCAGATCGGTGGCAAGCGCCTGGTGCCCAAGGCACGCGCCAACGGTGCCCCCATCGACGGCATCGTCATCACCGCCGGCATGCCGGAGAAGGACGAGGCCGTCAGCCTCGTGCGCGAGCTTGTCGACGGCGGATTCCCCTGGATCTCCTTCAAGCCGGGCGCCGTCAAACAGGTCCACGCCGTCCTCGCGATCGCCCGTGAACTGCCCGACACCCCGATCATCATCCATGTGGAGGGCGGGATCGCCGGTGGTCACCACTCCTGGGAGAACCTCGACGATCTCCTGATCGCCACCTACGCCGACATCCGCGCCCTGGACAACGTCGTGCTCTGCGTCGGCGGTGGCATCGGCACCCCGGAACGCGCCGCTGACTACATCACCGGTTCCTGGGCGACCGCCCACGGCCTGCCCGCCATGCCTGTCGACGGCATCCTCATCGGCACCGCCGCCATGGCCGCCAAGGAGGCCACCACCTCCCAGTCCGTTAAGGAACTGCTGGTGGCCACCCCGGGCACCACCGAATGGGTCCCCGCCGGTGGCGCCGCCAACGGTATGGCCTCCGGACGCTCCCAGCTGGGTGCGGACATCCATGAGATCGACAACTCCTTCGCCCGCGCCGGACGTCTCCTCGATGAGGTCGCCGGTGATGAGGAAGCCGTCCAGGCCCGTCGTGAGGAGATCATCGCCGCCATCGGCAAGACCGCCAAGGTCTACTTCGGTGACCTCGGTTCCATGACGTACCAGCAGTGGCTCAACCGCTACCTGGAACTGTCCGGACCGGTCAACGGTGAGTGGATCGACGTCTCCTGGGCGAACCGTTTCGCCCAGATGCTCGAACGCGCCGAGGCCCGCCTCATCGACCAGGACCACGGACAGTTCACCCCGTCGCACACCCTGGAAGACGGAGTGGAGCCCCAGCAGGTCGTCGACAAGCTCGTCGCCGACCTCCCGCACGCCGCCACCGACCTGCTCACCCCGGCTGATGCGGCGTGGTTCCTCGGACTGTGCCGCACCCCGGGCAAGCCGGTGTGCTTCGTGCCGGTCATCGACAAGGACGTGCGCCGCTGGTGGCGTTCGGATTCCCTGTGGCAGTCCCACGACGAGCGTTTCGACGCCGACCAGGTCGCCATCATCCCCGGCCCGGCCGCGGTCGCCGGCATCACGAAAGCCAATGAGCCGGTCGCTGACCTGCTCGACCGGTTCAACGCCGCCTCCATCGAGCGCATCACCGAGGTGCACGAGGTCGAGCGCGACCTCATCGACGAGCTGCTCACCGCGCCGGGCACCTACTGGGCCGGCCGCAACACCATCTCCATGATCCACCGCCTCGGTGACGTGGACGCCTGGGAGCGCGACGGTGAGACCGCCCACCACGCCCCGACCGGTGCCCGCCTCGAGGTCGAGGACACCGAGCATGTCCTGCTCACCGTGCCGCTGGCCGGATCCACCGCGTTCGGCACCACCACCGATCTGGTCATCCGTTTCACCCTGCCCGGGGACACCATCCCCGGTGCCGTCCCACAGGTCACCCAGGCTGACGCCGAGGCCGCCATGGGTGAGCTCACCCGTGTCGCCGCCGGTGGCACCCTGGCCACCATCACCGATGGTGTCGCCGAGTGGGAGACCACCCTGGACGCCAGTCACCTGGCCGACTATGACAATGTCACCGCCGCGCACCTCCCGGCCACCGTGACCCCGGCCGCCACCGCACCCGATGTGCTCGTCGGTCGCGCCTGGCCCGCCGTGTTCGCCGCGGTCCGTTCCGCCGTGATCCCGGGTACCGATTCCGCGTCCGTGGTTGAGGGCATGCTCTCCCTGGTCCACCTCGAGCACCACATCAAGCTCACCGCCGAGCTGCCCTCCGTGGCCGACGGTGAGGTAGCGCTGCAGGTCACCGCCACCGCCGATGAGGTCTCCGATACCTCCATGGGCCGTGTCGTGGTGGTCCGCGCCCGCATCACCGCCGGTGATCAGCAGATCGCCACCCTGTCCGAGCGTTTCGCCATCAAGGGCCGCAACGGTGACACCGTCGCACGCACCAACACCTCCACCCTGCCCACCATCATCGACACCCCACGCTCCCACCGGGCCGTGGCCGAGGTGGTCGCACCGGAATCCATGCGCCCCTTCGCCGTGGTCTCCGGGGACCGCAACCCGATCCACGTCTCCGACACCGCAGCAGCCCTTGCCGGCCTGCCCGGCGT
This sequence comes from Corynebacterium efficiens YS-314, assembly GCF_000011305.1. Classification (NCBI taxonomy): domain Bacteria; kingdom Bacillati; phylum Actinomycetota; class Actinomycetes; order Mycobacteriales; family Corynebacteriaceae; genus Corynebacterium; species Corynebacterium efficiens. The sequence continues at coordinate 2,547,213 of NC_004369.1, read as the reverse complement.
GATCGTCCACGGCATGTGGACCTCCGCCATCGGCGAACTGATCGCCGGTGCCGAGTTCACCGATGAGCAGGCCCACACCCCGGCCGCCCGCGTCGTGGAGTACACCGCCACCATGCTGGCCCCGGTCATGCCGGGGGAGACCATCGTGTTCACCGTGGAACGCTCCGCCGTGGATTCCCGCCCCGGCCACGGCGAGGTCCGCTCCGTCACCGCCACCGTCAACGGCAACCTGGTGCTCACCGCCACCGCCGTGATGGCCGCGCCGACCACCTTCTACGCCTTCCCCGGCCAGGGCATCCAGTCCCAGGGCATGGGCATGGAATCCCGCCGCAACTCCGCGGCCGCCCGCGCCATCTGGGACCGCGCCGACGCACACACCCGCGCCAAGCTGGGCTTCTCCATCCTCGAGATCGTGGAGAACAACCCCACCGAGGTCACCGTGGGCGGGGAGAAGTTCTTCCACCCCGACGGCGTGCTCTTCCTCACCCAGTTCACCCAGGTCGGCATGGCCACCCTCGGTGTGGCCCAGGTCGCCGAGATACGCGAGGCCCACGCCCTGAACCAGCAGGCGTTCTTCGCCGGTCACTCCGTCGGTGAGTACAACGCCCTGGCCGCCTACGCCGGTGTGCTCTCCCTGGAGTCCGTGGTGGAGATCGTCTACCGCCGCGGCCTGACCATGCACCGTCTGGTCGACCGCGATGAGAACGGCCTGTCCAACTACGGCCTGGCCGCCCTGCGTCCCAACAAGATGGGCCTGACCGCCGATGATGTCTTCGACTATGTCGCAGGTGTCGCTGAGCAATCCGGGGAGTTCCTCGAGATCGTCAACTACAACCTGGCCGGTCTGCAGTACGCGGTCGCCGGAACCCAGGCGGGCCTGAAGGCCCTGCGTGCCGACGTGGAGCACCGCGCACCGGGCCAGCGTGCCTTCATCATGATCCCGGGCATCGACGTGCCCTTCCACTCATCCAAGCTGCGTGACGGCGTGGGTGCCTTCCGCGAGCACCTGGATTCCCTCATCCCGGCCGAACTGGATCTGGAGACCCTCGTCGGTCGTTACATCCCGAACCTGGTGGCCCGTCCCTTCGAACTCACCCGTGAGTTTGTCGAGTCCATGGCCGAGGTCGTCGACTCCCGGTACGTCAACGACATCCTCGCCGACTTCGAGGCCGCCGCACGCGAGGAGCAAAAGCTCGCCCGCACCCTGCTCATCGAGCTGCTGGCCTGGCAGTTCGCCTCCCCGGTCCGCTGGATCGAAACCCAGGACCTGCTCATCCGTTCCCGCGAACAGGGCGGTCTGGGTGTTGAGCGTTTCGTGGAGGTCGGTGTCGGTTCCGCCCCGACCGTGGCCAACATGATGGGCCAGACCCTCAACCTGCCGCAGTACCGCGAGGCCGAGATCGAGGTCCTCAACATCGAACGCGACCGCCCGGTGGTCTTCGCCACCGATGAGGTGGTCCGCGAACTGGCCTCCGAGCCTGCCGACGCTGACTCCTCATCCGTCGACACGCCTGCGACGGAAGGTACCCAGGTTGCCGCCACCGCAGCGCCCGAGGCCGCACCGGCCGCTGTGCCCGCCGCACCCGTGGCCACCGGTGGCCCCCGCCCAGAGGACATCGAGTTCACCCCGGCGGATGCCACCGAGATGCTCATCGCCATCTGGACCAAGGTCCGCCCGGATCAGATGGGTGCCACCGACTCCATCGAGACACTCGTGGAGGGTGTCTCCTCACGCCGCAACCAGCTGCTGCTGGACCTCGGCGTGGAATTCGGCCTGGGTGCCATCGACGGTGCCGCCGACGCGGAACTCGGTGACCTCAAGGTGACCGTGTCCAAGATGGCCAAGGGCTACCAAGCCTTCGGGCCGGTGCTCTCCGATGCCGCAGCCGATGCGCTGCGCCGTATCACCGGCCCCACCGGCAAGCGCCCGGCGTACATCGCCGAGCGTGTCACCGGCACCTGGCAGCTCGGCCAGGGCTGGGCCGATCATGTCGTCGCCGAGGTGGTCATCGGTGCCCGCGAGGGAGCCTCCCTGCGCGGTGGTGACCTGGCCACCCTGGCTCCCGCCGCACCGTCGAGCGCCGCCGAGCTTGATGCGCTTATCGACGCCGCCGTGGCCGCCGTCGCCGCCCGCCTCGGCGTTGCCGTCTCCCTGCCGTCCGCAGGTGGCGCAGCCGGTGGAGTTGTCGACTCCGCAGCACTCGGCGAATTCGCCGAGCAGGTCACCGGTAAGGCCGGTGTCCTGGCCGCGACCGCACGCACCATCCTCTCCCAGCTGGGTCTGGATGCCCCCGCACAGGCCGCCTTTGAGGAGGCTGAGTCCGACAACGAGCTCTATGAGCTGGTCTCCCGTGAGCTCGGTTCCGACTGGCCACGCCAGGTCGCACCCAGTTTCGATGCCGACCGCGTGGTGCAGATCGACGACCGCTGGGCCTCCGCCCGCGAGGACCTCACCCGTGTCGCCCTGGGCGAACTGGATGAAGCCGACATCGATGTCACCGGCGCCGGCGAGGTCGTGGCCGTCCAGGCCGAGTACCTCGGTCTGGACGCGCTGGCCGAGCAGGCCCGCGACACCGCCGCTCTGGAGTACGCCGATGATGTCGCCGTGGTCACCGGTGGGTCGCCGAACTCGATCGCGGCGGCGGTCGTCGAGAAGCTCCTGGCCGGTGGTGCCACCGTGGTGGCCACCACCTCCAGCCTCAACCACGACCGCCTGGAGTTCTACAAGGAGCTCTACGCCCGTTCCGCCCGTGGCACAGCCGCCCTGTGGGTGGTCCCGGCGAACCTGAGCTCGTACACGGACATCGACGCGATCGTGAACTGGATCGGCACCGAACAGACCGCGACCGTCAACGGCAAGTCCAAGCTGATCAAGCCGGCGATGATCCCGACCCTGCTGTTCCCGTTCGCCGCACCGCGTGTGTCCGGGTCCATGGCGGATGCCGGTGGTCAGACCGAGGCCCAGATGCGCCTGTTGCTGTGGTCGGTGGAACGCCTCATCGTGGGACTGGCACCGCTGGGGGCTGACACCCGCGTCGGCCACCGCCTGCACGTGGTCATCCCGGGTTCACCCAACCGTGGCCGCTTCGGTGGCGACGGTGCCTACGGTGAGTCCAAGGCCGCCCTCGATGCCGTGGTCACCCGCTGGAATGCCGAGCAGAGCGCCTGGGGTGCACACACCTCGCTGGTCCACGCCCACATCGGTTGGGTCCGTGGCACCGGCCTCATGGGTGGCAACGACCCGCTCGTGGCCGCCGCCGAGGAAGCCGGCGTGGAGACCTACTCCACCGGGGAGATCGCCGAGAAGCTTATCTCCCAGGTTGCTGCTGAGGTCCGTGAGGAGGCCGCGCAGTCCCCGATCACCGTTGACTTCACCGGTGGCCTGGGGGAGTCCGACATCAACCTCGCGGAGATGGCCCGTGCACTGGAACAGGCACCGGCCGAGGAGATGGACAAGCCCCGCACCATCGCGGCACTGCCCACCCCGTACCGCCCGATTGTGCAGACCACCCCGGACTTCGACGGTCAGGTCACCCAGTCGCTGGACGGCATGGTGGTCATCGTCGGTGCCGGCGAGCTCGGACCGGTCGGTTCCGCCCGTACGCGTTTCGACGTCGAGGTCTCCGGCGAGCTGTCCGCCGCCGGTGTCATCGAACTGGCCTGGACCACGGGACTGATCCACTGGGATGAGGACCCGACACCTGGCTGGTACGACGCCAATGACGAGGCCATCGCCGAGGAGGACATCTACGAGCGCTTCCACGACGAGGTCCTGGCACGTGTGGGTGTGCGCCGCTACCACGACATGCCCGCCTACGGCATGTTCGACAACTTCGCCCCCGAGCTGACCACCGTCTACCTCGACCACGACCTGACCTTCTCGGTCGGGTCCCGCGAGGAGGCACTGACCTATGTGGAGTCCGAACCGGAGCTGACCACCGCCTCCTACAACGAGGCCGATGGTGAGTGGTCGGTCACCCGCAAGGCCGGTTCCGCCATCCGCGTGCCACGCCGCATGGCCATGACCCGCTTCGTCGGTGGCCAGGTGCCCAAGGACTTCGACCCTGCCGTCTGGGGTATCCCGGCCGACATGATCGACAACCTCGACACCGTGGCACTGTGGAACATCGTCTGCACCGTGGATGCGTTCCTATCCTCCGGTTTCGACCCGGCGGAGCTGCTCGCAGCCATCCACCCGGCACGCGTGTCCTCCACCCAGGGCACCGGCATGGGTGGCATGGAATCCCTGCGCGGTATCTACGTCGACCGTCTGCTGGCCGAGCCGCGCGCCAACGATGTTCTGCAGGAGGCCCTGCCGAACGTGGTGGCCGCGCACGTCATGCAGTCCTACGTCGGTGGCTACGGCCAGATGATCCACCCGGTGGCCGCGTGCGCCACCGCGGCTGTGTCCGTGGAGGAGGGTCTGGACAAGATCCGTGTGGGCAAGGCCGACTTCGTGGTCACCGGTGGTTTCGATACACTGTCCGTGGAGGGTATCACCGGCTTCGGTGACATGGCGGCCACCGCCGATTCCGCGGAGATGGAACGCAAGGGCATCGAGCACCGCTTCTTCTCCCGCGCCAACGACCGCCGCCGTGGTGGGTTCATCGAGTCCGAGGGTGGTGGCACCATCCTGCTGGCGCGTGCCTCCCTCGCCGCCGACATGGGACTGCCGGTCCTCGGTGTCGTCGGTTTCGCGGAGTCCTTTGCCGACGGTGCGCACACCTCCATCCCGGCCCCCGGCCTGGGTGCGCTCAGTGCCGCCCGTGACGGTGTGGAATCGCGCCTGGTCCACGCACTGGCCGAGGTGGGTGTGACCGCTGATGAGATCTCGATCATCTCCAAGCACGACACCTCCACCAACGCCAATGACCCGAACGAATCCGACATGCACGAGCGCATCGCCGCCGCGATCGGCCGGACCCCGGGCAACCCGCTGTATGTGGTGTCCCAGAAGTCCCTGACCGGCCACGCCAAGGGTGGTGCCGCAGCCTTCCAGCTCATCGGCCTCACCCAGGTGCTGCGCTCCGGCATCGTCCCGGCCAACCGTGCACTGGACTGCGTCGACCCGGTTCTGGCCCGCCACCAGCACCTGGTGTGGCTGCGCAAGCCGCTGGACCTCTCGTCCAAGGCGCCGAAGGCCGGTCTGGTGACCTCGCTTGGTTTCGGTCACGTCTCCGCGCTGGTCGCGGTCGTGCACCCGGATGCCTTCCACGAGGCGGTCCGCGTCGAGCGTGGCGACGACGCCGCCGAGCAGTGGCGCGCCGCCGCCACCGCCCGCGAGGATGCAGGTCTGCGCCGCATCGTCGCCGGCATGCACGGTGGTGTGCTCTATGAGCGCCCCGTCGAGCGCAACCTCGGCGTCCAGGCCGGTGCGGCCCGTGAGATCGAGGCGGCCGTGCTGCTCGACTCCCGCGCCCGGCTTGTCGACGGTGTCCTCAAGCCGACCGGTTACGAAGGCTAAACCCGGTGCGCCAAACCCGCCCTGTGGACCGTTGGTGGTCCGCAGGGCGGGTTTCGCCTTTCCCACAGTTCCGGGTGGATTACAGATGCAGTTCGGTGCCCAGCACAATGGTGCGGGTGGGTGGGGGGGTGGAAGATCTCGGTCCGGTTGGCCTGGTTCTTCTCCAGGCTGAGGAACAGTCTCTGCCGCCAGTCGCGCAGGCGGGACACCCGCGATGGACGTAGCGTCAGTACCGACAGCACATAGGATGCCTGCTCAAGATCGATCGTCAACTCGGGGGTCGTATCGACAGCCAGGGCGAGGTTGCGGGGGATGTCCTGATCATCGGTGAAACCCACCCGGATCCCCACGTGGACGATCCCGTCTGAGGCGGAGCCCACCTCATCCACCGTTATCCGATCACCGGGCTGTATATGGGGGACATTCTCGTGGATGATCCGCACGATGACCACATGTCCGGGGAGGATGTGGAAATCGGTGACGAATTTGACCAGCGCCAGGGGTGTCGTCCCTGCTGATGCATGCGGGAACACCGCCACCCCGGGAACCCGACGGATCTGCCGGTGGGGGAGGGATGCCATAAACTGGTGCAGTGGGCCCTCCAGCGCTCTGCGGGTCCGGGCGACATGCCGGCTGCCTGATTCCCAGGTTGTCATCACCACCATCAGGATCAGCGCGATCAACAGGGGCAGCCACCCACCGTCGAAAAGCTTCGTGGCACTGGCGGAGAACAACCAGATCTCCACCGAGCCCATGATGACGGCGAAGAGCGAGATCCTCCACGCAGCCCAGTGCCATACCCGGGCAGCGAACAGTGAGAACAACACGGTGACCAGCAGGAGGTTCCCGGTCACCGCCAGGCCGTAGACATTGTCCGGGGCGATGGTGACAGCATTGTGCTCCATGCTGAAGGCAGTGTGGAGCGCATACAGGGGGCTGGTGCCGATGTCACCGAAGACCACTCCCAGCGCACCGAGTGCCAGCAGCCACGAGGGGGAATGGGTGGGTTGGTCCGGGGCTTCTGGGGGGTCTGCGGGATCCTCGGGTGCAGGTGATGAGGTGTCCGTGGACTGTGGGGTCGGTTCGGTTGACCCCATCGGCCCGGTGGGCCGGGAATGTTCCATGCGGTAATTATGCGCCTGTGAATCCCGAATCGCTACAGTTTTTCTGGGTACGGGCAACAGGGCAGGTATGTCCACGGTGGGCCCGGCTTTATGGCCCGGCTGGCTGCGGAACGGGATCGTGGGGACGCTGATAGGATCTCCTGGTCGCATCAACCTTGACAGGTCCCACCCCCCCGTGACATGAAAGGATCCGCGGTCCACCATGACCTCCACCAAGACCAACCCGGATAACACCGTCATCCCCAGGCCCGTCGTGCTCATCCTCGCCGTCCTGGTGTTCACCGCCTTTGTGATGATGCTCAACGAGACCACCCTGGCGGTGGCGCTGCCGGCGATCATGGCGGACTATTCGATCGAGGCGAACACCGCGCAGTGGCTGCTCACCGGTTTCATGCTCACCATGGCCGTGGTCCTGCCCGCCACCGGGTGGATCCTGGAGCGGTTCACCACCCGACAGGTGTTCATCTTCGCCACCGCGGTCTTCCTGCTGGGTACCGTCATCGCCGCCCTGGCACCGACCTTCCCCATCATGCTGGGCGCCCGCGTGGCGCAGGCCATCGGCACCGCCGTGATCATGCCCCTGCTGATGACGGTGGCCATGACCGTGGTGCCCGTCCCGCGCCGGGGTGCGGTCATGGGGTTGATCTCCGTGGTCATGGCGGTGGGGCCGGCACTGGGGCCCTCCGTGGCCGGGGTGATCCTGAGTGTTGCATCCTGGCACATGATCTTCTGGGTGATGGTGCCACTGGTGGGTATCGCGGCCGTTCTCGGTGCCGTGAAGATCGGCAACATCAACGAGCCACGTTCCACCCCCTTCGATGTGCTCTCCCTGGTGTTGGCGGCCCTCGCCTTCGGTGGTCTGGTCTACGCGCTGAGCTCCATCGGGGTGATCCTGGACGGCGGTGACACCGCCCGCAACGCACTGATCATCCTGGCCGTCGGCGTGGTGGCGTTGGTGGTGTTCGTCTGGCGTCAGCTGTCCCTGGCGAAACAGGACCGTGCCCTGCTGGATCTGCGTCCCCTGGGCATCCGCAACTACACGGTCTCCCTGATTGTGTTGTTGGCGTTGTTCGGGGCGCTGCTCGGCGTGATGAACACGCTGCCGCTCTACATGCAGGGCTCACTGCTGGTTTCCGCGCTGGTCACCGGCCTGGTGCTGCTGCCCGGTGGTCTGCTGGAGGGTGTGCTGTCACCATTTGTGGGTCGCATCTACGATCGACGTGGCCCCCGGGCGCTGGTGATCACCGGCATGATCGTGGTGGTCGGTTCGCTGTTCTGGCTGTCGACGGTGGATGAGACCACCCCGGTGGGCATGCTGGTGGCGGTCCATGTGCTCTTCTCCATCGGCCTGGCACTGCTGTTCACCCCGCTGATCACCACCGCCCTCGGATCGGTGCCCAAGCACCTCTATGGGCATGGGTCGGCGATCATGAACACCCTCCAGCAGCTCGCCGGTGCCGCCGGCACCGCCGTGATGATCGCCGTCTACAGCGGGGTCAGCCAGTCGGCCATGGCGCGCGGGGTGCGGGAGGAGGTGGCGCTTGCCGACGGTGCGAACTCCGCCTTCTTCGCGTGTGCCTGCGTGGCGGTGGTGGCTCTGGTCTTCGGGTTGTTCATCACCCGTGTGCCCACCACGGATGGGACCTCCGATGGGGCAGAATAGGAACCCATGATCTCGATTGGAACCGATCTCGTCCATATCCCGGCCTTCGCGGACCAACTCGCCCAGCCGGGCAGTTCCTTCATGGATGTGTTCGGGGCGGGGGAGCGTCGTCTGGCGTCGAGACGCGCCGGCAACCGCAACGCCGAACACCTGGCCGGCCGCTGGGCGGCGAAGGAGGCCTTCATCAAGGCCTGGTCGCAGGCGATCTACGGGCAGCCCCCGGTGATACCTGAGGAGGATGTGCAGTGGGCGCTGATCGAGGTGCGCGCCGACCGCTGGGGGCGGGTGGCCCTGGACATCGCACCGTCGCTGGACACCCAGGTCCGGGAGAGCATCGGTGATTACACCACCAGCCTGAGCATCAGCCACGACGGCGACTACGCCACCGCGGTGTGCGTGCTGAGCTACGCCGTGGCCACCGAGAACAGGTAGGACACGAGCATCCGCTTGATCTCCTCGACGATGGATTCGAAGGCTTCGTCATACTCCGGGCCGCTGCCGATGTCACGCACCGCGTAGTTGAGCAGGGAGCTGACGGTGTGCACCAGCAGGCCAGCCAGTGACATCCGCTCCTCATAGGAGGCGCCACGGGCCAGTGGTCTCATCACCTCGGCGATGATCTCCAGCATCTCCTTCTCCGTGGCGGCGGCCGTGGCACGGGTGGCCGGGGTGGACTGGATGGCATGCCACACCGCACGGCGGGAGGGGTCCTCCCGCCACAGACCAGCCAGGTGCTCGATGAACTCATCGAGGATGTCCGGCCACTGCAGCGCCGGGACCTGCTGGGAGAACTTCTTCAGCTCCGCCACCGCCTCGGCGTTGTCCACCCGGTCCAGCTCGCAGATGAGCACATACTTGTTGGCGAAGAACTGGTACAGGGTGCCGATCGGCACCTCCGCACGCTTGGCCACCTCATCGAAGGTGAAGGATTCAAAACCCAGATCGACCAGCACCGATCGGGCGGCGGTGAGGATACGGTTGAACCGCTCCCGGCTGCGCTGCTGGGCGGGACGCCGCCTCGGAACCAGAATCTCGGTTCCGTCGAGGGCGGGGTCGGCTGGGTCGGCTGTTCCTGCCGTGTCTGAATCTCTACTGGAATCCATGGTGGCTGAGGTTTACGCGGCCTCGAGATCGCGCAGGATGCGCGCGACATGACCGGTCGCACGGACATTGTACTTCGCCAACCCCACGGTGCCATCGGGTTCGATGACGAAGGTGGAGCGGATGACGCCCTGGACAATCTTGCCGTAGTTCTTCTTCTCGCCGAAGGCACCCCAGGCGGTCATGACGGCCTTGTCCTCATCGGACAGCAGTGGGAAGTTGAGATCATGGTCCTCCCGGAACTTCACCAGCTTGTCCACCGGGTCCGGGGAGATGCCGATGACCTTGACACCGAGATCATTGAGCTGAGCGAGGGAGTCACGGAAATCGCAGGCTTCCTTGGTGCATCCCGGGGTGTTGGCCTTGGGGTAGAAGTAGACCACCACGCGCTCACCGGCGAAATCGCTGAGGGAGGTGGTGGAACCCGAATCGTTTGGAAGGGTGAAGGCTGGTGGGGTGTCTCCAACATCAAGGCGTCGCGCATCAGTCATGACTTCCACAATAGCGGGTGCCGTCGTGTTTTCGGGGATGGGCGTACGCTCAGGTGAGGAGTTAAGTAATATGGGTCCGCAGTAACGGGTTTTCATGACGCGTTAAGACAAAACAGTTGACCGCAGATATACCAACCAGGAGTAGCCCCGTGGCACGCAATATTGATGACATTCAGCGCGACATTGAACGCACCCGCCGTCAGCTGGCGAACACCCTCGACGAGCTGGCCGAGCGTGGCAAGCCCGCCAACCTGGTTGATGATGCCAAGTCACAGGCAACCGCGAAGCTGCAGGACCCGGATGTGCAGAAGATCCTCATCGGTGCAGCCAGTGTCGTCGTCGGTGCCATCCTGTTCAGCATCGCGCGTAGCCGCAAGAAGTCCAGGGATCTCAGGGAGATCCAGCGTCTGCTGTCCGAACGTTAGGAAAAACATCCACAGGACCCGGCCACCATCATCGGTGGCCGGGTCCTGTGGTGTGTGTCCGTCGGCCCTGCTCAGAGCAGCTCTGCGCCGGCGGTGTGCATCTCCTCCAGGGCGCGATCGCCTGTTTTCGTATCCACCGCCGCGCAGAAACCGGTGAGCACACGCACCCGGAACCCTGCCTTCAGGGCATCGAGGGTGGTGGCCTTGACGCAGTGGTCGGTGGCGATGCCGGCGATGTCCACATCGGTGATCCCACGGGCGTGCAGCCAGTCCACCAGAGGGGTGTCATCACTGACCGCGGTGCCCTCAAATCCTGAGTAGGCCGCCGAGTACTGGCCCTTGCGGAAGAACTCATCGATGCGGTCGGTGTGGATCTTCTCGTGCATGGCGGCACCATCGGAGTCGGCCACGCAGTGGACGGGCCAGGAATCGACGAAGTCGGGGCTGTCGGAGAAGTGGCTGCCCGGATCGATATGCCAATCCTGGGTGGCCACCACGGCGTCAAAGTCCTGGGGGTGGGAGAGCTGGAAGGCACCGAGCAGTCCTGCGACCTCATCACCCCGGGCGGTGGCAAGTGTCCCACCGGGACAGAAATCCTTCTGGACATCAACCAGAATCAGTGCGCGAGACATAATATGGGGCCCTTTCACGTATCCAAGTGTGTTACCTGAACCCCAAGTTTACGCACTGGAGGGTGACACGCACGCGCGCACGGTGGGGGACGCGGCGTCGACAAGCACGCTTGTGCTACCTGTTGCGCACCCAGTCGGCGGCCTCGGCGACGATCTCATCGACCGACAGGGCGATGTCGAATACCTTCGCCTCCTCGTCCTCACCGAGCGGCTCCAGGGTGGCGAACTGCGAGTCCAGGAGAGTGGATGGCATGAAGTGGTCCTCACGGGAATTCATCCGGGAGAGCAGCAGGTCATAGTCACCGTGCAGGTGGACGAAGATGGTGCCCGGCGCCTTGGTGCGGATCAGGTCGCGGTAGGAACGCTTGAGGGCGGAGCAGGCGATGACACCGCTGTCGCGGTCGCGCAACCACTTGCCCACCTGGACGAGCCACCAGGCGCGGTCATCATCATCGAGGGCCTGGCCTGAGGCCATCTTGTCAATATTGGACTGGGGGTGCAGTTCATCACCGTCCTTGTACTCCAGTCCGAGTTCTGCGGCCAGGTGTTCGCCCACGGTGGATTTACCGCAGCCGGACACCCCCATGACGACTATTTTTCTGTTCTGCGTGTCCATCGTGACAGTTCCTTTCTCAGTGCAACCCTCTCAGGGGTGCGGGGGCGAGACGCCGGAGTTAATGGTAATATCATATCGCGTTTGGCGGGGGAAAGTAGGATCACCGCGCAGTTGTCGCGGTGTGATTACTCACATCGGATCCGTGGGGCGGGGTATCTCGGAGCAGAAAAGGGAACATCCCACCGGCGCGCGGTGCAAACGGGGCGCGCTGGTGGGATGAGCGGTGCGGTGCATTACCTGGATGGGGGCACGCTGTCCGGGTACTTGGAGCGGTAGAGATCCGCAATCAACTCAGCGATCTGCTGATAGGTGATCGAGGCGGTGTTGATCGTCAGGTCGTAGTCCTCATCCTCGTTCGGGTCCCACTTGTAGAGCTTGAGACTCATCTCGGCGCGGAGGCGGTCCTCGATCTCACACTGTTCCGCAGCCGCGGAGGCGGACAGGCCGGCCTTCTGCATGACGCGTTCGATGCGCTTGTCCATCGGTGCGACCAGACGCACGTGCAGCGTGCCGACGACCGGCCCCAGCACCAGTGCGCCATTGCGTCCCAGGATGACACCGCCGTCTTCCACATCCGCCAGGACCTCGGCGGTGTTGGCGGTGGCCATCTCCCGGTTGGAGGCGGATTCCATGGCGGCACCCAGTTCGGTGCCCTGACCACCCGCACCGGAGAGGCCACGCAGGAATCGGTCGAAGGCGGAGTCGGACAGCAGGGTGCTCTTGTCCACCTGCGCGAGTTCCTTGGAGGAGAACTTCTGGTCGATGTACTTCACTCCGAGCAGTTCCGCCACCAGCGGACCGATATCGGTGGCACCGGAACCACGCTGACCGAACAGGGTCACGATCGGTGGGTTGGGCAGACCGGGTTTGCGCATCAGGGTGGTGCTACCATCACCCGCACCAGCCTCACCGAGCCTGGTGAGCTCGGCGTCGACGCCCTTGGCGGACGCGATGGAGGACTGCGTGCGACGCTGCGTCAGGTCATCCACCACCTTCATGTGGGTGTCACCATCGAGACGGTAGAAGAAGGCGGCAGCCAGGGCGATGATCGCCAGGAGGGCGGGGACAGCACCGGTGGCCACGCGCAGGCCCAGGGAGATCTGGTCACCGTCGACGATCTCAGCACCGGCGACGTAACCGTAGGCGCCGATGACCGCGCCACCGACCCAGCCACCGACACCCTGTCCGATCTTGCGGGTGAAGGAGAGGATGGAATAGGAGCCACCCTCGGAACGGATCCCGGAGACCCACTCGCCGTAGTCGACGGTGTCGGCCTGCATGGAGAACATCATGGCGTTGGAGCCACCCACACCCAGGCCGACGAAGAACGAGGCAATCAGGGCGAAGGAGAGGGTGCCACCGGGGATGAAGAAGACCAGGCCGTAACCGACTACGGCGAGTAGGGCGGCCAGCATATAACCGGTGCGTTTGCCGTATCGACGCGTGATAGTCGGGGCGAAGGAGGCGAACAGGATGGTACCGCCGGTCTGGGCCAGCTGCAGGAAGACGAAGTAGGCTGCGTTACCCGTGATCGCACGGACGTAGTACACAGTGCCACCGCATTGAAGACGAAGTTCGCGGTCAGGAACAACAGGGCCACGAGCAGCAGGATCTGCAGCGGACGGTTCTGCTTCAGCATGGTGAAGGTCTGCTTGAAGGAGATGGACCCCGCCGCACGCGGGACGACCTCACGGGAATTGGCGAAGCAGATCAGATACAGGATGACCGCGAGGATGATACAGGTGATCGTGAACTTCAGGCGGATACCATCAGCCTCGGTGTCCTGGAACTGCGGGGAGACAACCCAGGCCAGGGCAACCGACGCCAGTGCGGAGGCGATGGCGCGGGAACCGGACAGCTTGGAACGGTCAACTGGATCCTGAGTCATCGACGAGGCCAGGGAGCCGTAGGGGATGTTGATGAAGGAATAGGCCAGCTGGTACAGGGCATCGAAGATGAAGATCCAGGCGATCGTCGCCGTCATGCTCATGTTCGCCGGGGTGGAGAACAGAGCCACGAAGACGATGGCCAGGGGAGCCGGGCCGAAGAGGAGGTAGGGACGCAGGCGACCCCACCGGGAATTGGTCCTGTCGACGGTGTTGCCGGCGATCAGGTCGGCGCAACCGGCCCAGATCTTGGTGATGCCGTAGATGGCGCCGGCGACACCGGCGGAGAGGCCAACGATGTCGGTCATGTAGACCATGAGGAACATCGAGGTCATCATGAACGAGAAGTTGTTGGCTACATCACCGAAGGAATAGGTCAGAACCCGGTGGCCGGGCATCTGACCCTGGCCGGGTTTGCCGGCCTTGACCGGTGACGAGGTTTTAGTGGACACGGTTGCTCCTTTGTAAGAAAACCATGATAGGGGGAGTATTTAGTTCTGTTTCGGCTCGCGGCGTCCATAGGCCGCGGCGTCAAGATTGGTCCAGCGTTCCCGGAGATAGCGGGCTACCGCCTTGGGGCGACGGTCACGGGTGAAGGCACCCTTCTTGTTGCCATCCACACGCACGATCCCGAACTTCGTCTGGAAGTCGGCGAAATTCCACATCTGCTCACCGATGATCTCGTCATAGGCATCGAAGACCCGGGGGTTCATCCGGTGGTAGGCCACCTGGAAATCCTCGGTCCACGGCTGGTCGTAGATCGAGTGGAGGCCGGCGACGGTGTCGGCGCCGAACTCGGTGAAGATGATCGGCTTGCCGGGGTGTGTGGTGATCCAACCTTCGACCTCGGCGCGCATCTCGCGCTCGGCGTTGGCGAGGTCCCCGGTCTGGAAGTACCAGCCGTAGTAGCGGTTGAGCATGATGACATCGAACAGGTCGGTGATCTTGTCCCGGTCATAGGGGGGCGAGCATGACGTTGACGAATCCGACGGGCCGGGTGGGATCCGCGTCGCGGGCTGCCTGCGCGAGTGGGGCGAAGTAGTCACGGGAGGCGTCCGTCTGAGACTCCGGCTCGTTGGCGATGGACCAGAGAACCACCGACGGGCGGTTCTTGTCACGGGAGATGAGACGTTCGATCTCTAGTTTGTGCTGGGCCTGGGTCTCATGGTTGAGGGTGTCGGGGCCGAAGGTGGAGGGGACTTCGGTACCACCGAGGATGCCCCCGGCCACACCGAGGTTGAGCCCCACCGCCGGGGTCTCATCGATGACGACGATGCCCTGACGGTCGCAGTAGTCCATCCACTGTTCGGAGTAGGGGTAGTGCGAGGTGCGCAGGGAGTTCGCGCCGATCCAGCTGAGCAGTTCCATGTCCTGGAGGACATGCGCATCGACATGGCCCTTGCCCACGGTCTCATGATCCTCATGCATGCCGAAGCCGGTGAAGTAGAAGGGGTGGCCGTTGATGAGGAACTGGTTGTGGGCGACCTCGACGGTGCGGACACCGAAGTGCTGGCGGTAGAGGTCGATCAGCGTTCCATCCGGCCCGGTGAGACGGATCTCCAGGTCGTAGAGGCCTCCGACACCCGGTGTCCAGAGGTTGACGTCGGGGATGGTGGCGGAACCCACGCGACCGGAACCGGAGGCCACCGGTTCGTCGGTGCGCTGGTCGATGATGGTGACTGAGCAGTCGGCTGGCTCGCCCTCGGTGGTGATGTCCCAGTTGACGCTACCGGTGGTGCCAGCATCATTAGCAGTGAAATCCGTGGTGATGGTGACATCGGAGACATGCGTCCGGGGACGGCTGATCAGATGCACCGACCGGTGGATGCCTGAGTAGTTGTAGAAGTCATGCAGGTACTCCTGCTCCCTGCGGCCATCACCGAGGACGTTGATGCGCCCCGGCGGGATGCAGGTGTAATCCAGGCGGTTGTCCACCACCACGGTCAGGCGCACCGTCCCGCCCGGGGTGGCGTGGGCGGTGAGATCTGCCTCAAACGGCATGTACCCGCCCTTGAACCGGGCGATCTCGGTCCCGCCGGCGAAGACCACCGCGTGAGGGGTCACGGACCCGAACCTCACCACGATCTGCCGGTCAACCCACTCCACCGGGATCTGGACATCACGCTGGTAGAAATAACAACCAACGTGGTTACGGACCGCCTCGTCGGCGAAGACATCATTGACGGAGGCGGGCACCGCCATCTCGTGGCGTGTATCCAGACGGGAGTTCTGCCATCCGGGGTCGATTCCGTCATTGTTCCAGTCCACCCGGAAACGCCACATGCCATCCAGGGAGATGACAGTCCGGGTCGGAGTGAGCTGTGGGGCGAGCATGATGAGTGGGCTTATTCCTGGATCAGTGCGATGTGGGAGCGGATGAGGGAGACGGTGGCGGTGTCCGCTGCCAGCTCCTCATCGAGGACGGCAACCAGGGCCTGCACCGGGTCAGCGGCAGCCTTGGCGGTGGCGATCTCCACGGCGCGGGTGTCGTTGACATCCTCCACGCCGAGGACGAAGGCGATCCAGGCGGCGATGGAGAATGCAGCACCGGTGCCACTGCGGCCCGACGCGAGTTCTGCCTTGAGGATCGGCACGGCACGCATGCGCTGCTTGGTGCCGCCGTCAATGGCGATCTGGGCGAGGTTGTGGACGATGCGGGGGTTCTCGAAACGCTCAATGAGTTGGGCCCGATACCCGGAGATGTCCAGCCCCTCAGCGGTGAGGTGGCGGGCCGCCTCATCCCACAGCTCCTCCACCCGTGCCCGGCAGTCGGGGTCGTTGATGGCATCGGCGACGGTGGCATGCCCCCTGAGCTGGCCGTAGTAGGCCATGAGGGAGTGCGAGCCGTTGAGCAGCCACAGCTTGCGACGCTCGAACTGATCGATGTCATCAACGAACTGCACGCCCGCGTTCTCCCAGGCCGGACGTCCGGCGGGGAACGCACCCTGGATGATCCAGGAGGCAAACGGCTCGGTGACCACGGGGGCGCTGTCCCGGAAACCGGTCTGCTGCTCCACATCGGCGATCAGGGTGGCCTCGGTGGCCGGGGTGATGCGGTCGATGGAGGTGGAGGGGAAGCTCACGTATTCCCGGATCCACGCAGCCAGATCGGAGTCGACCCGGTCGGCCATACCCAGGATGGAGGCCTGGGTGGTCTCACCATTGGCGGCGATATTATCGCAGCTCATCACCGCCAGACCGCCGACACCCGCCGCGCGCCGCGCAACCAGACCGTGGATGATCTTGCCCGCCGCGGTCACCAGTGCGGTGACAGGCACATTGTCATGGGCGGAGGTCAGGGCGGCGATGTCATCACGCACCGCGGGGTCATCGGCATCGAGCTCACCCGCGGCATCGAGGTGGTAACCCGCCTCGGTGACGGTGAGGGTGACCACCGCGACCTGCGGATCGGCCATGAGCTCCACCAGACGGTGCAGGTTGTCGGCGGGCTGGGCCTCCACCAGCGCGGTGATGAGCTCAGGGGAATCCCCCGCACCGGAGCGGGTGACCAGGGTGTAGAGACCATCCTGCGGGGACAGGGCATCAGCCATGGTGGGGCGACGACCGGTGAAGGAGGCATAACCCCACTCCGGATTCTCCGGATCAGCCTCGGCACGCTGGGTGTACCAGACCTGGTGGGCACGGTGGAAGGCACCGAGACCGAGGTGGACCAGACGCGCCGGGGCTGTGGTGGTGACACCGGCGTTGGCGCGGTTCAGTGGCTTGCTCATAGCTTGAAGACCCTCCTCGGGGAGGCATCGATCAGGTCGACGATGATCTCGGAGGCACGGGTCTCGGAGATGCGGTGCTCGGCGACCAGACGTGCCAGGTAGTTGGCCTCCACGCGTCGGGAGGTGTTGTGACGTGCGGGGATGGAGCAGTAGGCGCGGGTGTCATCGATGAACCCGGAGTAACGGGAGAACCCGGTGGTGCCGGTGGTCAGGGACCGGAAGCGGTTCATGGCGTCGATCTCGTCGATGAACCACCAGGGGGCACCCACGTAGGCGGCTGGGTAGTACCCGGCCAGGGGTGCGACCTCACGGGAGAAGACGGTCTCGTCGATGGTGAACATGACGAAGTGGAAATCCTTGTTCTCACCGAAGTCGGAGAGCAGTGGGCGCAGACCGCGGGTGTATTCCAGCTGGAAGGGGATGTCGGCGCCGATATCGTTGCCGAACTTCTTCTGCGCGGAGGCGGAATGGTTGCGGTAGACACCGGGGTGGAGGGTCATGACCAGACCATCGTCCTGACACATCTCCGCGAACCGGTAGGTGGTGTTGGCCTCGAATGCGCGCATCTCCGCCAGGGTGGCGGTGCCGGCCAGGCCCTTGTCCAGGATCCGCTGGGCATCCTCGTGGGACAGGGGGGTGGTGTCCGTGTCGTGGGTGCCGTGATCGGCGGAGGTGGCGCCGTGGTCGATGAAGTACTGGCGACGGTTGCGCATCGCCTGCAGGTACCCCTCCCAACCGGCCTTGCCGTCACCGGCGACGTCGATAAGCCTGGTGGTCTTCTCCGCCCAGCCCGGGTTGTACATCTTGGTGTAGGCGTCCGGGCGGAAGGTCGGCAGCACGCGCGGGGAGAAGGTTGGGTCCTGTGCCAGGGCCTTGTGATCGGCCAGGTCATCGAGGGGATCATCGGTGGTGGCGAGGATCTCCAGGTTGAACTGTTCCGCCAGGGCACGCGGGCGGAAATCCGGGCGGGCAAGAATCTCGGAGAGCTCATCGTAGATGTCATCGGCGTTCTCGGCGCTGAGGCGATCCGGGTTGATGCCGAAGACATGCTCGAACTCCTGCTCCACCCAGTAACCGGTGGCGGTGCCGGTGTAGAGATCCCAGTTGGAGGCGAAGATACGCCAGGCCTCACGGGGGGTCTTACCCTCGGTGCCACCGACGCGCAGATCGGCGAGGTCAACCCCGGCCGAATGCAGCACGCGGGTCAGGTAGTGGTCCGGGCTGATGAGCAGGGTGGTGGGATCCGCGAAGGGCTCATCCTTCACGAACATGGAGGCCTCGAGGTGACCATGGGGGGAGATGATGGGAAGGTCCTCAACATAGGTGAGGAGACGACGGGCGATATCCCTGGTTGCGGGATCTGCAGGCAGGAGCCTGTCCGGGTGGGCAGCGTGTGAAGTACTCATATGACCATTTTGGGTCTGTTCGGAGACCGTACTCAATTAGTTGCCAAAAGTTTCAGTGGCCCAGATGCAGATATCGCCCGTTCATGAGGTAATTCACTACATCTGCTGGTTGGGGTCATCCAACCAGCATCAATGGTGGATCAGAGGTCCAGCCGTAATGAGGATTCCCGGACGATGAGCCTGGTGGGCAGTTCACGGGGTTTGGCCATCAGCGGTGCCTTCATGCCGTTGATGATGGCGATCAGGTTGGCGGTGCCGACCCGCCCCACCGACCTCAGGGGACCTGCCACGGTGCTCAGCGAGGGGGAGACCAGGACGGAGATCTCGGTGTTGTCGAACCCCACCACCGCCACATCCGCGGGGACCCGGATCCCCGTCGACTCGGCCTGCTGGATGAAACCCACCGCCACCATGTCGTTGAAGCAGATGACGGCGTCGGTAGGCTCCTTCGCCCACTCCCCGAACGCGCGCCGACCACCGACCAGGGAGGGCTCGTCGGCAGGCAGCTGTCGCACCGTCGGGCGGGTCAGATGCCGCATGCGTGACGGCTGGACGGTGACGGTCCGCGAGACCCGGAGCGACGCGCTACCGGCCTGGTCACCGGCCAGGGTGCCCAGCGCTGTGGCCGCGTCGACAATGCCGCGCCACCGCGTGGAATCCGACCAGGATCGGTGCGGGCCGGAGACATAGGTGATGGAGCGACAACCCTGATCCACCAGGTGCACCAGGGCCTTGACCGCGCCGTCATAATTGTCCACCATCATGCTCGGGATACCGGAGATGGGACGACTCACCACCACCGTGGGCACCGCCCGCGCGATCTTCTGGATCTCGCTGGAATCCATCCGTGAGGACACCAACAACAGTCCATCCACATGTGGGGTGATCCGCTCGATGGCGGTGCGGGCCCGCGAGGTGGATTCATTGGCGTTGAGCAGGGTGACCACCATGCCCTGGGCGGCGGCCGCGTGTTCGGCCCCGCGGAAGATCTCCACGAAGAATGGATTGGAGACATCCGGGGCGACCATGCCGATGATGCCCGTACGCCGTGTCCCGAGCCCCCGGGATTCAGGCCGCGCATCCACCCCGGTTTCCAGCTCATTCCCATAACCGACCTGCCGGGCTGCGATGCGGACCTTCTCCGCCGTCTTGTAACTCACGCGCCCCGGCTGGGTGAACACCCGGGACACCGTCGAGGGGGAAACCCCTGCCACACGGGCGACATCGTAGATCGTGGCCTTCGGTTGAGTTCCAGACTGAGCCCCGTCACCCCTGTGTGTCATGGCCCTGAGTATATCGCCGCGACTCACGCCCGGGGTGGTGTACAGACGGTATGCGACAGTGTCATCCTGGTGATTTCCGTAAGGTGGCAGAGGTGACGCGCGCGCGGGGCACCGCCTGTATCAACCAGCTCCACCCGCGTCACCCGAGAAACACGCGCTGGAAAATATCGAAGGACACCAAAGGACACAGTCATGACCACCCATCCCCTGACCATGCCCATCCCCGAGTATTTCGAGGAGATCCTGGAATCCGTCCGCTCTGATGTCAGTGGCGAGGTGGCACAGTACATTCCGCAGTTGAAGGATGCCGACCCGAATCCCCTGGCCCTGGCCATGTGCACGGTGGATGGACACATCTATGGTGCGGGGGATGATGAGCATGAATTCACCATGCAGTCGGTTTCGAAGCCGTTCGCGTATGCGCTCGCGCTCCAAGAGCAGGGCCCGGAGAAGGTTTTCGCCACGGTGGGGTTGGAACCGTCCGGTGAGGCGTTCAACGAGTTGTCCCTGGACGGTAGTACCAACCGGCCGATGAATCCGATGATCAATGCCGGCGCGATAGCGGTCAACCAGTTGATCAACGGGTCGGAATCCTCGGTGGAGGACCGTGTGGAGAAGATCCGTTCCTATTTCTCCGCGCTGGCCGGTCGCGAACTCAACATTGACCGCCAGCTCAGCGAAACCGAGATCGAGGGCGCTGACCGCAACCTCTCCATCGCCCACATGCTGCGCAATTACGGGATCATCGAGGATGATGCCCATGACGCGGTACTCAGCTACACGCTGCAGTGCTCGGTGAAGGTCACTGCGCGTGACCTCGCGGTGATGACGGCGACGTTGGCGGCCGGCGGCACCCAACCGCTCACCGGGGAGAAGCTTGTCGACGCCAGGGTCGCCCGCCTCGTACTCTCCACGATGGCCTCGGCCGGCATGTACGACGAGGCCGGTCAGTGGCTGGCCACCGTGGGCATCCCCGCGAAATCCGGTGTCTCCGGTGGGCTCGTCGGTGTCCTGCCCGGTCAGCTCGGCCTGGCGACCTTCTCACCACGGTTGAATTCCCAGGGCAACCCGGTGCGCGGTGTGGAGATCTTCAAGGCCTTGTCCGAGGACATGGGTCTGCACCTGATGTCCGCCGAACTGTTGACACAGCATGCGGTACGTGCGATTGAGGAACGCGGCGATACCACGGTCATCCAGCTGCAGGGTGCGATGAACTTCTCCGCAGCCGAGAATTTCCTGTTCACGGTCACCGACCACGACTTCACCGGTGAGAAGGTTGTGCTGGACATCTCCAGGGTGCCGATGTTCCGACCCATGGGGCGCCGCCTGGTCAAGGAGGGTCTGCGACGTATCCGCGACAACGGCTTCAAGGTCGCCATCTATGACCCCGAGGATATCCTGCCCGATTTCGACTTCTCCGACGGGACCAAGTCCCCGCAGGTCGATGACCCGGAGGAGCTGTAGTTCTCGGGTAACTTTGACATGAACCTTTACCACGACCCAGGAGTGCTCATGACCAGGAAAATTATCAGACCAGCGTCGGTTGCGGTCGGTGGTCTCGCCCTCGCGTTGGTGCTGACAGCCTGTGGCGAGTCCAACGAGGTGGAATCCGTGGCGGCCCAGGATGGTGCGACACTCCAGGAGCTGCTGCTCACCGATGAGGAAAGCGGCCTGGACGGTGCCACCGGGGTTAATGACACCATGCTGGAGGGGGAGACCATCCCGCTGGTGGTGGTTGCCGAGGCCGGGAAATTCGAGGGTGCCTGTGGGGAGGCGCTGCAGGCTGCGGAGTCTGCGGAACTGGGGACCGTTGGGTCCGCGGCCCGGACCTTCCAACGGGAGGACGGCACCGGGGTGGCGGTGGCACAGTTCTCCACCGACACCACCGATGTCTCCCCGGCTCAGCTGTACAACGACATCGCCGAGGCCTGCGGTGAACCACTCAAGGATGAGGAAACCGGTGCGGAATACACCTTCACCCCGCTGGATTCCGATGCGTCCGGTTTCATCTTCGATATCACGGTGACCCCCGGCAATGAATCCTCCAGCGTCATGATGCTGAAGGACCTGGGGCACCATCACATCCTGGTCGCCGGGGTGGATGCGGATGAGGCTGATGTCAAGGCTGTCTTCGACGCGCAGGTGGAGAAAACCGAACAGGGGTTGCGCGAGGTGGCTGAGCAGGGGGCATAGTCCAAACCCCGCGGGCCGGTCAGCGGTTCTGGTGCCAGATGGTGGCTGTGAGCACGGTGGCGAAAGTTGTCCAGGCGGTATAGGGCAGCAGGAACACGCCACGGGTGGGGTTCACCGCCCGGCTGCGTCGGACCAGGTCGGCGCTGGAGACCGCCAGTGCCGCCGCCTCCACCGTCGCGGGCCCGGGGAGTGGTGAGAGCGCGGGTATCCATAAGTCATAGTGTATTGAATTCCGGTGGGGAGCGTGGGCGCACAAAGAAACCCTCCACCCGGAGAATCTCCCGGTGGAGGGTTTGAATGGTGCGTCATCAGGGAATCGAACCCCGAACCCTCTGATTAAGAGTCAGATGCTCTACCAATTGAGCTAATGACGCATGGTGTCTGCTGGAGATGAACTTACCCGCAGGGGCTGTCAAGAAGCAAACCGCAGCCTGTGCGTGACAGGCTGCGGTTTGTCTCTTTCGCTGTGCGTCATCAGGGAATCGAACCCCGAACCCTCTGATTAAGAGTCAGATGCTCTACCAATTGAGCTAATGACGCGTGCTCTGCGTGAGATGAATACCTCGCTTGCAACGAGGAAAAATATATCAGCTGTCTTCGTTCCTTGTAAAATCTGCAGGTCACGGCCGATGGTGGGGTGCGTGTTCCACACGCTCCCGGGTAACGGGAATCGACTGTGTTGCGATAGAAGAGGCGATATCATGGTCCAGCGGACAACCCAGTCACCCTCGCGCCGGTCTAGACGTTTATGTCTTTCTGCTAACAATTTGGGAAATTATTGGAATGGCGCGCGTGAGGGTTGCGTTGAGGGGGCTGTGGGCTTGTAGCGTTATCCCGTGGTTGGTTCGATGTTTATCTCACCCACCACCTTTATTGCTTTGTTGCCAGGAGGGCGAAACAGTTGAAGAGAGTTCGTGGATTTGTCACGGGTTCGATATTGGCACTTCTCACGGTTGGTGCCCTCACCCTTAGTGGTTGCACCATTGAACGTAGTGGTCACGCCCAGGAGGAAGAGGGGAACTCCGCCGCCTCCGGCACGGAGGAGACCACTGAACTCGCCGCCCCGGCTGTCTCGGTGGAGGATGACGCCACCGACGTGGACCCCTCGGAGCCCGTGGTGGTCAAATCCCTCGGTGACGGCCTGGAGAAGGTCACCATGCTCAACGAGCAGGGGTACGAGGTGGAGGCCGACTACAGCGATGACCGGCGTTCCTGGACCACCTCCGAGGTGCTCGGTTACAACCGCACCTATACCCTGACCGCCACTGACCGCAACGGCGAAACCAGCACCACTGTGTTCTCCACCGCGCAGCCGGCGGCCACGACCACGGTGGCGCTGTCCCCCCTCGCTGATTCCGTGGTGGGGGTTGGCCAGACCATCGCCTTCCGTTTCGGCACCCCGATTGCAGACCGCCACGCGGCTGAGGAGGCCATCACCGTGACCACCTCGCCGGAGGTGGAGGGTGGTTTCTACTGGCTCAACAACAGTGAACTGCGCTGGCGTCCGGCGGAATACTGGGAGCCGGGTACCGAGGTCACGGTGGAGGCCGATATCTACGGCACTGACCTCGGTGATGGTGTCTGGGGTGCCTCCGACAACGCCACCAACTTCACCATCGGTGACCGCGTTGAGGCCGTGGTTGATGACAACACCAAGACGATGGAGGTCTACCACAATGGCACACTGCTGCGGACGATCCCCGTGTCCCTGGGCCGTGACACTGATGAGTGGGCCACCCCGAACGGCATCTACATCATCGGTGACCGCAATCCCTCGATGATCATGGATTCCACCACCTTCGGCCTGGGGTATGACCAGGGTGGATACCGCACCCCGGTGGACTTCGCCACCCAGATGTCCTATTCCGGCATCTATGTGCATGCGGCGCCGTGGTCGGCCGCGGAGCAGGGGTACAGCAACGTCTCCCACGGGTGTATCAATGTCACCACCGAGGCGGCGCAGTGGTTCCAGAACACTGTGAAACGTGGTGATATCGTCACCGTGAAGAACACCGTCGGTTCCACCCTGAGTGGATATGACGGTCTGGGTGACTGGAATATCCCGTGGTCGGTCTGGAAGGACGGCAACGCTGACGAGACCTCGGCATGGTGATCCCGGGAGCTTAAATCCCTGGTCGCCTATTAATATTGCCTGCATGAAATCTCTGAACTAGACTGACTATCTGTTTTTCAACCGGCAGACATTCTCCGGCGCACCACCAGCCATGTCGGTTGCGCCAGCAGAGGGGATTGACTGCCGGTGTTGCACGTTCAGCAGCTACATTGCTCATTATCGTAAAGGCCAGGGTTATTTTCAGATGCCACCGTTGAGGCAGACGAAGGTGTGGGTGGACCGTTTCGGTCGCACCCACCGCGAGCTGTCTCCGGTGACCTTCCCCACCGCTGATCTGCGCGCCGCGCGGGTACCGGGCCCCATCGAGAAGGCCTGGACCCAGGCGCTGAGCATCGGTGGGGAACAGGCCGCCCGCCAGTGCGGGGACATGGCGGTTGCGGCCCTGGCTCAACCCAATCCCATCATCACGGAGGATCCCGAGGGGGATCCCGACATGCGTCTGTACACCTGGGTGGTGGAAAGCCCGGGGGCCACCGCTGTGCTCATGTGGGCCAATGGAGTGTTCGATCATGACAATGTCACCGGTTCGGAGATGCACCGCCTCGAGGGTTCTGATCTGTGGACGCTGACCCTGCGCATGCCGGCGGACTGGCGGGCCAGTTACACCATCACCTCCTGGGATCACGATGAGACGCCTCCGTGGCGTGCGGCCACCGGCCGCATGGAGATCCGCCGCGCCGCGATGGCCGATGGTCGCCTGGATGAGCGCAACATCGGGCGCGTCATGAACTCCTCCCTCGTGGAGGGTCCCGTGGCGCTGGCTGACCGGTGGGCTGCGGCGTCGCAAAGCACCTGCGCCGACGAGCACGTCCTGGAGGGGGTGCGGTACTGGGTGTACGCGCCCGAGACCAGCGAGAACACCCCGCTGCTCATCCTGTTTGACGGCCAGCACTGGAACGGCCCGCTCAACCTGCCGCGACAGCTGGACGCCGCGATCCGCTCCGGCGCGATCCCGCCCGTCCACGTGGTCATGATCGATTCCCGCGATGTGGAGCACCGCTGGGAGAACCTCGGCGTGCCGGGTGGCCAGGTGGATGTGCTTATCGACGCCATCCTCCCGCACGTCCGCGCGACCTACCGCGTGTCCCCGAGCGGGGAGGACACGATCATCTCCGGCGCCAGCATCGGCGGACTGGCCTGCCTGTGGGCGCTCGCCCTCTCTGATGGGGAGATCGGTCACGCCATCGCGCAGTCACCGAGCCTGTGGCGTTTCGACATCGCCGATGCACTCTCCGCCGCGGAGAACTGGGTATCCATCCACCTCCAGGCAGGCGAATACGAAAGCGAGATGCTGCACCTGTCGCACAAACTCGCCGAGGACCTCTCGGGGGATATCCGGGATGTCCGCGTGCGTGCCGTCACCGGTGGTCACGACTGGGCCTGGTGGCGGGTGCACATGCTCAACGAGCTCACCAGGCTGTTGTCGGACCGCTGACGCTACTCCGGGTCTATTCCAGGTAGTGGGCGAAACGTGCGACCGAGGTCTCCGCGTCCGCCTCACACTGGGCTGAGGTGGGGCCGGGATCGGCCACGAAGAAGGACCGGCGGTAGTAGTCCAGCTCGCGGATCGACTCGACGATATCGGCCAGCGCGCGGTGGGCCAGGCCCTTGGTGGGCTGCTTGTAGTACACGCGCGGACACCAGCGGCGCGCCAGCTCCTTCACCGAGGACACATCCACCATGCGGTAGTGCAGGGCCGCATCCAGACGGGGCATCTGCTCCCGGATGAACGCACGGTCGGTGGCGATGGAATTACCCGCCAGCGGAGCCGGGTGGGCCGGATCGCAGTGCTCCTCGATGAGGGCCAGCACCGCATCCTCCGCATCCTTCAGGGACACGGTGGAGGCTCTGATCAGCGGGGTCAGACCGGAGGAATCGTGCATCCTGGTCACGAAATCATCCATCCGGGCCAGCTCCTCATCGGTGGCGTGCACCACCAGATCCACACCCTCGCCGAGGATGTTGAGGTTGGCGTCGGTGACCAGGGCGGCGACCTCCACGATGACATGGCGTTCCAGATCCAAGCCGGTCATCTCCAGATCCACCCACACCAGGCGGTCATCGCGGGCGGCGACGGCGGGGAAGTTCTCGCCGTTTCCAACAGTTTCAGACATTATTATTTCCTTGTCAGCTCATCTTCGAATAGACCCAGCCCATGACCGGGGACAGCACCGCGGTGGGGGCGATGGTGGAGATCGCGTTCATCGCCTTGGACAACGGGCCCGGCACCACACGGCGACGGTTGCGTGACAGGGCACGCAGGGTCTCGGCGGAGCAGGATTCATAGGTGGTCCACAGGAAGTCCGGCACCACCTTGTCCACAATGGACTGCTCGGATTCCGGTACCACCGATTCCCGCACCGGACCCGGTGCCAGGAGCGTGCAGGCCACGCCGGTGCCCCGCAGCTCATAGTGCAGGGCCTCGGTAAACGCGTTGACCCCGGCCTTGGTGAGCACATAGGTGGCGTTGTTGGGGATCGGCACATTACCGGCCGCGGAACCGACATTGCAGATCGCACCGGTGCCACGTTCCAGCATGCCGTCGAGCACCGCGCGGGTCAGCTCGAACACGGCGGTGGCGTTGAGATCGAACTGCGTGGTCTCATAGTCCCAGTCCTGATCCTTGAAGGGGCCGAAGCTGGCGATACCGGCGGAGTTGATGATGATGTTGATCTCACGCCCCCTGATCTCCTCGATCAGCTCCGCGCGCTGCTCCCGGTCGGCCAGATCCACGGCGCGGACCTCCACGATCACGCCGTGGCGGGACTCGAGCTCCTCCGCGATCTCCTGCAGCAGCTCGCCGCGGCGGGCCGCCAGGATGAGGTTGTGGCCATAGCGGGCGAGATCCCGGGCAATGGCCAGGCCGATTCCCTGGCTGGCGCCGGTGACCAGTGCGCGGGCACTGTGGCTCGGGGTGGGCAATGCCATGGCAAACTCCTTGGATTTGATAATCACTACCGGGCTAATGGTACGTCACCCATGGCTGTAGCCAGCCGAGTCCCTCAACGGTGGTGTCCGCGGGATGGTATTCGGCGCCGACGAAACCGGGCCAGGGGAGGGCGTCGATAAGCTCAAAGAGGCGGGCGTCATCCACCTCGCCGGTGCCGGGTTCGTGGCGGGAGGGCACCGCGGCCACCTGGAGGTGGCCCAGGAGATCCTGCTGGTGCAGCGCGGTGAGCCGGCGGGTGAGATCGCCGTGGATCTGCTGGATGTGGAAGATGTCGAAGAGGATCTTCACATTGGGGATGTTCTGGATGAGTCCAAGGGCCTGATCCAGGTCGTGCAGGAAGTAGCCGGGAACCGTGTGGTGGTTGATGGGTTCGACCACGATGAGCACGCCACGTTCTGCGGCCATGCGGGCAGCGGTGGTGATGTTGCGGCGGTACAGGGCGGTGGCGTCGGGGGATGGTTCCGTGATGCCTGCCATGACGTGTAGCTTCTCGGCGCCGAGTGCGGTGGCGTAGCGGAGAGCCTCGGTGATGGATGACTCGAAATCGGTGGAGTTCAGGGCCGCCTGGCCGAAGGTGTCACCCGGCGGGGCGTTGATGAGTGCGACGGGCAGACCGGCCTGTTGTGCGGTCTGGGTGAGCGTTTTCAGGTCATGGTCGTAGGGGAACTGGAACTCCACGGCCTCGAAGAGCCCGGTGTTGGCCGCAGCGGCGAACCGCTCGGGGAAGGGCAGCTCCGTGAAGAGCAGGGAGAGATTCGCGGCGAATTTCGGCATGGGCAACTCCTCGTGACCAGATTCATAACCCCCGGGGCAGGGTGGGGTCTGGCACCGAATCTACCCACGAAACCCCAGCTTTACGACGCCCGGATGTCTCCAGGGTGCGACGTTTGCGCAGGGGGTCGGTGTCGGCGCGGGCGTCGGGGTGGGGTAATATACGCCGTTGGTTTTCCCGCCATCTCAGGCGGTGTTAAGGTGGTGGACGGATTCAGTCCCATTTCTAGAGTGGGATGAGCAGGAGTTTTCTTGCCTGGATCCGGTAGGGGCGAGGGCCGCAATCTGTAGGGGGTTGCGGTCCTCCTTGCATTTCCGGATGCGGTATTTGGCACCTCGCGTTAGTGGGAGCCGGAGGCTTCCGTCACCTTGAACCAGAGGGAGAACTCCCGGGCGGCTCTTTCGATGACAGCCCGCCTCGAGTCGGAGGTGATGTCCGTGAAGCTGTCGCGCATATTGGCCTGGCGGAGGGAATTCGGTTCAAGGGGAACCCGGTACCCCATGCGCCAGTCGGGGAAACGTCGGTGGTCTACCGGCTCCTCGATGATCACCCGGACGTCCTGATGGCGGTCATCGAGGCGGATGCGGGAGATCAGCTGATCAATCTCCTCTGCGGCCCCCTCGAGGAACTGAATGAAGGTGCCGGTCCTGAACAGGAGCAGTCCGGTGATCTCGGCTGAGGCGTTATGTTCCCTGGCTGTGGTCAACATCGACTGCACGCTTTCCTCAGTCAGATCAGGGGAGGCGATGCTCGTATAGACGAGATACTTCAGTTTTCCTGTGTACCGGGCGCTATCGGCATGGTTGGTGAGCGACATCTTCCCTATACCTCTTCTTCCGGTTCTTCCGGGGACAAGAAAAACGCCGTCAGGTTCTCAATGGCGTCATCGATGGTGGGAAATTTTCCCCTGACCCTGGATTGCATATCGTGTGCGACAAAGGCTCCCCGCGCATTTCGTTCGATATATCCGACGAAGTTGCCCTCACAGCTGCCCGCGTAGAAACCCCGGGCAACCTCAGACCAGGTGAACTCGGGTTCTTCTCCCTCCGCTCTCTCTAGGCCATCTACTATCGAATGTGTATTCATTTGGTCCTTTGAAGTGGAGAATTAGTTATATCTAATATGTAGCCGGGAGATCGGCATGAAATATGGGCGCCTGCGTGATATTAGATATTATTAATCTTAGGGTACAGGCCTTTTCGGGCTGCGGCCGGGCGGGGTGCTGGTCGGGTGATCTCTGGCGTGGCACCCTTTGTTGGCGGGGTGCCTGTTCGGCATGGCATCGTCCCAGCTGGCCCGTGGGTGTTCCAGTGTGGGCGCACTAAAAAAATTCCTGACTCCCAAATGTGCGGAGTCAGGAATTGGTAGAAATGTGGGCTGGGCCCGGTTAAGTCAGGCCCAAGGTGCTTTTCTACACTAGGCCCAGGGAGATAAGGAGGAGGTAGAGCAAACCGGCGATGGAGAACATGGGGACAACCTTTCTTTGAGTGGGCAAGGCGGCACTGGCCTCCCTGTCATCATAAGTGCTATCCGTCCGGTGGCGGGCGGGATGATGTTGTGATTATTTCCGCACCGGGTTTGTCGGCGCGGGGGCCGGGCGGATCTCGCGTGGCATGCTATGACGAAACCCCTTGGCCTTATATCTAAGGCCAAGGGGTTTCCTTGGGGGT